>SFEL01000027.1 GCA_004557245.1 Clostridiales bacterium | reverse complement strand
AGGGTGGTCTTGCCATGGTCTACGTGACCTATGGTGCCGATGTTGACATGGGGCTTAGTGCGTTCAAATTTTGCCTTTGCCATTTGAATCTTTTCCTCCTAAAAATTTGTCCTTTTGTTGATTTCCCGGAGGCAAGCCCGGGAGGCTTTTGGAGCGGGTGATGGGAATCGAACCCACATTATCGGCTTGGGAAGCCGACGCTCTGCCACTGAGCTACACCCGCATAGCGCAGCGCATGACCAACCTTTACCATACTACTTAGCAGTATAGCATTACTATTCTAATTCAGCAGTGCATTTTTGTCAATATGATTAGGCGGCACAAAGTTTTTTTAATTGTAAAAAAACTTACCGTCCCCCGGCTGCATATAGTATAGCATGAGAGAGGAAGACAAAAACAGGATAGAGCGTGGAAAAGAGCTTAACCTTATTGCCGTAAGCTGTGACAATGCCATCGCCGGGGAATACACGGCGGAGGAGCTTGCGGTGCTCAGCTCGCTCTTCAGCCTGATAGAAGATGCGCTTGGGGTCATAGCGGGTACAGCTGCGCCGTAAACTACACCAGCTCCAGATCGGGCGCGGCGTTCAGATCCAGGCCCGAAAGCTGGCCTGCCATGAGGGCGTAATGCCCGGCGCAGGCTATCATGGCAGCGTTGTCCGTGCAGTACCTGAAATCCGGGCAGCAGAAGCGTATGCCCTGCTCTTCGCATGCCCGCGCCAAAGAACTCCGGAGAGCTCTGTTTGCGGATACGCCCCCTGCAAGCGCAAGGGTATTAAAGCCATGCTCCTTTGCGGCGTGTACCGCCTTGAGGGTAAGGGTATCGCATACGGCCCGCTGGAAGGAGGCCGCAATGTCCGCCTTTGAGAGGGTCTCGCCCTTCTGAGCGGCGTTGTGCATAAGGTTCACAACGGCGGTCTTAATGCCGGAAAAGCTGAAGTCCGCCTCCTCCGCGGAATGGTTAAGGGCGGAGTGGAAGGGGTATTTCTTTGGGTCGCCCGTAAGGGCAAGCTTCTCCAGCTCGGGGCCGCCGGGATATGGCAGGCCCAGAGCCCTGGCCACCTTGTCGAAGGCCTCGCCCGCAGCGTCGTCCCGGGTATGGCCCAGAAGCCTGAACCTGTCGTAATCCAGCACTTCTATTATATGGCTGTGACCGCCTGAGGCTACGAGACATATGAAGGGGGGCTCAAGGTCTGGATAGGTGAGGTAGTTGGCGGCGATGTGTCCGCCAAGGTGGTTCACCCCTATGAGAGGAAGCCCCTTGGCGAAGGCCAGCCCTTTCCCATAGCTTACGCCCACCAGCAGCGCGCCCACAAGGCCCGGGCCGGAGGTGACGGCTATGGCGGAGATATCGTCCAGCGTGATGCCGGCCTTTTCCAGCGCGTCTGCAACTACGGATCCAACCTTCTCCACGTGGCTCCTGGAGGCCAGCTCAGGTACCACGCCGCCGAACCTGCGGTGTAGCGGTATCTGGGTATAAACGCTCATGGAGACTACCTCCCGAGGGCCGCGCAGGACGCTTGCGGCAGTTTCGTCACAGGAGCTTTCTATGGCCAGGAGCAGTGCGTCCCTGTCCTTTTGATACCTTTCAAGACCCAGTCGGGCGGATTCGTTGTAATTCATATCTTATATCCTTATTTCGCTTTGTGTTTTTTGGCGAGCGCCTTTTCAATGGCTGCCAGGAGCAGAGAGGCGGCGAGTATCAGCCCCGCAGACCACGCGGCCATGCTGCCCGCCATACCTGCAAAGAGGCTCTCGGGGCAAATGCGTATCATGCGGCATACCGCCGGGTCCATGAGCCACAGGTCGTTTGTGAAGAACAGGTGGTGGAAGGCTGTCCAGAAGGCGGTGAAGTCGGTATACGCCCATATGCCAAGGGCGCCCAATATAATAAAGAATATTATGACGGCCACGGCCAGCGACCTTAAGGTTATACTGCCCCGGCCCTTCCTCCTTTCGGAAAGGGAGAGCAGCAGCACCATGACAAAGGCGGCCACAGCGGCGGGCTGGCTGAGACGGAAGGACTGATAGAGGTTTTTTACGTCCACCATGTGGTCTATCTCCTGCCGGTTGAACATCTCCACCGCAGAGCCGTATTCGCTAACGGTTATCTGTATGGAGTCCCGATGCCCCCGCATGTACTGTATCATGGCCATGAGGGCGGCGGCGCATTGCTTGGGCTCTATGCCGAACCTCTCCTCTGTGCCGTATTCGTAATAAAAGCGCAGAAACCGCTGCTGCGCGCCGGACTCCGGCGAAAGCTGTATATCCAGCACGGTGAAGAGTATGGCCAGTATTATGAGCAGCCAGCAAACCACGGCTGCGGCTATTTTGAGCGGGCGCATATTAGCTCCTTTGTCTCTACTAATTTTTAAAATTATATCATATTTTAATACCAATAGAAATACTGTACCCGGGGAGTATGCGTATGAAGAGGCTCATGGTTATGACGGGCAGGGCGGGCAAGGCGCTGCTTGAGATAAATGGAGACAGGTCCGGCGCGGCGGTAAAGTACGGCGGGCCCGGGGAGCTGTGGCTGTTCGACGGCGAGGGAAATTCCTGCAGGGGAGGAAGGCCTCCCTTTATACCGGTGGGGGCAATGGCGGTAAAAAACGGGACGGTGCTGCTTACGGGCGGCTTTGCAGGCAGGAAAGAGCTGATGGAGCGGGCAAGGGCGGAGATAATGCTGCGATCGCCGGTACCGGAGAAGCCCCGGCAGGATAAGGAACGGCCGGCGGAGAAGCCCTCCGCGCCTGAGCGGCAGATTTGCGGGGGGCAGTCTCAGCCGCAGCAGCCCAGACAGCGGCCGCCCCAGAGCCAGGCGCTGCTGGAAATACTGCAAAAGGCGGCGGAGCTTTTCCCCCAGGATATGGGCAGGCAGTCCGCGCCGCCTAAGGAGGAACCGGCGGACAGGAACGAGGATGCCGTAAACCCATTTCCGGAGGCCTTCCCGTTTTCCCGGTGGAAGCGGATAAGCTACCCGGGCACGGACAGGTATTATCTCCAAGGGGAGGCCCGGATGCAGGGAGCCACATACCGTATACACGCCCTGCCGGGAGAGTACCGCCCCGGAAGGAGACCCAAGGGGTTTGACAGGTTTTTGAGGGCAAGGGACGGCAGCGGATACTGGGTGAGGGTGAGGAAGGAATAGCGACCACAACATATACGCACACACGCTTATATATACCACAAGAGCCCTTTTTAATATAAAAAAACTCCCGCAAATAAACGAATTTTTCATTGACAGAGCCCTTGACTTGTGGTAGATTACTAAAGGTATCCCCCATTGTGGGGGTTTATTTAGGTATGAAAAAATAGTAGCGTCAGGGCGCAGATCACGTCCTGCGTTAAATCCTCAGGAGGAAGAAAAAATGCGCGTTAAGATCACCCTGGCCTGCACCGAATGCAAGCAGAGAAACTACAACACCTTCAAGAACAAGAAGAACGATCCCGATCGTATCGAGTTCATGAAGTATTGCCGCTTCTGCCGCAAGCACACCCTGCACAAGGAAGCCAAGTAATTTTTAAGGAGTTACCAGCATGGCAAACGAAAATAAGGAGAAGAAGACCGGCCGCTTCGGACAGTTCTTCAAGGAAGTGTCCGGCGAAGTGAAGAAGCTTTCCTGGCCCACCAAGAAAGAGCTTGTTTCCTATACGCTTACTGTTATTGCCTTTATCCTGCTGATGGCGGTAGTGATCTACGCGCTGGATCTGGTATTCGGCGAGGGCCTCGGCCTGCTTGTAAGCCTGTAATTCAGGAAACGTTAATTTAAGGAGAGAGTATGTCCGAGGAAGCAAAGTGGTATGTTGCGCATACCTATTCAGGCTACGAGGAGAAGGTGAAGACCGACCTCGAAAAAACCGTTAAGAACCGCAACCTCCAGGATATGATACTCGAGGTCAAATACCCCACCGAAGAGGTGGTTGAGATCAGGGAGGACGGCAAGCGCAAGGTAACCAAGCGCAAGACTTACCCCGGCTATGTCATGGTGAAGATGTTCATGAATGACAAGACCTGGTATGTCGTCCGCAATACCCGCGGCGTAACGGGATTCGTAGGCCCCGGATCCAAACCGATACCCCTTACAGACGAAGAAGTGACGGCGATGGGCGTTGAACGCATTGCCCTGAAGCTGGACGTGGCGGTGGGCGAAAACGTACGTATCACCTCCGGCCCCTTCGAGAATTTCGTGGGTACGGTCAAGGCACTGGACCCCGAGAATCAGAAGGTAAAGCTTGCCGTGCTCATGTTCGGCAAGGAGAACATGCTGGAGCTGGATTATATCGCAGTCCAAAAAATATAGATTTCGCAAGAATTAAGGGGCAAGCCCCCAACGACCCAATTTGTATGTATGCGTATCTGCGCTTGCATAAGTGGGAGGCAGGCCGCGCCATGGCCAGCCGCTCGCACCACAATATATAGGAGGAAACTTACACAATGGCAAAGAAGATCACCGGCTACGTAAAGCTGCAGATCCCCGCCGGCAAGGCAACACCCGCTCCGCCAGTAGGTCCTGCTCTGGGCCAGCACGGCGTGAACATCATGGGCTTCTGCAAGGAGTTCAACGAGAAAACTGCCAAGCAGGCAGGCCTCATTATCCCTGTAGTCATTACCGTCTATCAGGATCGCTCCTTCACCTTCATCACCAAGACCCCCCCTGCCGCCGTTCTTATCAAGAAGGCCTGCGGAATCGAGACCGCTTCCGGCAAGCCCAATAAGGAAAAGGTTGCAAAGATCACCAAGGCTCAGGTCAAGGAGATCGCCGAGCTCAAGATGCCCGACCTTAACGCTGCAAGCGTAGAGGCGGCCATGAGCATGGTAGCAGGCACCGCCCGCAGCATGGGCGTAGTAGTGGTAGACTAAGAAGGAGGCTATTCAAAATGAAGCACGGAAAGAAATATCAGGATAGCGTAAAGTCCTTCGATAAGCAGAAGCTGTACGATCCCCGGGAGGGCCTGGAGGCCGTACTCGCCACCGCCAAGGCAAAGTTTGACGAGACCATCGAAGTATCCGCCCGCCTGGGCGTAGACCCCCGCCACGCTGACCAGCAGGTCCGCGGAGCCGTGGTTCTGCCCCACGGTACCGGCAAGAAGGTTCGCGTTCTGGTTTTCGCCAAGGGCGACAAGGCCAAGGAAGCACAGGAAGCCGGCGCTGATTATGTAGGCGACGAGGATCTGGTAAAGAAGATCCAGACCGAAAACTGGTTTGATTTCGATGTTTGCGTAGCTACCCCGGACATGATGGGCGTAGTTGGCCGCATCGCCCGCGTATTGGGCCCCAAGGGCCTCATGCCCAACCCCAAGAGCGGCACCGTCACCATGGACGTCACCAAGGCGATCCACGAGATCAAAGCCGGTAAGGTGGAGTATCGCGTAGATAAGACCTCTATCGTACACGTTCCCGTAGGCAAGGTTTCCTTCGGCGTAGACAAGCTGGAAGAGAACCTGAACACCCTGATGGACGCCATCATCAAGGCTAAGCCCGCCGCCGCCAAGGGCACCTACATCAAGAGCCTGGTAGTGTCCACTACCATGGGCCCCGGCGTAAAGTTCAACGCCCTCAAGTTCTGATAGGGAATTGGGCTAAAAAGCTTGACAATCGCAGGGTAGTCTGATAGACTATCCTGCGGAAATCAAAAAAAGTATTGCCAAAGACAGCCGGTAGCGAAAGCGTAAATCCTGCCGAGGTGATGAAATACAGCATCGTGCGTCACATGCAGGTTTCGTCCTTTGTCTTTTGGCAAAGGATTTAATTTTTATAGGAGGTGAAACCATGGCAAATGCTCAGAACATTCAGGCAAAGGCTGCGCAGGTCGAGGAAATCAGCAAGAAGATCGCCAACGCCCAGTCTGTAATAGTTTTCGATTACCGCGGACTCAATGCGGAAGAAGTAACCAATCTTCGCAGCGATATGCGCAAGGCAGGCGTTGAATACGTCGTTCTCAAGAACCACATAGTTTCCCGCGCCGCCCGCGCCGCCGGTATCGACGACAGCTTCCACACCATGCTGAAAGGCCCCAACGCCTTCGCGTTCGGTCACGAAGATCCCGTCGCCCCTGCCAAGGTATTAAAAGACGCAATCAAGAAGTACAAGAAGTGCGAGATCATGGGCGGTATCATCAACGGTACCGTATCCGATGCCGCAGCAGTCAACACTCTGGCCGACCTGCCCTCCCGCGAGGTGCTGCTCTCCAGAATGCTTGGCAGCATGATGTCCCCCATTTCCGGCCTTGCCATCGTGCTGGACCAGATCGCCAAGAAGGGCGAGAACGCTGCCGAGTAATCGCAGCCTGACAAAATACAAAATATTAACAGGAGGATCAAACAATGTTTAACAAGGAACAGTTTATTGAAGATATCAAAGCCATGACCGTTCTGGAGCTGGCCGACCTGGTAAAGGCTCTTGAAGAGGAGTTCGGCGTATCCGCCGCCGCCACCGCCGTTGCAGTAGCCGGCCCCGCCGCCGCCGCTGAGGCAGTTGAAGAGAAGACCGAGTTCGACGTAATCCTGAAGGAAGTCGGCCCCGAGAAGATCAAGGTCATCAAGGTCGTCCGCGAGCAGACCGGCCTGGGCCTGAAGGAAGCCAAGGAAGTCGTAGACAACGCCCCCAAGGCCGTCAAGGAAGGCATCTCCAAGGAAGACGCCGAGAAGATCGCCGCCGCCTTCAAGGAAGTTGGCGCTACCTGCGAGATCAAGTAAGCTTGACCGCATAAGCTCAAAGATAAAAGCCGGATCAGCGTCCGGCTTTTTGCTATTCTAAGCTGCTCTTGTATTCCTCTATCATCCCTATCAGCGCCTCCGCGGTCGGCGCAAGCGTCGCCGCGGTGCGGAAGACGGAGGCGCCCTTCATGCCCCGGACATAGTAGGCTATGTGCTTGCGCATCTCTATTACGCCGTGGGGGCCCTTGTGGGCCGCAAGCCCTCTGACGTGGGCGATGGCAAGGTCGAGACGCTCGGCGTTGGAGGGAGGAGTGTAGGGAACGCCTGCAAAGGCTGCCTTTACCTCTTGGAAAACGTAAGGGTTGCCCAGCGCGCCCCGGGCTATCATAATGCCGTCGCAGCCGGTGTAATCCCGCATAGCTATGGCGGATCTGCCGCCCGTCACGTCGCCGTTGCCTATTACGGGGATAGAGAGGGCTGCCTTGGCCTCAGCTATAACCTCCCAGTCCGCAGCGCCTGAGTACATCTGATCGCGGGTGCGGCCGTGTATGGTCACAAAGGCTGCGCCGGAGGCCTCGGCCATGCGGGCAAAATCCACACAGTTGACGTGGCCGCTGTCCCAGCCCTTGCGGAATTTTACTGATACGGGCAGGTCCGATGCCTTGACCACGTCCTCTATCACCCTTGCAGCCACGCCGGGCTCCTTCATCAGGGCGCTGCCTTCGCCGTTGCCGGTTATCTTGGGGGCGGGGCAGCCCATGTTGATGTCTATGAGGGCCAGCTCGCCCTTGTTCTCGCCGCAGATGCGGCGGGCCATTTCGGCCATTATGTCGGGGTCACGGCCGAAAAGCTGTATGCCGCAGGGACGCTCGTTGGGGGCGGTGTCCATGAGGTCGGCGCTCTTGCCGCCGTACTTCAGACCCTTGGCGGATATCATTTCGGTGAAGGTGAAATCGCAGCCGTGATCCCGGCAGATGGAGCGGTAGGTCATGTCGGTGAACCCCGCCATGGGGGCCAGCATGATGGGAAATTCGGTTTTAAAAAGGGAAAGCTTCATTATTCCAAACTATGGCTCAGGGGTATTCAACTGCGAATAATCCGGCGTAGGCAGGGGCTTTTCGGCGGGATTCTGCTTGAGCAGTATCATGTCGCTTATGTACCAGCGGCCCTTGATCTTCCTGAGCTTTACATTGTATGTGGCGGGTATCCACTGGGGCAGCTGTGCCTCGGGGTCTGTACCCTCCATAGGGGAGCCGGAAACGGATAGCATCTTTTCGTATACCTTGACGGTGGCGGTGCTGTCGCCGGGCAGGGTCAGGAGGCTCTTCACTTCTATTTTATATATGAAGTTGGTGACGTTGAAGTTGGAGTAGGTGCCGGCGTACAGCGCCGGGTCCTGGGCTATGAAGTTCTCGGTAAAGTATTCCGTCAGCGGCGCTATCTCACCCCCCTGCAAAATGTACCCCGCACGCAGCTCAAGGCCCTCCGTGACCAGAATGTATATGTTGCTTATGTGCATGGCGGTGACGAAGGCGGTAAGGCACAGAACTACAATTAGGGCTATGACCAGCAGCGTCCTGAGAAGATACCATATTGAGCGCCGGGCGATGGCGTATTGATTCTTAGGCATTATCAAAGCTCCTTGTTGCGCATTTGAAGTCAGGGGTCAAAGCCCCTGGCGATACCGGGAATAATTACACATTCAATCCCTATCATATAATAGCACACGGCAGGGCGCGGCGCAAATGAACAAAGTGTGATACCTGCCCGTTTTTTCCCGAAAACAGACCGCTTTCCTTGACAAAGGGGAACGGCGCACATATAATTATTTTACCTATGTTAAGGAGGGAAAAGTAATGGCAGAAGTTCGTCTTACCAAAGAAGGCGTTGAGAAATACGAGAAGCGGTTGGAGTACCTTAAAACCACGGGCCGCACTGAGATAGCGGAGCAGATAAAAATAGCCCGTTCCTTCGGCGACCTGTCCGAAAACGCGGAGTACGATGCGGCCAAGATCGAGCAGGCCCGCATGGAGTACGAAATAGTGGAAATAGAGGCCATGCTGCGCAACGTGGTCATAATCGACGAGGACAACATCAATACCGACGTCGTAAACGTCGGCAACACCATAACCGTGAAGAACAAGACCCTCAATCAGGAGATGACCTTCCAGATAGTGGGCAGCGCGGAAGCAAACCCCATGGAGAAGCGCATATCCAACGAATCCCCCGTGGGCAAGGGCCTGCTTGGGCATAAGCTCCATGAGACGGTCTCCATTCAGACCCCCGGCGGCCCGGCAGAGTTTGAAATACTGAACATAAGCAAGTAATAAGGATAAAGAGGAATCTATGGAAGAAAAGACACAGAACCCCAATGTGGAGCCGGAAAAGGAAATGACGGAGGCGGAGCTTTCGGAGCTTTTGCAGATACGCCGGGACAAGCTGAAGGCACTTCAGGACGCAGGTCAGGATCCATTCAGAAAGGTGCGCTACGACCAGCAGTTTTACAGCACAGACATAACCTCGGATTACGATTCCTTTGAGGATAAGACCGTCAGCGTGGCGGGCAGAATGATGTCCAAGCGCATTATGGGCAAGGCCAGCTTTGCCCACATATTGGACTATAAGGGCGACATACAGATATACGTCAAGAGGGACGACATAGGCGAGGAAAGCTACGCCCAGTTCAAGACCCTGGACATAGGGGATATTATCGGCGTAGTGGGCAGGGTATTCAAGACTCGCACCGGCGAGATATCCATACACGCCGAGAGGGTGGAGCTTTTGAGCAAGTCCCTCAGGCCGTTGCCCGAGAAGTTCCATGGCCTCAAGGATCCGGAGCTTCGCTACCGCCAGCGCTTCGTAGACCTTATCGTAAACCCCGAGGTGCGCGATACCTTCGTAAAGCGCAGCGTAATAATATCCGAGATGCGCAGCTGGCTCAACAGCAGGGGCTTTATAGAGGTGGAGACCCCCGTACTCAATACTACCGCTTCCGGCGCCTCCGCGCGGCCCTTTATAACCCACCACAATACGCTGGATATAGATATGTACATGCGTATAGCTACCGAGCTGCATCTGAAGATGTGCATAGTGGGAGGCCTTGAGAGGGTATATGAGATAGGCCGCATATTCCGCAACGAGGGCATGGATGCTACCCATAACCCCGAGTTTACAACCATTGAGCTGTATCAGGCATACACCGACTACAAGGGCATGATGGAGCTTGCCGAGGGCGTCATAGACCATTGCTGCAAGGCGGTAAACGGCGGCAGGACAAAGATAACCTATCAGGGCAGCGAGATAGACCTTACCGCTCCCTTTAAGAGGGTTACCATGAACGACGCCGTAAGGGAAAAGACCGGCGTGGACTTTATGAGCCTGACCGATGAACAGGCCCGCGCCGAGGCAAAGCGCCTTGGCGTAGAGGTAGAGGACAAGACCGCTACTGCGGGCAAGATACTGCCTATGGTGTTCGACGCGTTTGTGGAGGATACCCTTATCCAGCCCACCTTCGTCATAGACTATCCGGTGGAAATATCCCCCCTGTCCAAGCGCAAGCCCGACGACCCGCGGCTTACCGAGCGCTTTGAGCTGTTCATCGCCGGCCACGAGTACGCCAACGCCTTCTCCGAGCTGAACGACCCCATCGATCAGCGGGGCCGCTTCATACAGCAGGCCATGGAGCGCGCCAAGGGCGACGACGAGGCCATGATGATAGACGAGACCTTCTGTACCGCTCTGGAGTACGGCATGCCCCCCACGGGCGGCATAGGCCTGGGAATAGACCGCCTTGTGATGCTGCTTACCGACAGCCCCACCATACGCGACGTGCTGCTGTTCCCCACGATGAAGCCCATCGACAAGTAAAACAGGAAGACAGCCCTTTGCTTACGGGGCATGATATGGCAAAAGAGAAAAAAGTTAATTTCCCCAAATGGTGGAGGGCGTCATGGGCAAAGAGCCAGAATACAATGACGGCGGCGGGGGAGTAAAAGATACGGAACAACTATGAACATATTATGAAAATAACCCGTGGGCCTTTGCGCATATGTGCATTATGTGTTATTATTTTAGTACGTAACAAAAAAACATGGGCCAATTTGGCCTTACAGGAGGATAAAAGCATAATGAAGAAGTTCATTGCCCTTGTGATGACTGCCATCTGCCTTTTGGCCGTAGGCTGCTCCAAGCAGGAGGAAAACCAGGTAATAGATGTCATAGTACCCAATACACCGGAGGCGGTTGTAACCCCCGCTCCCACCCCCGAGACTCCCGCGGAAACCCCCGCGCCGGCATATGTATCCCCCTACACTGAGGATATAGCGGCTCAGAAGGCCAAAAACGATGAGACCGTGGGCTGGATAAAGATACAGGGAACGAATATTAACTACCCCATAATGTTCGATACCACCGGAAAGCTGGGCTATTATAATATGGACAGCAGCAAGAAGAAAAGCGAGCTTGGCTCCGTATATATGCACTTTAACGTGGCCAGCGCGGACGCAGCCGGCGTGGGCCAGAACCTGATAGTGACCGCCCACAATAACCGCGTTGCCTATTCCAAGGGCAACTATGAAAACGGCTTCTTCCATGAGCTGCACCACATACAGTCCGTAAACGAGGGCAAGACCAACTGCGGCTACGACGAGAAAGGCCGTACCTGCCCCGTAACATTGGATTCCGGCACACTGCCCAACCTCATGACCCCCGAGGGACGCACTTGGGACATCTCCGTTGACGGCATAGACGCGCAGTGGGAGGTATGGGCATTCTATGAGGTAAAGAAGAACGAGCCGGGCAGCACCCTGTACTACAACACCTGGTGGCCCTACGACAACAAGGACGTAAAGTATACCTTTAAGAAGCCCGACACAGCCTTTGTTCAGGAATGGATAAACAAGCAGCTTGAGCGCAGCGAGGTAAACCTCGGCATTACCCCCAGCACCTCCGACCAGTTCATGACCATCTACACCTGCGGCGACAATCACGACTCCAGTGACGCCCAGTCCCGCCTGTATTTCTTCCTCAGGCAGGTCAACCCAGCTTCAACTAAGTTCGGCGGAACGGCGGCTGCTACGGAAACTACCCCTGCCGCATAAGGGGGACGAACTGCTGAATTTACGGGGGGTACGCGAAAATAGGCGTTCCCCCTGTTTGCGAATTTATTGGTGAGAGGTAAAATTTACCCATGAAGCGAATTGCCGTATTAGCCGTTGCGCTGGCCGTGCTGCTATCTGTGGGCTGTCAACAGCAGCCTGTGGATAAGCCTCAGGCGGAGGCTACGGAGAGCCCTGAGGCTACTCCCGATCCTACTCCTGTAGTTACTCCTACGCCTGTCCCGGAGGAGACAGAGGAGCCGTATGTATTTCCCTATGAGTCAAGGCTGATAGAGGCAAAAGACAAAAATAACGACGTGGTAGGCTATATATGTATCCCGGGTACAAACATAGATTATCCTATACTATATGGCAGAGACTGGTGGTTCTATGCCGACCATGATATAAATATGGAGAAGAACGGCGTAGGGTCTGTGTATTCCCATTTCAACATGGCCTCCTATGAATTCTTTAATACGCAGCAGAATCTGGTTATAGCGGCGGCAAACGCACGCACCAGCCGCACCCTGTTCCATGAGCTGCACCATATACAGGAAGTGAATCTCGGCAAGACCCATTGCGCCTATAAGCAGTGCAACGCGGAGCTTGACCCCACCGTGCTGCCGGATTTCAGCAAGCCCGAGGGGCGCATATGGGATATCGCCATATGCGACATAGAGGCCCAATGGGAAGTGTGGGCCATGTACGAGGCCGGCGGCGACAAGGGACAGGTGAATTATAATACCTGGTACCCCAAGAAGAACGAAAAGACCGGCATTATGGAATACGTGCCTGCGGACGAGGAAGATGTCCAGAAGTGGATAGATACCCAGCTGAAAAACAGCCAGTATGATTTTGGCGTAGAGGTGACAACGGAGGATCAGTTCCTTACCATATATACATCGGGCGACGAGCACGACCCCACGGATGACTCCGCACGGCTGTATTTTTTCCTGAAGCAGGTGAATCCACCTTCTGAGAGGTTCAGGAAGCAGAGCGGCAACGCGGGAGAGGCCGCTGAAACCCCGGTTCCGGAGGCAGAGACCACGACAGCGCCAACGGCATAAAACACAACTAAATATAATTATTCGAAATGCCATATGGGACGCGAGCCATCGCGTCCCTTTTATGATACATGAATATCAGATAAAATGTGACGCAAAATCATATATTAAATGGATTGATATGAATTTGAAAGAAAAACGGAGTAATTTCTTAATTTAGATTGATAAATGCCAAAATGTTTGCTTTAAAACTTAAATATGACGAAATTAAGCTGAAAATAGCTGAATGAGAAATTGTGTCGGGCGGCTTTTTTTGCTAAACTATAACACGTTCCGAGTAAAACCGGCAAGCGCACCTTGAAAACTATATAGTGCAAGAGACGAAGAAACGCGATTTTTTTGAAAGCGACCGAGCGATATAGGCAAGAAGGATATCGCAGAGGTCAAGAGATGAGAGATCATCGAGGCCAGAATTCAAGTAAGGAAATGAGGTCACGGAAGTGACATCAGGATTTAAACTCAAGAG
>SFEL01000052.1 GCA_004557245.1 Clostridiales bacterium | reverse complement strand
GCGCATTCCCCAGCCCCTCAAGGAATGGGCGAAGACCGTTGATGTCTGCCCCGAAAACGCCTCCCGCTTCCTTGTGGATAAACCCAATCCCGGACTGACCGCCCTTTTCGTCGATGCGTTTCGTCAGCAGACCGAAGCTCAAAAGGATGTCACTTCTGAGAAGGCAACGGAAAGAGACCCGGAGGTCGTTGCATGGGAGAACGATGAGATTACCTCTATTGAGGTAAAAACTGTGGAGGTCAAGTCTCCCTTTGCCCCCTTGCCGGAGGAAGCACCGAAGGCACACCGACTGACTGCCGAAGAGAAGGAGATCAAAGCCGCCGTCATGGACACGCTCAAGGGGCAGATCGCCTATCACAACGACGGCATGAGGGCAACCTATCGCTCCTCCAATCACTCCTTCAATCTGCTGGCGCGGAACGGCGTTAGAATCGAGGGTAACACGGTCACGCAGAACGGTGAGCCGCTGTTCAAAATCCATCGCCGTCATGCGGCGCGGAAAACACAGGGCTGTTACCGTGAGCTGGTGCCGACGCTGGAATATGTCAAGCAGGAGCAGGAAAAGCCCTCCATCCGCGATCAGCTCAAAGCTGCCGCAAAAACACAGCCGGAGAAGAAATCCCCGGTCAAATCCAAAACACACGACATGGAGTTGTGAGAAAGGAGACGCATGAAGAAATACACAGACGTTGACATTATCGCGGAGCTTCAGAAGCTCGTGGACAGTCATGTAGACAGCTACAAGGAAGACTTCGACATCGACAAGCGCATCATCCGCCGCGCCGCCGAAAGCCAGAATCCCGAAGACAGGACGCTGATGTGGTTCTGCCGTCCGCATGGGACGCACTGCCTCAATGAAAATCAGGTCTTTATTCAGGGAACGCGAGATCACAACACCTTCCGTTTTTATGCGGAACAGACCTACGACGAGTGCATTGCTCGTGTCATTGTCCCGAAAGCCGTTAAGCGCGGCAAGGTCTTCGGAGATGTCTTTGAGATCAACTACCGGGAACAGGCGGCAAACGTAGCGCAGAACTCGGTTGCGCCGGATCACGACCGGCTGACCTTTGCAGATGGCTTTGTGCTGGACGCACCCTGCCGTAGCAGCTTCGATGCAGCAATGGCTCTGGTCGGTGAGCATGGCGGCGTACAAGCCCACCGGACGCTCCCGAAGGACGCGGATGCTCTGGCGGAAGTGCTGTCCCAGCAGAAAACTCGTCGTAACAGACTGCCGGAGGCGGAGAGGACGGAGGGGCTTGCCTCTCTGCCCGTTGCAGAACTCCGCAAGTACGAAGCGGTCAAAAAGGCGCATCCCGACGCGCTGGTTTGCTTTGCCCAGAATGGCTATTTTGAGCTGTACGGCAAGGACGCGGAAAAAGCCGCGCCCTTGCTCGGCACAAAGCTCCTTGAAAAGAAGGTGCGCGGTAAGCCTTCCATGCCGGTCACTGGCTTCCGTGAAAGTGCGTGGGTAGCCGGTTCTCACAAGCTCTGGAAGTCCGGTGCAGATGTCTTTCTCAGCAAGGACGGCGAAACCTTCAAGGAACTCAAATCCGCAGATTACATTCCTGTCGGCGCAACGCTGAATGTGGACGGCATCAAGTGCAGAATCGACGCGGTTGATTTTGCCGCTGATGAAGTCCGGCTGACCAACATCGAGGACAAGAACCGCCCCATCCGCTTTTCTGAGAGCATCCAGTATGTCCGCGCCTATGTGGAGGATGCCGGAACTGCCATCTACGACACCATCCCGAAGAAGCCCGCTGCCCGTGAATCCATCCGTGACAAACTGAAATCCGCACAGAAGGCACAGCCGACCCACACGCCGAAACCGCAGAAATCGAAAGGAAAGGATATGGTACTCTGATATGAAAAACTTTACCGTAGAAGAACTCAACCTGATGTGCTGCTTCAACACGTCCAGCCGGAAGCGGCTGATCGACGATATGAAGAGCGTCACCCTGAACGACATGGACGGTGAGATTGCGGAGCTGATGTATAAGACCGTCCGGAAGCTCGAAGCCATGACCGACGCGGAGTTTGAGGAACTGTATATCATGCCGGACGGCATGGTGGATGACTGAAAGGAGGATGCCTATGCCCGTATTAGACGGTGATTTTGAAGCCTTCGTCACGAACCTTGGCAAGTACAATGAGGGTATGCTGGTCGGTGAGTGGGTGAAGCTCCCCACCACCGAAGAAGAGATGCAGAAGGTCTTTGAGCGTATCGGGATCGGCAAGCAGGATGAGTTCGGTCAGCCCTACGAAGAGTGGTTTATCACCGACTACGAATGCCCGATCTATGGCGTTCAGAAGATGCTTGGCGAGTACGAGAGCCTTGATAAGCTC
>SFEL01000051.1 GCA_004557245.1 Clostridiales bacterium | reverse complement strand
CGTGGATTAGCCGAACAAACCGGAGAGCAGGGGGATGAGGGTCGTGCCGATCAGCACCACACCGCCGCCAGCCATGAGCTGCTTGATGCCCTGAGACTTTGCTGATGTGTGATAAAGAAGTAATAGAAGTGTAAAAAATTTTGCCGTTGCTATCCGGCACCTGCGCACTGTGCCGGATAGGTCGGGCGTTAGGCTTCGGGCAGGTCAATCCTGCCTACAAAGCTGTAATAAATCTCAATGTCCTGCCTGCGGGTGCCGTTCTCGTCATAGCTGCACTCATGCACAACGATTTTCTCAATCATTTCCCGCAAGAGGGTGGGGGTCAGTTCCTCAAAGGCAAGGTGCTTGCGGACAATCCCCATAAATTTCTCGGCGTTGACCGTTGCCGCCTGCGACTTGTCCAGTTCGGCTTGCAGGGCGGCGGCTTTCTCTTTCAGTTCCGCTTGCTCGGCTTCATAGTCCTGTGACAGTTCCATGAAACGCCCATCGCTGATTTTCCCCGTCACATTGTCCTCATACAACCGTTTGATGATACGGCTGATTTCAGAAATGCGCTCCTGCGTCTGTTCAAGCTGTTTGGTGGCTGCGGCGGTCTTTCGCTTGCCGCCAATCTCGTTCTGCTGGATAAGCAGCTTCACAAAGCGGCTTTCATGTTTGGCGGCGTATTCTGTCACCTGCCGGAGATTGGAGAGGACACCCGCCGTCAACAGGTCGGTGCGGATAAAGTGCGCCGTACAATCGGCGGTGCGCTTCTTGTAGCTGCCGCAGATGTAGCAGTCCTGTTTCCGCTTGTCCGTCTGGTATCGCTGCTGGTACATCACCCGCCCACAGTCGGCGCAGAACAAAATCCCGGAGAACAGCCCCACTTCATCATAGCGGTTGGGACGTTTGCGCTGCTTGCGGAGTTCCTGCACCCGTTCCCATGTTTCCCTGTCAATGATAGGTTCGTGGTGGTTCGGGAAAATCGCCTGCTTCTCAATGGGATTTTCCACGCTGTGCTTGACCTTGTAGGACACCTTTTCCGTCTTGAAGTTTACCAGACAGCCCATATATTCCCTGTTCTCAAGGATATGCACAACGGTATTGGTCGCCCATTTGCACTCATAGCCGGGGTGGTAGCGGCGGGTGCTGCCTGTCCGCTGGTATTCCAGCGTCCCCGGCGTGGGGATTTGCTGCTCGGTCAGCATACGGGCAATCTTGGTCGGACCGTTCCCGGCAAGGCAGAGCTGATAAATCTGCCGTACCACCGGGGCGGCTTCCTCGTCTATGATGAAGTTTTCATTTTCGTCCATGAGATAGCCATAGACGGCTTTGCTGGTAACAGGTTTCCCACTCATTCCTTTCGACCTCTTTACTGCCCGGATTTTCTTGCTGGTATCTCTTACCAGCCATTCGTTAAATAAGTTGCGCAGCGGGGTAAAATCGTTGTCCATGCCGCCATTTTCGCTGTCTACATTGTCATTGACAGCGATAAAGCGGACGCCTTTCTGCGGAAAAAGCATTTCTGTGTAAAATCCCACTTGCAGGTAATTACGCCCCAACCTCGACATATCCTTGACGATGACTGTTCCCACTTTCCCGGCTTCAATGTCCGCAAGCATAGCCTGAAAACCGGGTCTTTGGAAATTTGCCCCAGAATAACCGTCATCAGTGTACCAGCGCAGGTTGGTAAAGCCATTCTGCTTTGCATAGGCTTCGAGTATCCGTTTCTGGTTCGATATGGAATTACTCTCGCCTTGCTGCAAATCGTCTTTGGACAATCTCGGATAAAGGGCGGTGATTAGGTTTTGGGTGGCTTGTCTTATCATAAAATCCTCCGTTTCCGACAGCCAGCCCCACTATTCCGTAGCTTCATTGTACCACAGGCGGGGGCTGGCTGTATAGCGGCAAAAGTGTCAAATCTGCTTCTTTATGCCCGGTCAAATCGCCGGTTTTTGTGTAGCGGCTTCGGCTTGCAGCACCTTTTCCATTTTGTCGGCGGCGGTTTCGGTGCTGTCCTGCTTGAAAAAACCGGACACCACGAGGACGGAGTTCCCTATGCGGATTTCCGTCACGCAGTCGGGGCGGCGGTCAGGGGTGCGGATTGGCTGTTTTTCTGTCATAGGCGGCTCCTTTCACTCGTTTATCAGTTTTTTCAGTTCTTCCAGCTTGCTCTGCGCCATGCCCTTGCGGAAGTTCCCGCCCGTAAAACGGACAGGGGCGCACATTTCTAGCAATCGGTCATAGATACGGGCGTGGGGGGTGTCGGTTGGGTTCTGGATTTCCTGCAAGGTGAGGTTGGTGGTGACGATCAGCGGCCTGCGGCTGCGGTATCGGCTGTCAATCACGCTGTAAACCTGTTCCAGCCCGTAGGCGGTGTCACGCTCC
>SFEL01000050.1 GCA_004557245.1 Clostridiales bacterium | reverse complement strand
GCGGCTTCTGGTGCCGCCTACTTCGAGAACCGCCCGCTTGCCGATCACATACACGCCGGTGTAGCGTTCGTCCTCCAAAATGCGGAGAATGGTGGACGCACTCCAGATGCCATGACAGCGGGAAATATCGTGGGTGTGATTGCCGTGCGCCGCTTTGTACTGGCCGGGAGTGGGGATGCTTCTGCGGAACAGCTCCCGCGTGATGGCGGTGGCGTAGCGGCCTCCGGGTCAGGCTCCATTCTGCCATCGGCGCTTTTGCGGTAGCCGTAGGGACAGATTTTGCTCTGATACTCGCCGCGCTGCATCTTGGCGTATTTAGCACTCTTGGTCTTGATGGACATATCGCGGCTATAATACTCGCTGATGAGATACTTGAATGCTACGTCCATGCCGCCGGTGTCACCCTTGAATTTGCTGCTGTCAAAATCGTCGCTGATGGAAATGAAGCGGGTGTGGAACAGCGGGAACACGCGCTCGATGAAGTAGCCGGTTTCAATGCTGTTTCGCCCGAAGCGGGAAAAATCCTTGACAATGATGCAGTCGATCTGATTGGCCCGCACCAGCTCAATGAGCTTCTGTACCTGCGGGCGCTCGAAATTCGTGCCGCTGTACCCGTTGTCGATGAACTCCGTGATCTCCGCGTTCAGGGCTTCGGGCATGGACGCCGCATATTCATGGAGAACAAGGCTCTGATTTTCAATGCTCAGACTGTCGTACTTGTAGTCCTCAATGGAGAAGCGGATGTAGAGGGCGATTACATATTTCTGCATTGTTCCAGCACCTCCGCATAGGTTTCAAACTCGCTCTGAAAGCGATAGCGCACCGTGATCTGCTTGTCGTGGGATACCTCAATGCGGTCGATCAGCCGCTCGATGAGTGCGCCGGTCAGCGTACGGTCGGTCTTGACCTGTGCTGCATCCTGTTCCAGCGCCTGGTGCTGCTCTGCTTGAGCATCCATCGTTCGCAGGCCGTCCTCCAACTGTTCCATTTCCACGGCGAGGTCGGCAATGCGGCTTTCATACTTTTCCTTGTAGTCGAAATATTCATCCTTGGTGAGAACGCCTTGCACAAGGTTTTCATACAGGCTCCGCACGATACCGCGAAGCCGCTGGATTTCCTGTTTGCGGCTGGTGATCTTCTCCCGCAGCTCAGCGCGGTCAGCGGCCTGCCGGGGCAGCTCCGCAAGCGACAGGCGGTAGTCGCCCAAAGCGGTGTTGAGCGCTTCCTGAAGCATATCCGCCAGCATATCCAGCAGCGCATCCTCGCGGATGGTCACGCCGGGGCAGGCATCCTTGCTGATTCGGCTCTGGCTCAGACAATGGTAGAAGTACACATCATCGGACTTCTTGCGGATATTCCGCTGCCGGTGCAGGCTGCCGCCGCAATGGGCGCAGAACACCTTGCCTTTGAACAAATTCGGCGTGTAGGCTTTGACCAGCCGCGCCTTGGCGCGGCTGGCGGTCTGATTGAGAATTTCCTGCACCGCCGCGAACTGTTCCCGGCTGATGATGGCCTCATGGGTGTCCCGCACCACCGTCCATTCCTCGGCGTCGGCATTGACCTGCCGGTGATCCACGGTTTTGGTTTGGCCCTGAACGAGATCTCCGGTGTAGACCTCGGAGCGGAGAATGACGCCGACTGTCCGGGTCTGCCACTTGCCGCTGCCGAGCAAATTTGCGTGAGTGATCTTTCCCTGCATCTTCTTGTAGTGGCTGGGGGTGAGAACGCCCTCCTCATTCAGCCGCACGGCGATGGTATTGAGGCCAGCGCCCTCGGAAGCCCAGCGGAACATCCGCTGCACGACAACGGCGGCAACAGGGTCGATGATAAGCTGGTGGCAATCGTCCTCCGCTTTCAAATAGCCGTAGGGAGTACGCGCACCGATGAACTTGCCGTCCTTCATGGCCTGCCGCTGCTGCGCCCTGATCTTGCGCCCGATGTCCAAAGCGTAGGCTTCGTTTATCATGTTCCGCAGCGGAATGATGATACCGGAATGGGCGTCCTCCGGGGCGACGGTATCGAAGTTTTCATTGACTGCAATAAAGCGGATATTACGGATGCGGAAATACTGTTCGATGTAGTAGCCGGTGTCGATGGTGTTTCGCCCCAAACGGGAGAGGTCTTCTTGTGTCAAGTAGGGACTAAAAAATTTTTGAGAATTTACAAGCCGTTCATAGGTGGACAACCACCCGTGAACGGCTTGCGTTTTCTCTATGCTCTTTTGCCGTTCTTTGTGCGACGCTTCTTATACGCCGTCTCAAACGCCTCCATCATTGGAGTGACCGGAAGCTCGTTGTCAGGCTTGGACAGATACTCGAACCGGATGCCGTTCTCCTTGAATTTTCGCTCAAACCTCATGAAAGAGGAAACGTCCCGGCTGATCCGCGAGGTGTCGCGGGTGAGGATCGTGCCGATGCCCTGACGCTGGGCTTCATTCAGCAGGAAGCTCATGATGCCTTCCGTATGGACGCCGGAGATGCCGTCTGCCGCAACCGCAGCAGCTACCTCATAGCCTTCATCCTTCGCATAGCGTTCCAGCTCTTCACGTTGGCTTGCTGCTGCAAGCTGATCCGCACAGGCAACGCGGATATAAAGAAATACTTTCATTTGGCTTCTCCTTCTGATGTAGTGAGGAAGTCCTTGAACTTCCAGACGATTT
>SFEL01000049.1 GCA_004557245.1 Clostridiales bacterium | reverse complement strand
CCATTCGTGCAGGTCGGAACTTACCCGACAAGGAATTTCGCTACCTTAGGACCGTTATAGTTACGGCCGCCGTTTACCGGGGCTTCAATTCAACGCTTCCTTGCGTGACGTCTCCTCTTAACCTTCCGGCACCGGGCAGGTGTCAGGCTGTATACTTCATCTCTCAATTTCGCACAGCCCTGTGTTTTTGTTAAACAGTTGCCTGGACCTATTCTCTGCGCCCCGCCTTGCAGCGGGGACCCCTTATTCCGAAGTTACGGGGTCAATTTGCCTAGTTCCTTAACCATGAATCTCTCGAGCGCCTCGGTATTCTCTACCCGACCACGTGTGTCCGTTTCGAGTACGGGTGCTTCCAGCCTGTGGCTTAGGGGATTTTCTCGGGAGCCTGTTTACCGCCGCTGTCCGATTGCCCGGGGGCGCTCGGTACTCTCAGCATCGCCATCAAGCGCGGATTTGCCTGCGCTCGATATAACTACCGCTTTCAACGGGCCATTCCGTCGGCCCGCGGGCGTGTCACTTCTCCGTCTCCCCGTCGCAGCTGGAACCAGTAACGGAATATTAACCGTTTCTTCCATCGGCTTCGGCTCGCGCCTTATCCTTAGGTCCCGACTGACCCTGATCCGATTAGCGTTGATCAGGAAACCTTGGTCTTCCGGCGAGGGGGTTTCTCGCCCCCTTTATCGTTACTTATACCTACATTTGCTTTTCCAGCAGCTCCAGACGGGGTCGACCCCTTCCTTCTTCGCTTCTGGAATGCTCCCCTACCGATTGGCATCTTTTGCCAATCCCACGTCTTCGGCACCGGGCTTATGCCCGATTATTATCCATGCCCGGCCGCTCGACTAGTGAGCTGTTACGCACTCTTTAAATGAATGGCTGCTTCCAAGCCAACATCCTAGCTGTCTATGCGGCCAGACCTCGTTATTGTCTTCAACTTAGCCCGGATTTCGGGGCCTTAGACGGTGGTCTGAGTTGTTCCTCTCTCGGACGCGGACCTTAGCACCCGCGCCCTTACTCCCGCGCTCAAAGTGCAGGCATTCGGAGTTCGTCAGGACTTGATAGGCGGTGAAGCCCTCGCATCCTATCGGTCGCTCTACCTCCTGCACACATCGCGCGAGGCTGCACCTAAATACATTTCGGGGAGTACGAGCTATCTCCGAGTTTGATTGGCCTTTCACTCCTACCCTCAACTCATCCAAAAGCTTTTCAACGCTTACTGGTTCGGACCTCCAGCTGGCTTTACCCAGCCTTCATCCTGGTCAAGGGTAGATCACTCGGTTTCGCGTCTGCCTCCACCGACTATATGCGCCCTGTTCGGACTCGCTTTCGCTTCGGCTCCGGGCGTCTTCGCCCTTAACCTCGCCGGTGACGGCAACTCGTAGGTTCATTATGCAAAAGGCACGCCGTCACGGGACCTGGCCCGCTCCGACCGCTTGTAGGCGCATGGTTTCAGGGTCTCTTTCACTCCTCTGTTCGAGGTCCTTTTCACCTTTCCCTCACGGTACTGGTTCGCTATCGGTCTCTCGGTAGTATTTAGCCTTGCGGGATGGTCCCCGCTGATTCCCGCCGGATTCCTCGTGTCCTGCGGTACTCAGGTGCCGCCTCCTTGCGGCTCGACGGTTTCGGTTACGGGGCTGTCACCCTCTCCGGCCGCGCTTCCCTTCGCGTTCTCCTACCGTCTCGCCGCCAGTTCGCTGGCGGTCCTGCAACCCCGCGCGGCGCATTGCTACGCCCGCGGTTTGGGCTCCTCCGCTTTCGCTCGCCACTACTCGCGGAATCATTGTTATTTTCTTTTCCTGCGGGTACTGAGATGTTTCAGTTCCCCGCGTTCGCCCGGCGCTCTGCGCCGTGACGGCATCGCTGCCGCCGGGTTTCCCCATTCGGACATCGGCGGTTCGTGCGGGTATTTGCCCCTCGCCGCCGCTTTTCGCAGCTTGTCACGTCCTTCTTCGCCTCCGAGAGCCACAGGCATCCCCCATGCGCCCTTCTCTGCTTTCCTTTTTTCTTTTCGCCTTTCTTCCGACCTTGCTGCGCTGCGCGCGGAGTCTGTTCCGCTTGCAGTGCCGCTCGATTCTTCAGTTCGATTGCTCTTTTTCTCGTATCTCTTACATTAATGTAAAGATTTGCTTGTCCATCATGTCAATGACCTCTCCTTTGTGTCGTGGAGGATAACGGATTCGAACCGATGACCCCCTGCGTGCAAGGCAGGTGCTCTAGCCAGCTGAGCTAATCCCCCGTGAAGGCCCTTCTTTTCCTGCTTACAAGACTTTTTCCAGCGGTACGTTTTTACTGTTTCCGTCAGCGCCTGCGCCCTGTCGCGAGACTCTGTTTTTTTGGAAGCGCCTGTCGCCGGGGCCGTGCGCGCTCTGCGCGCCGCGGCTCTGTGCCTGCGTCGTCTGCGGTCCGCTGCGCTTCTGTTTTTCGCGCCGCGCTCCAGAAAGGAGGTGTTCCAGCCGCACCTTCCGGTACGGCTACCTTGTTACGACTTAGCCCCAGTCACCTGTCTTACCCTTGGTCGCTCCTTGCG
>SFEL01000048.1 GCA_004557245.1 Clostridiales bacterium | reverse complement strand
AGATTATAGAGCGTAACTTGAAAAGAACTGGCATCTGAATAGAATTTAGGCTCCAGTTCGTCACGGTAATTGTGAGCGGCGCGGTAGGTTTCCGTGATTTTCTTAAAGCCGCTGCCTTGCCGCTCCATATAGCCCAGCCGTCCGAAAATATCTGCAAGGACAGGGTTGCGGCGCGTGGAGGAAATGCTGGACAGATCACGCTCCTGTATCCGTGTGCCGTCTGCCATACCGCCGGGAGCTGTATCCGTGTGCCGTCTGCCATACCGCCGGGAGAATATATGGTAAGGCGGTCATCGTAAATGTCGATGTGGACTTCGCTGCCCAAAATCAGATAGTCACGATGGATCAGTGCATTGACAAGGGCCTCGAAAACGCTTCGTTCGCAGTAGTCGGGCATCTCAACACGGGAATCGGCGGTTTTCTTCCAGCGCGTTTTCATATTCCGCTTGACAAAGCTGACGCCCTCATTGAGCAGAATGATCAGGCTGCCGGAGAATTCCGCACTGTCAAGTGCATCTACCATGCCGCCGCTTTTATCAAGGCCGTTCCAGCGTGTGCAGAACAGGCGGGAATGTCGGATGGGAGAATCATCCGCAAGCAAAGCGCCTGCATTGGTCAGCTTGCCGTGTTCGTCCCGCATATCGAAGGAATCGAACAGCTTTTCTTCCATGCTGTTGCCCGTCCAAGCCTTATACCGTTCGCGTAGCTTGGAAAAAGCGTAATCCTTGAAATCATACTCGGAAACCAGTTCGTCATAGGTGCGGTGCATCCCTTTGAGAATCAGCTGATTCAGCGCATAGGACGGGGCGATCACGCTTTCATTGCCCATTCGGATATAGGCTTCCATGATACCGTCCGCTTTATAGTAATACGGCGTAGACCGTCCGGACGATACGGACAGGACAAGGATGTCCTTACCATTTTCTCGTTCAGGAGCAAGGACAAAACTCGGATAGGGCGTGATTCGCTCTTTGATCAGACGGCTGATCGTCTCCGCATCGGTCTGCGCATCTGACAAGCCTATCACGTTTCTGTCATCATCAATCCCGAAAAACAGCGTGCCGCCGATGCCGTTTGCAAAGGCACTGACGCTTTTGAGCCAGCTTTTCGGCTTCTTTACCTCCAGCGCGACCTTGAAATCATATTCGGTCGCTTCTGCGATCCAGCGGTCAATCATCATTCTCACCGTCCTGTCCCTTATTTTTTCCTCTGCTCTTATAGACATTATACTGATTCTTACACCGGGGACTGCAAAATGCGGAATTGGAACGGCTGCTCAGGAACACCTTCTGGCAGTGCTTGCACAGCCGCAGGGGCTTCTCTCCGTCCACCAGCAGGAAGCTGAACATCATCTGGATGCCCAGCAGCAGAGAGTGGAAATCCCAATAGATGGTCGGCTTGTCCAGCAGCTCAATATGATAGCTGGGCGCAATGCCGCCAAAGGCGGCCATGCCCATGCGGTACAGATTTCTTGTATCCTCGTCGATCAGATTATAATCGTTGTAGTACAGAATAGATGTGGTCAGGGTAAAGGCCCAGTCCTTGAACTGCTGTGCCACCCATTCATACGGTTCAGCGTACTCCCGCTGGAAACTCATGGTTTTCGCCATGGGTTCATCTGCAAAGGTCATGGTCAGCGCCACCATCGTGCGGTCACCGGACACGCTCCAGCTGGACTCAATGCCCTTCTTGACCAAATCCAGCTGGTCAAAGGGATAGAACAGCGCCAGATAGTCCTCGGTTTCCATGGATTCTGCCCTGATGAAATGGTTTTTCGGCAGATACACTTTCTCATAGTCCATGAAGGACGGCGTGGTGGGCAGCGCTGTCATCAGGCCCAGCAGGCCGTAATGCGTCACAAACTCCAGAATGGCCTTTTCCACCTCGTCCTCCGGACTGCGGTTCATCATCAACATTCCCACATTCAGCGCATCCAGCACGATTCCCGGCGCTTCCTTCAAGGGATTATAGATGTCAGGTTTAGCGTTCTTTCCCGGCGTGATGTACCGCTTCCCATCTGCGGCGGCTTTCAGTTCATAGCGGTCATACCGCACCCAATGGGAACGGGACTGCTCAAAGAGATTCTTCATGGCGTCGATCCTCTCAACTCGTAATCCAACTATATATTAACCATATTACTATTGTATCAACCGTCCTTGACATCGTCAAGGGCGGTTTTCTTTTTTCTCGGTTTGGTTTTGTTTTCCCGGCGGATCACGGCATCTTTGCCCATGGTTTGCAGCAGTGCTTCATATTCCTCTACGAACTCTCGCTCCCGCAGCGTAAGTCCATGATCGTTTTCCAGCTTTTCGCTCAGATGCTCATACATCCGCCTTTGCAGCTTTTTCTGAATGGTCATCCGCAGCTTTCGGATGTTCCGGTCGGACTGCCCACGGATGGCAGCAAGCCGTGTGGTTCTGTATTGCTTGACGAACAGGTAATACAGCACTTCCTTCTGTTCATCGCTGAGGGTGAAGAAGAGCTTGGAGAGAAACCGGTTTGCTGTCAGCTCGTGCAGCTCATAGGGACAGGAGAAGATGATGTCGAGAAAGTTTCCCTGACAGAGCTGACGAAACCTTGGCAGATTCATCCAGAGGGGAGCAATCTTCGGATCAGGTACAGCCTGAAACTCCAACGGCACGTCTCCACGCAGATTTTCGTGGTCACGCTCCCGGCGCTCCCGGTTCCTGTCCAGCTTGTTCCATTCGTCTACCACAGTCAGAAAATCCGATTCTGTCCGGGCTGCTTCCTCTAAACGCTTCAACGCC
>SFEL01000026.1 GCA_004557245.1 Clostridiales bacterium | reverse complement strand
ATGAAACTGAAAGGAATGAGCCCGGTACAATACCGAACTCATTCCGTAACAACTTAATATTCTTTTTTGTCTAATCTTCGGGGTTCACTTCAAAATCCGGTGCTTTTTTAGTTTAGGCTTTATTCGGCAGCAGGTTCGCCAGCTGCGGTGTTATCGGCTGCATCACCCGCATTGCGCTCAGAAAGCTTGGCTTCCTTGCCGTCTGCGCAGTAATCACAGGGGTCATTGCGCCTTGCGGCAAAGGCCTCCTCAATGGTGCCCTCGTAGAGGGTAGAAGAGCGGGCTAAGGTATGGCAATTTATGTCGCAATGATAGCTTCGGCCGTAGCGTGTCCAGTATACGGTGCCGTCGTCGGTTAGCTCTGATACCTCGCTCTTTGCCTCGGCAAGGGATTCCTGAGATACGGGGTCGTAATCTATGGAGCAGGCGCCGGCAACGAGCAGGGCGACCGCTGCTATAACGGTAACTATTACCTTGGTCTTTTTGTCCAGCTTATCCTTGTTCTTAAGCAACAGTACGATAAGGGGACAGAAGGCTATGACGGCCACTATGAGTCCCATTTGACTGCAAAGGAAGAACCATACCTTATTCTTCTCGGAAGGAGGATTTATATGGTTCGCCTTCTTCCAGAACTGTGAACCGATTATCACGAAGATAAGATCCAGAGCTATGGCGATGATGAGCAGAGTTTTGAGGTCGTAGGGTATGTACAGATAGCCGTTGAGCAGCATTATGGCCGCAATCTCAGCCGCTATGGCCAAGAGCCAGAACACTACGGCGAATACCCTTTTGAGCGCTGCGTTGCCGGTGGGCTTGGCCTGTACGACTTCCTTCTCGCCGGTCTCGGTATCTACCTTCTTTTTCTTAGGGGCCTTTTCGGCCTCGGCCTTAGTCTCCGAGGCTTTCACTACTTCACGCTTAATTTCCTTTGCCATTATGAATATCTCCCTTCAAATTTATCTTGCTTGTGCTTACTTATCCGCCGGTTTTTTTGCCGTCGTCTTTTTCGCGGACGTAGTCTTCTTGGACACAGCTGCGGTCTTCTTAGCGGCGGGCT
This sequence comes from Clostridiales bacterium, assembly GCA_004557245.1. Lineage (GTDB taxonomy): Bacteria > Bacillota > Clostridia > Christensenellales > CAG-138 > SFEL01. The sequence goes on along the minus strand of SFEL01000026.1, from coordinate 23,813 downwards.
TTGCTGCCGTGGTTTTCTTTGCCGCTGTCTTTCTTGGAGCCGCCTTCTGCTTTGGCATGCCCTTAAAAGCGTCTGCGAGCAGCGATCCTGCCAGAGAGCCCAGCATGTTGGAGGTATCGTTATTGCTGCCGCTGAGCAGGCTGGACAGCATGCTGCCCTGGTTTATGCTGTTGGGATTGGTGTTATTGTTGAGCAGCGCTCCGTCGAGGCCACTGCCGCCGGACTGTATAGTCTGACCGCTCATGCCGCCCCCGAGCAATGATTCAAGAAGTCCTCCGGACTGCTGCTGGGGCTGCACCTGCTGCTGTCCGCCGCCAAGGAGGGAGGTAAGCAGGTTGCCTCCTGCAGAACCGCTATTGCCGTTATTGTTGTTGCCAAGCAGCGCCCCCATGAGAAGTGCCGTTCCGATATCTCCGAGGCCAGAGCTGGAGGTAGTCTGCGTGTTGCTGTGGCCTGTGTCGTCGTCCGTAAAGAGGGACAGCAGTGATGACAGTCCGCCGGAGGAGGTATTGTTGGTATTCGTCTCGGTGCTTATAAGGGAAAGTATTACGGGAGCCAGCAGCGCCAGTATCTTGGCGCTGTTGCCCTTTGTAACGCCCGCCTGCTTCGCCAGGGCCTCGGTTACGCCCTGCTTGTTGTCGCCCAATATTTTTCCGATTATCCTGTCGCCGTCCTCAAGGTATGCTCTGTCCAGCTGCTCGGCAGCAGAAAGTCCGTTGTTATGCTGTCCCAGCGCCTCGTACAGCGACTCCGCGCCTACCTTTGTGCCGGCATTGTCCGACATGGCCTGCACCAGCAGCGGTATGGCGTTGCCCATGATGTTCTCCGCCTGCTTTTCGTTTACGTTCGCGGCCTTTGCCACCTGCTTTACCGAACTGCCGGACATAAGCTCGCCCGCCAGCATGCCAATGATATTGCCCATACTGTTATCCCCTTCCGTAGCTGTATTAATGGATTCAGTTTATATGTATATATGTTTAACAGGTACTATACATTGCAATTATATATTAAACCCGCCCTCATTAAAAGCACTTTTTGCCATGATATCCCACTTTTCGGTACACAAAAAAGAGCCCGCAGGCTCTTTTTGTTTAACATAAGTTTATTTTACCGAATCAATGTGCCATAGTTCTCTGGCATACTCGGCTATAGTGCGGTCGCTGGAAAACTTGCCTGCTGAAGCGGTATTCATAAGACATTTCCTGCCGAAGGCTATGCGATCCCGGTAGTCATGATTGGCCCTTAGCTTTGCCTCCATATAAGGCATGAAATCCTTGAGCAGGAAGTAATTGTCAGGCCTGTGCCAGCTTTCCCCGTTTAGTATGGAGTTGTATATCTCGGCAAACTTACCTGTTCCCCCATCGCTTACGGTGCCGTTGACAAGTGTATCCATCACCCGCTTCACTCTGGGCTCACGGTCGTATATCTCCCGTGGATTATATGTATCCCGTATGGCGTTGAGCTCCTCTACGCGTGCGCCAAAGATATAGTTATTCTCCTCGCCCGCCTCCTGCGCTATCTCTATATTTGCGCCGTCGTAGGTGCCGAGGGTCACTGTACCGTTGAGCATGAACTTCATATTGCCGGTTCCGCTTGCCTCCGTTCCTGCAGGCGATATCTGCTCTGATATATCTGCGGCGGGCATTATGTGCTCGGCGTAGGAGCAGTTGTAGTTCTGCACGAACACCACCCGCATCTTATCCTTCATATCCGGGTCGGAATTGATGAGGTTTGCGATCTCGTTAATGTACTTTATTATGCTCTTGGCCCGCATATAACCGGGAGCTGCCTTGGCGCCGAATATAAACGCCGTGGGAGTAAAGTCGGCCAGGCTGCCGTCCTTGATAGAATAATAGATGTCCATTATACTCAGGGCATTGAGCAGCTGCCGCTTGTACTCGTGCATACGCTTTACCTGCACATCGAACACGAACTCCGGAGGTATATGCACGCCTTCCTTCTCACGGATAACGGCGGAAAGCTGCGCCTTCTTTTGCTGCTTTACGGTATTAAAAGCGGCTATATCTGCGTCCGACATATGCTGCTTTAGCTTGGATATCTCGGACAGGTCGGTTATAAAGCCGCCGCCTATGCGCTCGGTGATGAACTCGGAAAGCTCACGGTTGCAGAGGCCCAGCCAGCGGCGCTGGGTAATGCCGTTGGTCTTGTTCTGGAACTTATCGGGAGTGACCGAGTACCAATCCTTAAACAGATCGTGCTTGAGTATATCGCTGTGTATCTGGGCCACGCCGTTCACATAGGTACTGGCAAACACCGCAAGGCGCGCCATGTGTATCTGACCGCCGGTAGCTATCTGCATGCGGTCTATCTGCTCCTGGCTCACGCCCCTGGCGCGCAGCTCGGAATTCTGCACCTCGTTTATACGTGATACTATTTCCGCCAGCTCGGGCACTACGCTTCTGAACAGGTCATAATCCCACTTCTCCAGAGCCTCGCTCATTATGGTATGGTTTGTATAGCTGAAGGTCTTGCGGGCAATGTCAAAGGCGGCGTCAAAGTCCATGCCCTCATTCATAAGCAGCCGGACAAGCTCGGGTATGGATACCGTCGGGTGGGTATCGTTGAGCTGTATGGCGCAGTGGGCGGCAAAGTTGGAAAGGTCGTTGCCGCGCACTCTCTTATACCTGCGAATTATATCCTGCAATGAGGCACTGGAGAGGAAATACTGCTGCTTGAGGCGGAGGCGCTTTCCCTCATAGGTGCTGTCATTGGGATAGAGCACCCGGGTGATGTCCTCTACCTTGTTCTTTTCGCGAACTGCCAAATCGTATTCCTGCTCGTTAAACAGGTTGAAGTCGAACTCCTCGAGGGGCTCGCTCTGCCAGAGTCTCAAGGTGCCGATATTATCCGTGCCGTAGCCAATTATGGGCATATCGTAAGGCACCGCCAGCACCTTCTGATCCGCAAAGGTTATCTCCACGGTCTTATCGTCGCGCCTGCGGCTCCAGGGGTCGCCGTAGCGCTGCCAGTCGTCCGCCTTCTCGCACTGATAGCCGTTCTTGAAGCTCTGTTTGAAGAGACCGAATTTATAGCGGAGGCCGTAGCCGTCCAAAGGAAGGTCATGGGTGGCCGCGCTGTCAAGGAAGCATGCCGCAAGACGGCCCAAGCCTCCGTTGCCCAGCGCCGCGTCCTCTATATCCTCCATGGAAGCTATATCGCAGCCACGTGCCCTGAGCAGGTCCCGTATCTGATCCAGTATACCGAGGCAGTAGAGGTTATTGAACACCATGCGGCCCATGAGATACTCGGCGCTGAAGTAATATGCCCTGCGCACGTGCTCGTGCTCTCTGCGGGCCTTGCGCCAGTTATCCGATATAGCATACATGACGGCGTTGGAAAGCGCCTTATGTATCTGCGGGGTGCTGGCTTCCACCAGCTCTATCTGGTAGTCGCTCCTGAGTTCCTCCTCCATTCTGCGTATGATCATTGCAGCTTCCATCATATAGCGTTATATCTCCTAAAAATATTTTAGTGGGTTCATGCAGCACATTCCCCCATTATTTACGATCAGCATCAGTTTACCACAAATGCCTCGCAATTAGAATAGCATGATTTTGCTTTTTTCATTATTCTGCAAAGCTGTGGCGATTGTTAGCATACATTGTCGAAGCTGTTGTTTTTTTGATCGAGATGTTGACATACTATTTTTTGTTGGTTATTATTTATCCGTTGGCACAATCTGTAAAACCGCTTAAAGGATATGATCAGTATAAATGGAATCAATATCTCGCGAAAAACTTACCGCTGACTTTGGCGAGGCCTTCCTCACCCTTCAGCACACCTATAATATCTGTATGCAGCTGCTTCTGGGCAAATACGGCCTTTACCCCGGTCAGCCACAGGTGCTCTTCGCCCTGAGCAAGCTTGGCGCACCCACTCAGAACGAGCTTGCCGCTCATCTTGGCATAGGGAAGGCTTCGGCAGGGGTATCCATACGCCGTCTCGAAACCGGCGGCTTCGTCAAGCGTGTCCGGGACAAAAAGGACACGCGCTGCATACGCCTCTCCCTCACCAAAAAGGGGGAAGACTATGCACGATGGTGCAGCATAGACTACGACATGTTCTTCACCACTATGCTGGAAAGCTTCTCCGCCGAAGAGCGGGGCGAAGCGTTAGCCTGCATAAAGGCCATGGAAGGCAGCCTTGATGCGCTGCGCAGCCGCCTGGAAAGTTAGGTTGTTAAAACCTACGCATAGTTGTATAATCAGCCTATAGCTTAAACTTTCGGGAGGTTCAATACCATGGTACAGTCTGTTAGCCTTGAGCAGCTCAGGAAAGACGCGGTGGATATATTCCACAACGGCTTCGCCTGCTCCGAATCCGTAATTTACTCTATTCGTAAAAACTTTGAGCTTGATATGTCCGACGACGCATTCGCCATGAGTACCGGCTTTCCCTGGGGCCTTGGCGGCGCAGGCTGCCTCTGCGGCGCTGTAGCCGGCGGCACCATGTGCATAGGCTATGTTTTTGGCCGGCGCAAACCCGGCGAGCCTGCAGGCGAATGTCATAAGCTCACCAATGAATTTGCCGACGCCATAACCGCCAAGTTCGGCGCTACCTGCTGCGGCAGGCTCATCGCCCCCTACGGCGACAGGAACAGTCCGGAGCGCAAGTCCTTCTGCACCGATCTCGTAGAGTTCGCGGTAACTGAGGCGGCAAAGATAATCGCCCGTGAAAAGGGCATCAAAGCTGAATAAGATGAAGCAGCGTGACCAAAGTCACTCCGTCCCCTTTGAAAACACAAAGGGGGCGTTATCTTTCTATTGTTTTACAGCCTCCCGGCATTTAGGGTCAGGCTGTTGTTTTTATGTTCGGTTAAGTACCTTTTCTTTCTTTGCAAGGCAGAGTATTATCACCACAGTAAATACTGCGGCGATGACCACATACGCCCTGTAGCTGCCGGCATAGCTGCCGGTGGTATCGCATATGTACCCGCTGAACACGGGCCCCATTGCTGCCGCTATGCCCGTAGCCGTCATAAACATGCCGTTTACCCTGCTGAAGGACCTCTCGCCGAAAGCTGCCATGGCGATTATCGGGATGGCCACCGAGCCGAATGCAAATCCGAGGGAGAACAGAGCTATCTCGAATATGATGGGCAGAGTGCCGGGCATGAGCAGCCCCGCCACAACGGCCCCCGCCAGAAAAGCACCTGAAAGCGCCGTGCCCACTATGTTGCCAAGCTTGTCGTATATCCAGCCCAGCGATATCTTTCCTACTGCCAAGGAGGCCATGTTGCCGGATACCACAGCCGAAGCCACGGATATGGGATAGCCGAGGTCCGACATATAGGCCGCGAACGTGCCTGCAAAGCCTGTATTTACAAAGCTCAGCGCAGAAAGGCCTATGGCTATTGCATAGAATCTCGGACTTCTGATTATATCGTGGAAGTACATTCCCTCCGGTTCGCTGATGTGCCGGGCCGCTTCATCGGCGTTTCTTTCTCCGTAAGGCAACAGACCCTTTTCCTCCGGTTTATCCCTCACAATAAATGAGCCGGGTATTACCGCAAACGCAACTATTATGCTCATTATGGCAAAACATTCCCGCCAGCCCACCGTCTCTATAAGCCTGCCAACCACCGGACTGAACAGCATTCCGCCTATTCCGGTGCCCATATATGTAAGGCCTATCACGAAGCCCGTCCGCTTGTGGAACCAGTTGCTGAGTATTATTGCATATGGAACGTATGCGAGGAGCCACATGGCGCAGCCTGCTACGGCGCTTATAATATAAAACTGCCAAAGCTTATCCGCAAAGAAATAGCAAAAGTAGGCTGCGCTCAGCGTCACCGCGGCGACGCGCATGGACTTTTTTACGGGTATGGCCTGATAAAGGCTCGATGATACGGCGGATACCAGCATGCCCCCCGCCGAATACAGCGTGGACATGAACGCCCCTGCCTTACGGGTAAAGCCCAATTCGCTGCATATGGGCACTACGTAAAGCGAAATGCAGTTGTTCACTATGCCGTAGGACATCATCATTATCACGCCCACGGCTACTATTATCCAACCGTAATATATCTTCTTTCTGCCAACAACCATACAGCACGACCGTCTTTCCGGATTGCTTCTTCAGCCTATTTGTTGTATTAAGCTTATTTGCTCATAACCGTAATTGTAATGATACCACACCTATCTCAACCTTTAAAGAGTTTTCCTTGCCAAATAACGCGGCGGCATTATAATGGATAATGGAGTATGTTATACGCCATCATTCACAGAAACGGACCAATCGATACATGAAACGACTTACTATAGGGATACTTGCCCATGTGGACTCGGGCAAGACCACACTTTCCGAGGGGCTGCTCTACGGCGCGGGAATGCTTAGGAAGCTCGGCCGCGTAGACCACGGCGATGCCTTTCTCGATACCCATGCGCTGGAAAAATCCCGTGGCATAACCATCTTTTCCAAGCAGGCACGGCTCCTGTATGGGGACTGTGAATTCACGCTGCTGGACACCCCGGGCCATGTGGACTTTTCCACCGAGGCCGAGCGGACGCTAAGCGTGCTGGACTACGCCCTGCTGGTAGTCAGCGGCTCGGAAGGCATTCAGCCCCATACCGAGACGCTGTTCAAGCTGCTCTGCCGGTACAGCGTTCCCACCTTTGTATTTATAAACAAAATGGATATATCCCACCTCAGCCGTCAGGAGCTCATGGGCGGGCTTAAAAGGCTGGGCGAAGGTTTTATAGATTTCTCTGACGATGTCCCAAAAGATGAATTTTACGACGGCCTTGCCATGTGCAGCGAGGATATGATGGAACGGTACCTCGATACAGGTACAGTACCGGCCGACGCCATACGCCAGTCCATACGGCAGAGGCAGGTGTTCCCCTGCTTCTTCGGTTCCGCACTGAAGCTGGAGGGCATAAAAGAGCTGCTTGCCGGTCTGGAGGAATACACCACGGAGCCGCCCAGAGGCGATGAATTCGGAGCACGCATATTCAAAATATCCGACGATCCTCAAGGCGCCCGCCTGACACACATGAAGATAACCTCCGGCTGTCTCAAGGTAAAGGACGTGCTGCACGGCAGCGGCTGGGCTGAAAAGGCGGATCAGATACGCATCTATTCCGGCGCAAAGTACCAGACGGTGGATCAGGCGCCGGCAGGTATGGTCTGCGCCGTTACAGGCCTTACCGCGGCTCACCCCGGCGATGGGCTTGGAGCCGAGGCAGGCGCACCTTCCCCCGTGCTGGAGCCGGTGCTCGCCTACCGTGCGGTGCTGCCCGAAGGCGTGGATGCTCACAAGGCTCTTTCCGCGCTGCGAAAGCTCGAGGACGCCGACCCGGCGCTGCATGTGGCATGGAACGAAGGGCTGCAGGAAATTCGCGTGCAGCTCATGGGCGAGGTGCAGCTGGAGATAATCCAAAGCCTGCTTAAAGAGCGCTTCGGCCTTGACATAGGCTTTGACCAGGGCGGCATACTTTACAAAGAGACCATAACCTCAACGGTAGAGGGCGTGGGCCATTACGAGCCGCTGCGCCACTACGCCGAGGTACATCTGCTGCTTCAGCCCCTCGAAGCCGGCGGCGGCCTCGTTTTCTCAACCGGCTGCAAGGAGGACGAGCTGGACAAAAACTGGCAGCGCCTGATACTTACCCATTTAAAAGAAAAGACCCACTTGGGCGTGCTGACGGGTTCCCCCATAACCGACATGAGCATCACCCTTGTGGCAGGCAAAGCACACCTGAAGCATACCGAGGGCGGCGATTTCCGCCAGGCCACATACCGGGCATTGCGTCAGGGGCTAATGCAGGCTGAAAGCAGGCTGCTGGAGCCATGGTACAGCTTCAGCCTGCAGGTACCGCAGGAATGCGTAGGCAGGGCCATGAACGACCTGCAGGCCATGGGCGCCATCTTCGACCCTCCGGAGCAGCGTCAGGAGGACGCCGTGATATCCGGCACCGCACCGGTCATAAAGCTGCAGGGCTACCCCGCCGTACTTACCGGCTACACAAAGGGCCGGGGCAGGCTTTCCTGCGAGGGCGCCAAGTATCTCCCCTGCCACAACAGCGATGAGGTCATTGCCGCAATAGGCTACGACCCGGAAAGCGACACGGACAACCCGGCGGATTCCGTATTCTGCTCCCACGGCGCGGGTCACACCGTAAAGTGGAACGCAGTATTCGACAATATGCATATTCCCGCCGTGCTCCGGCCAAAGCATGAGCCGGAGCATGAGCATGCCGCCCCCATCCTCTCAAGATCCGATGAGGAGGAGCTTATAAGGATATACGAACGCACCTACGGCCCCATCCGCAGCAATCCCATCGCCGCATTCCGTCCCAGCGTATCTGTTCAGTCCCAAAATTCCCGCCTCCCGGAAGCCGCAGAAACGGGGCCTGAGTACCTGCTGGTAGACGGATACAACATAATTTTCGCCTGGGACGACCTTGCGGCCATCGCAAAGGAGGATATGGATCTCGCCCGCAGCAGGCTCGTGAACCTGATGTGCAACTACAGGGGGCTGCACAGGTGCGAGATCATACTGGTATTCGATGCGTACAGGATAAAAGGCAATACCGGCTCCGTTGAAACGGTAAACAACATAAGCGTGGTATATACCAAAGAGGCGGAAACGGCCGACAGCTACATTGAGCGCACCACCCACGAACTCAGCAAAAACTACCGGGTACAGGTGGCTACCTCCGACCGTATGGAGCAGCTTATCATAATCGGCAACGGAGCCATGCGCATATCCGCCGATGCATTCAGGAAAGAAGTGGACCGCACCGAGGCCGCCATGCGGGAGCTTATGGCGGAAAAGGCCAATGGAGGGCAAAAGCTAATGGAGGGCAAAATAAGCCGTGATAATAAAGCCGAGTGACGTTAAGGCGGTAAGCGCCCTGTTTGGCGGCTGGGAGGAAACCCTCATATACTCCTGCCTAGAAGGTACCATGGGAGAAATATACTCCACACATGACGGCCTGTCAGCCATGGCCATGATAAACGACTTTTGCTTTCTATCCGGCGCGCCCTCAGGCGAGCTTGCGGCGTTCAGGCCGGAAAACCGCGGCGGCTTTATCATAATGGTACCGCAGAACGAAGGATGGGCCCAGATTATAAAATCCGTATACGGCCGCCGCACGGCTCCGCATACCCGCTATGCCACAAAGAAAAATACCGTTTTTGACACAGTAAGGCTTCAAAATCTGGCGGCGCCTCCGGAGGGTTATCGCATAGAAATGATAGGCCGGCATATATACGAGGCCTGCCTTAACGACGGCTGGAGCCGGGATCTCGTATCCGCATTTGGCAGTTACGAGGCTTTCTCCGCCCACGGCATAGGCTGCGCCGTGCTATTCGGCGATACCGTAGTCTCCGGTGCTTCCAGCTATTCGTACTACAGTGGCGGCATCGAAATAGAGATAGACACCCGGGCGGATTTCCGCCGGCGCGGCCTTGCTCTCGCCTGCGGGGCGCGGCTGATACTCGAATGTCTCGATCGCGGCCTTTACCCAAGCTGGGACGCTCAGAATTTAGGCTCCCTTTCCCTAGCTAAAAAGCTTGGATACGAATTCAGCCACGAATACCCGGCGTATGAAATATTTGATTACTGATTTAAAAGAGGCCCCTTGGAGCATCTTTTGCCGTATTTTTTATTTACTGCCTGCTTTCGCACCAGTTGAATATGTCGTCGAACACCCTCTCTTTATCCGTCTCGTTTAGTATCTCGTGGCGGTCGTTTTCGTAGAGCTTCAGGGTAACGTCCTTTATTCCGGCAGCCCTGTACATTTCATATACCCTCTTTACGGCCTTGCCGAATTCGCCTACCGGGTCGCAATCCCCCGCTACCATGAGTATGGGCAGGTCCTTCGGTATCTTTTCAACATTCTCTTTCCGGTTTACGTAATATACCGTCTTGAGGAAGTCGTAATATGCCTTCAGGGTAAACTTGAAGGTGCATCTGGGCTCGGAATAGTAGAACCTCACTATTTCAGTATCCTTTGTGAGCCAGCTGTTTTCGGGGTGGGTGCCGTCCATGTCGAACTTCTGAAAATCACCGGAGAAAAACAGCTTTTCCATAAAGGGGCTTCGGTATTTCCAGCCCTTGAACGAGGCAATGGCTTTACATACCGCCATGCCCAGCTTTGCTACGGCGTCGGGGTTCGCGCCGGTGCCCATGATAACAGCGCCCGATAGTCCCCCGCCGTATACGCTGAGGTATCGTCTGAGCAGGTATGAGCCCATGCTGTGGCCCAGCATGAAATAGGGCTTATCCGGCTCCTGAGACAGCGTTCTGAGCTTATTCATATCCCCTATTAATATCTCCGGGCTTTCGCCGTCCGCAAAGTAGCCCCAATCCTCCGGCGTCTTTGCGGTTTTCCCGTGGCCAAGATGATCGTGACCGACTACCATGTAGCCCTTATCCGCCAGGAATGCCGCGAAGGGTTCATACCGTTCTATGAACTCTATCATGCCGTGGGATATCTGAAATACCGCCCTGTAATCTCCGTTGTCCGGCATCCACCTTACGGCATGTACGTCCGTCTTTCCGTCGCCGGATAAAAATGTAAATTCCTGCTTTACCGCCATATTCTCTCCTTTACTTGGCCCAGCCCCTGCTGCGGCCTACCGCCTTGTGCCAGTTGTTCATGAGCCGCTCGCTCTCATTCTTCGTCATTTCCGGTTCAAAGGTATTGTCGCATATCCAGCTGCCCCGTATCTCGTCCCTGTCATTCCATACGCCCGTGGCAAGGCCTGCGAGGTATGCAGCGCCCAGCGCCGTGGTCTCGCGTATCTTTGGGCGGTACACCTGTTTTTGCAGTATATCCGCCTGGAACTGCATCAAAAAACCATCCCGGCTGGCGCCGCCGTCAGCCCTGAGGCCCTTTAAGGGCAGCCCCGTATCAGCCTCCATTGCCAGCACAAGATCCGCAACCTGATAGGCTATGGACTCCTGGGCCGCCCGGATTATATGCTCCCGCTTTGTACCGCGGGTAATGCCTATTATGCTGCCGCGGGCGTACATGTCCCAATAGGGCGCGCCAAGTCCCGTAAATGCCGGCACAAGATACACGCCGCCGTTATCCTTGACCTTTTGGGCATAATACTCCGCATCACGGCTCTCCGCAAAAAAGCGCATCTCGTCCCTGAGCCACTGTATCACCGCACCGCCCACGAATACCGATCCCTCAAGCGCGTACTCCACCTTGCCGTCAAGGCCTATGCCTATGGTGGTTATAAGGCCGTTTTTGCTCATGAAGGGCTTGTCGCCCGTATTCATCAGCAAAAAGCAGCCTGTGCCGTAGGTATTCTTTGCGTCGCCCGGGTTAAAGCAGGCCTGACCGAAAAGCGCCGCCTGCTGATCGCCGGCGATTCCCGCTATAGGCACTTTACAGCCCTGAAAATCCGTATAGCCGTATACCTCGCTGCAATAGCGCACCTCGGGCAGCATGGCCCGTGGAATATCCAGCGCCTTCAGCAGCGTATCGTCCCAGTCCAGTCTGTGTATATCGAACAGCATGGTGCGGGAAGCGTTGGTGTAATCCGTGACGTGCACCTTGCCGCCCGTGAGCTTCCAGAGAAGCCATGTGTCAACGGTGCCAAAGAGTATCTCGCCCCGTCTTGCCCGCTCCCTCGCGCCGTCCACCCGGTCCAGTATCCATTTTATCTTGCTGCCGGAAAAATAGGCGTCCGGCACAAGGCCGGTAACGTTCTTTATATGCTCCCCGAGACCTTCTTTCAGCAGGCCGTCCACTATGTCCGCCGTTCGCCTGCACTGCCAGACTATTGCATTATATATGGGCTTTCCGGTATTCCTGTCCCACAGCACGGTCGTCTCGCGCTGGTTGGTTATGCCTATTCCGGCGATCTCCTCCGCCGAAACACCGGACTGCGCCACAGCCTCCATCATCACGCCGTACTGTGAGGACCATATCTCCATAGGGTCATGCTCTACCCAGCCCTCCTGAGGGTATATCTGGGTAAATTCCTTCTGGCACACGCTTATCATGTTCTGATCCCGGTCAAAGAGTATGGCGCGGGAGCTGGTAGTTCCCTGATCCAACGCCAGTATGTATTTTTTATCCATGGCAATTCCTCCGGCGGATATGTTTATTTGATAAGATACACAAATTATACCATAGCAGCCCCGCCAATGCAAAAAGAGCCGAAAAATCCGGCCCTTTTATCCCACTCGTCCAATATTCTACTGTTTATCCTCGTCAAACCACAGCTCGACCTTGAACAGATCGCCGTCCAGTGAAAGCTTTAGTTTCCCTTTCATAAGCTCTGTCAGGCTTTCCGCTATGTTGAGGCCCAGGCCGCTGCCGCCCTTGCTTCTGGATTCGTCGCCCTGCACAAACCGCTCCAGCAGCTCTTCCACAGGTATATTCAGCTGCTGCTGTGATATGTTCTTGAAGCTTACTACTGCCCTGCCGTTTTCCGTCCTCGCCTCAAGGTACGCTCTGGTGCCCGGCATGCCGTGCTTGCATATGTTTTGCAGTAAATTCTCTACCACCCGCCACAGCAGCCTGCCGTCCGCCCTTACGTATATATCCTCCTCAGGCATATTCACTACCGGCGTTATGTTTACAGCCTCCATGCGTTCGCCGTACTCGGCCGAGGACTGGCGCAGCAGCTCGGAAATATTTACCCTTTCCATGTTTACGTTCAGAGCGCCGGACGAGGCCTTTGATGCGTCTATCAGGTCTTCCGTAAGCTTTTTGAGTTTTTTGCTCTGGCGGGCTATGGTATCTATATATTCCTTCGCCTTTTCGTCCTGTATGTCCTCCTTCTGCAGCAGGTCTATGTATGTGACTATGGAGGTGAGCGGCGTCTTCAGGTCGTGGCTCACGTTTGTTATAAGCTCTGTCTTGAACCGTTCGCTCTTCATGCGCTCGTTTACCGCTATGGCCATGCCCCGGCCTATGCTGTTGAGGTTCTCTCCGTGTTCGCGGAATTCGCACTTCATGTCCGAGGTATCCACACAGTAGCTAAGGTCGCCGTTGGCCATAGCCTGCCCCGCCGCACGCAATGTGCGCATCTGCTTTATCATGTTAAGCAGGGAGTACAGCGCGCCGCCGTTTATGGCGAGCAGAATCAGGAATGTAAAAAAGCCTCCGCGGGTAAAAAATCTGTATGAGAGCAGTGCATTGATCAGCAAGTATCCGGCAAAGGCCAGCGAGAACCGCCATGCCCCGCTTATGCTGCTCAGCATGCTGCTGGCGCCCATTCCCACGCCTGTGCAAAGTCTGTATATCAACGTGTTTTTGAACAGCGTACCGGTCTTTATTCGGGCTGCGGTGGTCATGCACAGGGCCATGAACACCCCGGCAAGGCAGGCCATGATCAGCGCCGCCGCCACAGCCTTTACGGTGTTCAGCCCATATGCCACACATTCCACAAGCATTGCGCAAAGGCCGGTTCCCAAAAGGATCGCCGAGGGCAGGTACAGGTCGTATGGCATCTTGTCCTGCCGCAGCAGCACGCAGTCCTCTGTACCGCTCCTGTGCGCCGCGGAGCATAGCAGGAATACAAAGCACGCAAGGGCAGTAATCCCCGCGATAAAGCCGTACATCATCATGCTGTTGCGGTTTTTGTAGGCGAACTCCTTAAAGCCCGTCTTGTCTGTCATAATGGCATTTGTGCCGTCTATGGCATAGTCCCATTCGTCTCCCTCTGTGGTGAAGGTCACGTTCAGCCCTGTCTTGTACCACTCTTTGGAGTAGCAATATACCACACCTGCAATGCAGCAGGCCAAAATAGCTGTCATGACGCAGAATAGGCAGAATGCCACGGCCCGCGCCCAGAATTTATGGGTAAGGTTGTTATCCTTCATTTTTGCCTCCATTCAGCTTGTAGCCTTTGCCCCAGACCACCTTTAAATATCTCGGGTTGCCGGGATCTATCTCGAGCTTTTCTCGTATATGCCGTATGTGCACCGCTATGGTGCCCTCCGCTCCTATGGGCACGTCGTTCCATATCTTCTGATATATTTCTCTCGAGGAAAAAACCTTGCCCGGGTTTTGCATCAAAAGCTTTAATATCTCATATTCCGTAGGGGTAAAAGAAACCGGCTCGCCACAGAGCGTCACCTGCTTCGCATCGTCGTCCAGCTCTATATCGCCTACGCGCAAGGACTTGGGAGGCTGCAGCTTTATGCCGCCGAGATATGCATAGCGACGAAGCTGCGCCTTTACTCTTGCTATCACCTCCAGCGGATTGAAGGGTTTTGTGACGTAGTCGTCCGCCCCTACGGTAAGGCCCGCCACCTTGTCCATATCCTCGCCCTTGGCTGTGAGCAGTATCACCGGCACATTGCTTTCCTGCCTTATTCTTGCCGTAGCCGTCATTCCGTCCATGAGGGGCATCATTATGTCCATGAGTACAAGGTGTATATCATCTGAGGCAAGCTTATCCAGCGCCTCCTTGCCGTTTGACGCCTCCAGCACGCCGTAGCCTTCGCCGTTTAAATATATCCTGAGGGCGTTTCTTATGTCCCTGTCGTCGTCACATACCAGAATGTTGTACATTCCCTCACCTCCACATACCAAAGGATAGCAGATAATACCTTAATAAAAAACCGGTAAAATCCTTAAGACTTTATTAAACCACAAAACAGCTCCAAATCAAAGGGCCTCCCTTAATTCCGGGAGGCCTCAGAGTGTCAAAAAAGTGGCTCAAGCGCCTTTTGCGGATTTGCCGCACATGTCGCCAAATCCGAATAAAGCCATAAGGGGCTGCGGCCCCTTATCAACCCCTGGGTTTTTCGACAGTCTCGGGCCTCCCTTAATTCCGGGAGGCCTTATGTCACTGTTTTCCGTATTTCGCATTTATATCCTTTACCGCCTGCTCATGGCGCGCTTCTTCCTGCGCCAGCTCGCCCTCCAGCTTTGCCTGCTCTGCCTCCAGCTCGCTTTTCGCCTGTTCCAGAGCTTCGTAATACTCCGGGTCCTCCGAGGGTTTATTTAGAAGTATGTTGAGGTTCTGCCAGAACGCCCCTATGCTTCTTTCGTACCGCGCGTTTATCTCCCTTTCCCGTTCATCGTGCCCGGTGTTTTCTGCAGCCAGCTCGTCGCTGTACTTCTCTTCCAGTGCGTCCGGCGTGGGCTCCGGCGTGTTTGTAGGCCGAGGCGTCCACGTTGCGGCAGGCGTGGGTTTCGGCGTGGGCAAGGGCGTTGGCAGAGGCGTAATAGTAGGCGTCGGCGTAGCTGTGGGCAGAGGCGTGGGGGTAAAGTCGGGCAGCGCTGTAGGCTTTGCGCTTTTCTTTGGCCTTTGCTCCTGCTTTTCCTCGGCTTTCCCCACGCCGTCATATGTGACTTCCTCCGGGGCGTATACGGAATTTGCCTCATTACCGGTATCGGCGGGTATATGGTTTTGGCTCTGAGAAGGAACGCTCTCAGGCTGCCTGCCTGAATCCACCAACACTATTTCCACGTATTTATCATTATACGCACAGCCTGAAAACACCTCAAGCCCAGCGGCAATGCAAAAGGATAAAATTACTGCGTTTCTGAAGCTCATAATCTCCGTCCTCAATAAATGCGTCAAAATGATGAATAAATCGACATGTCATGTAAACGTTATTTACATGATATAACCTTTTGCTCCATAATTCAATTACAATTCCATAAAAATACCCCCTGCCGGTTAAAAAGCAGGAGGCAAATGTGTTTTATCTTTTTTCGGTAAGCTTTCGGAGTATGTCGCCGGGCTTTAATTCCTGTTTGCAGCCTATATACAGCTTCTCCTTTGGATGCGGCGTGCTCTGCACCCTTTCGCCAGCCTCGTTTGTTATGCCGCTCACCTTAAAGCTGCGGCCTATGTCGCCGGGGGAAAGTATGGAAAGCTCCTCGCCGTCATAAAACTTGTTGCGCTGAGCCACAAAAGCGGTCCCGGTCCTGCCGTCATAGGATAACACCACCGCGGCTATGGCTCCGTCCGCTACGTAACCGCCGCTGCGGGTCTCCTGACCTTCAGCGCCGGGATCGCCAAATGCAAAGCCGGTGGTATAGGGCCGATGGGACGCAAGTTCCAGCTCCCGCATCACGGAAGCGGGCACCTTATATTCCCTGCCCTCGTCGATGCTGCGCTTATACTCGTCAAGGGCCATTCGGTAGGCGTTCACCACTGTGGCCACATAGGCGATGGACTTCATGCGGCCCTCTATCTTGAGGCTCATTATGCCTGCATCCACTATCTCCGGTATGTACTCTATGAGGCGCATATCCCGGGAGTTCAAGATAAAGCTGCCGCGCTCGTCCTGCTCTATCGTAAAGTACTCGCCGTTTGAGCCCTTTTCCCTTAGTTCATACTGCCAGCGGCAGGGCTGGGCGCATTCGCCCCTGTTTGAGTCCCTGCCGTTTATGTAGTTGCTCAGCAGGCATCTTCCGGAATAGGACACGCACATGGCTCCGTGGACGAACATCTCAAGCTCAAGGTCCTCAGGCAGTCTCTGCCGCATGGCCTTTATCTGCTTTATGGAAAGCTCCCTGGCAAGTATTATGCGTTTTACCCCCTGCTCGTACCAGAACAGCGCCGCCTCGGAATTCAAAGTGTTCGCCTGAGTACTCAAGTGCAGCGGCATATCCGGCACGCATTTACGCGCCACCCGTATCACGCCGGGGTCGTTTACTATAAGCGCATCGGCGCCGGCAGTCCGGATGGTTGTCAGCAGCTCCGGCAAATCCTTAAGGTCCTCGTCCCGCGCGAATGCATTGCAGGCCACGTATACCTTTGCGTTCCTCCCGTGGGCGTATTCGCAGCCCGCCCTGAGCTGCTCCGGCGTAAAGTTATCGGCATAATTCCTCAGGCTCATGCTCTGCGCCCCAAGATATACCGCGTCCGCACCGTAATCGATGGCCGTGGTCAGCCTTTCCATATTTCCGGCAGGAGCCAGAAGCTCAGGCATTGCTATCTTCATCAGCTGTTCTTATAAGCCTCCTTGTTTTTGAGGAAGTCCTCGTAGCTCTTGGAGAACACCAGCTTGCCGAAGTCCGGGTCATTGGCGTCCTGGGTGCGGGATTTCAGCACGAAGTACAGGTAACCCTCTCCCATGAAATCGCTGTCGGGATAAAGCGCAGCCTTTATAGCCGCAGCGCTTGGGTTGCATATGGGACCTATGGGCAGACCGTCTATGTTGTAGGTATTGTAGGGCGAGTTCACCGCCATCTGATCCGATGTATAGTCCAGCGTGTTTCCCGCATCGAGTATGTATTTCAGCGGGGCGTCGCTCTGGAGCTTCATACCGCTGTTAAGCCTGTTGTGGAATACCGCGGATACCTTATCAAAGTCGGCAGTCTTGGCCTCGCGCTCTATCATGGAGGCCATTGTCACAGCCTGATCTACCGTCATATTCAGCTCCTGCGCCCTGTCCATGTACTCGTCGCTGAATATCTCATTGAAGCGAATGAGCATTTTTGTTATCACGCTCTTCGCTGAGGCATCGGCGTACACCTCATAGGTATCCGGAAAAAGATACCCCTCAAGCGCGTACTTGCGCTGATCCTTATCTGCGCTCTGCAGAATGCTGTTCACGAAGCTGTATTCAGAGAATGCCTCGCCGCTCTTGCAGAGGCTCAGGAACTCCTCGGTGGAATCCAGTATGCCCTCTTCCACCAGCAGGTCTGCTATATCCTCTACCTCCATGCCCTCGCGTATCTTTACGTTAACGGTCTTTCTCGCGGGGTTGCCGGTGCAGATTATGTCCACCATCTGGGCAATATCCATGTTGCGGCTCAATATATAGGTTCCCGCTTTAAGGGTGCTGGACTTGCCAGTGAAGTCAACATATATTTTGAATGCAGCCTTGTTGTTTATAAGGCCCTTGTTGCCCTCTCCGCCAGCCTCGTAGAGTATCTTGGCTATGGTAGATGCGCCGCTGCCCTTTTCTATGGTAACGGTAACTGGCGTAGCGTCGTTCACGTCCACCGGGCGCACGAACTCGTCCAGGGCATAGTTTACGCCCGCCACGAGTATGGCAGCGCATACCGCTATGCTTATGCCGTATATCAGTATGGGCCTCAGCACCTTCATGATCTTTCGGTGCCGCTGTCTTTTTCTTCGGGCGGCCTCCCGGTTTTCCCGTTCTTCCATGTGTTGAGCTTACTCCTCCAGCGCGCCGAGATCCACATCTATGGCCTCGGCGATTATCTTATATATGTCGCTTACCACTCTGTTGAGCCTGTATTCGGCAAACAGGAACGCGGATGCGTCCTGATTCAGCTGCAAAAGCTCGCCTATCTTCTGAAGGCGCTGCAGCGTCTCATCATCCTTTTTACCGGATACCATTGCCGCCTGCGCCGCCAGCTGAAGCTTATGATACTCCTTTATAAGGGACGCCGTAGTATCGTTTTCAAAGGCCTTTTCCTTGGTGGTCTTATATTCCCTGAATTCGTCGCTCTCCTTCAGCAGCTTCGCAAGCTCGTTTGCCTTATCGTATACCATAGCAAATACCTCCGTTTAAAAAAATGTCTATATCTCTATTATTATGGGCATGACCATGGGTCTTCTCTTGGTACGCTCATAAAGGTAATTCTTTATGGAATTCCTTATGTCGTTCTTTATTGAGGACCAGTTGCTGCGGTGGTTTTTCTCAAACTGGGCGGCCTTGGCCTTCACGAGCTCCCTCGTCTCCTTTAGCAGTTCCTCCGAGTTTTTCTCATACACAAAGCCCCTCGAGAGTATCTCTGGCTGTGCCAGGAGTGCGCCGGTCTGCTTGTTCAGCGTAATGACTACGGTGAATATTCCGTCCTCGGAGAGCAGCTTTCTATCCCTTAGCACCACGTTGCCTATGTCGCCTACCCCGCTGCCGTCCACCATAACGCTGCCGGCGGTTACGCTGCCCGCTATGCGGCCCTTGTTTCGGGTAAGTTCTACTACGTCACCTATTTCGGTAACGAATATGTCCTCCTCGGGTATCCCAAGCTCCTCCGCCAGCTCTTTATGCTGGTAAAGGTGCCGTGCCTCACCGTGTACGGGTATGAAGAACCTTGGCTTTGTCAGCGTCAGCATGAGCTTCAGTTCTTCCTTGCAGGCGTGGCCTGAGACGTGTACGTCAGCCATACGCTCGTATATTACCTTCGCGCCGTGCTGGTACAGCTGGTTTATCACCCTGCCCACGCTTTTCTCGTTTCCGGGTATGGATGAGGCTGAGATTATCACCATATCTCCCTTGCCTACGTTTACCCTATGGGAGGAATTGGCCATTCTGAAAAGGCCGCTCATGGGTTCCCCCTGAGAGCCTGTGGTTATGACGCATATCTGGTCGTCCCTGTATTTTTTAAGCTGCCCAACCTCTACAACGCTCTCGTCCGGCAGCTGCAGATAGCCGAGCTCCTTGGCTATCTCTGCTATCTTTACCATGCTGCGGCCCTGGAAGCATACTACCCGTCCAAAGGATATTGCCACGTCCGCAATCTGCTGTATGCGGTATATGTTGGAGGCGAAAGTCGCCACTATCACGCGGCCCTTTGCCTTGTCGAAGCAGTGCTCAAAGGTCTTGCCGATACCCCGTTCAGAGGGTGTATGTCCATCGTTCTCCACGTTGGTGCTGTCGCTCATGAGTGCAAGTACCCCGCGGGAACCGTAGTACGCAAGTCTCGCTATATCGATAGGTTCCCCATCGATAGGCGTGTAGTCCACCTTGAAGTCGCCGGTGTGTATCAGCGTGCCTATGGGGGTATTTATGGCCAGCGCGCAGGCGCCCGCTATGGAGTGACTGGTCTTTATGAACTCCACGCTGAAGCAGCCCAGACGTATCGTATCTCCGGGGCTGACGCAGTTAAGGTCAGCATGGTCTACCTTTATCTCGGTCAGCTTCTGCTCTATGAGAGCTATGGTTAGCTTTGTGGCGTATACCGGCACATTGAGCTTTTGGAGGGCATAAGGCACCGCGCCTATGTGATCCTCATGGCCGTGGGTTATAAGTATGCCCCGTACGTTCGCCGCATTCTTTTCAATGTAAGTCATATCCGGTATGACTACATCTATTCCGGGCATCTCCTCATCCGGGAAGGACATTCCGCAGTCCACTATTATTATGTCGCTGCCGTATTCTATTACGGTCATGTTCTTGCCTATCTCCCCTACTCCGCCGAGGGGGATTATTTTCAGCTTCTTTGCTGTCTTTGCCAAATTATATCTTTTCCTTTCGTCTTTTACAGTCTTTAGGTAACTATATCCATATATTGCAATATGCATACTTGAACCAATTTTATCTTAATTATACTATCCTTATATTTTTACCACAAGCGGGCTATTTTGTAAACAATCCGGTAACTCTGTTATATAAGGCCATTTTAAACTTACCCTGATTCTTGTAAAGGCGCCGAACTTCGGGTATAATATATTGGTTGAAATTCTGTCATTGAGTATATTTGCGGAGATTAGCAATGGATATAAACAACCCCAGGTCTTCCGGCCGCACCCATGTCCGCCAGGACAGCCAGCCGGCACAGCATAAAAGAAAGAAAAAGAACCACTACCGCGCCATGAGCCGAAAGCTTCTGGTGCTGATATGCCTGTGCATAGTGGGTCTTGGCGCAGTTCTGATACTTCGGCTGCACTATACCCACACCCCCAGCGCAAAGAAGCTCCACTCATACCTCAGCGACGGCGCGTACCTCAGCGGCATAGTCATTGACGGCAAGAACGTATCCGGCATGACGCTGGATGAGGCTCGCAGCGAGATAGCCCCATTAGTAAATGAAGCTGCGAAAAACATAAACATACGCGTTTCCCACGGTTCAGACCTGTGGGTGTTCACCGCAGCGGATATGAAGGTATCCACCAACCTAGAGTATGCGTTGGCCGAAGCAATGCTGTACGGCCGGGGCGGCACCGGCGCCGCTAATAAGGACGCCAAGAAAGAGCTCAAAGAAAACGGCAGGGAATTTGACGTGAGCTTCACGCCGGATATGGACGTGATAAGGGCGAGAGTCGCTGAAATAGCCGCTAAGATAGACACCCCCGCCACCGAGCCTTCTGCAGAGGCAAACGAATGGGCAGATTCACCCGGCTTCAACTACCACGAGGGCGTAAGCGGTCACGTCCTGGATCAGGACGCTCTTGTTCAAGCCATTGTCGACGCGATAACAAACAAGGATTATCAGTCAGTGATAAAGCCGGAGCTTGTCACTCAGGAACCTACCCACTCCATGGACTGGCTCAAGGAAAACACCCAGTTCATAGCCAAGTGGCAGACCAGCTTCGGCGGCAGCCGAAGCGCACGCGACCCGGGCCGTGTGGGTAATATTCAGAAAGCCTGTACTCTGCTCAATGGTTACAAGGTGGACGTGGGCGAGGAATTCAACTTCAACGCCATCATCGGCCCCCGCACCGAATCCGGCGGCTGGCCCCTCGCCCCCGGCATAGTAAACGGCGACAGATATGAACTGCAGCCCGGCGGCGGGATTTGCCAGGTCACTACTACCCTTTACAACGCCCTGCTCTGCTGCGGTCAGGATAAGGTAGAAATAACCGAGCGCTACCATCACTCCTGGCCCTCCAGCTATGCGGATATCGGCCTCGATTCCACCGTTACCGGAACCGTGGAGAGCGGCAAGAGCCTCAACTTTAAAAACACCTCCGGTGCGCCGATGTACATTTTCCTCTACTGCGATCAGGCAGCGTATACTGTGACCGCCTATGTATACGGCGAACCGCTGCCGGAGGGGATAACCTATAAGCCCCGCGGCGATGTAGTAGAAACCACAGACCCACCGGAAACGGTTACTACCGAGAATCCGAATTGGCCCCTCGGCTACAAGCAGAAGGAGGCTTCCGCGCGCAAGGGTTACAAATCAAACGTTTACTTGGACAAGTACGTAAACGGCGTGCTGGATGAGAGCGCATCAGTGCTGCTCTATACCGACAGGTATGATGCCAAGGCCGAAAAGGTCATAATAGGCACCGGCGACCCGAGCCTGCCCAAGCCTACCGATTAAGCATGATAACAAAAGCACCGACTTAGAGCCGGTGCTTTCAGAGTGTCAAAAAAGTGGCTGAACGCCACTTTTTTGAGTTTTACGGGTTTTGCCTCTCGCATTCGCTCCTGGGCGGCAAAACCCGCAAAGTACGAAAACCTTTGGGTTTTCATCCGTTCTGACGCACATGTCGTCAGAGCCGGATTGAACATAAGGGGCTGCGGCCCCTTATCAACCCTGGGGTTTTTCGACAGACTGAAAACACCGACTTACAGTCGGTGCTTTTTGCAGTATTCAGTGTTAGTTTTTTCACAATTAAAGCGGCGGCTAATTTTCTAAATTCTTCCTCATACCACTTTATTTCCAAGAAAAACAATGCTATAATAATCATGGTGCAGGTATGTGTCCTCACTATATCAGATTTTTTCATACGCATCATTTTCAATAACATCTTTCAGGAGGAACCACTTAAATGAAGTTTTCCAGCAAAGTTGAAAAAAGCGGTCTGTCCCCCATGCGCAAGTTCCACCCCTATGCGGTGGCAGCGGAAGCCAAGGGCAAGAAAATCTATCATCTTAACATCGGCCAGCCCGATATCGAGACACCGAAGCAGTTTTTCGATGCTATCAAGCATTTTGAGCAGCCCGTTCTGGCCTATGCTCCGTCTCCCGGTATGCCTGTCCTGATCAAGGCTATCCAGAAGTACTATGATAAGCTCAACATGCACTTTGACGAGAGCGAGATTCTCGTCACTACCGGCGGCAGCGAGGCCCTCTGCTTCGCCCTGCAGGCGATTCTGGACGACGATGACGAGATCCTCATCCCCGAGCCCTTCTATCCCAACTACAACACCATGACCAACACCACCGGCGGTAAGATCGTTCCCATCCCCACCTCTCCCGAGGAAGGCTACCGTTATGCCGATCGCGCCAAGATAGAGGCTCTCATAACCCCCCATACCCGTGCCATCATGTGCACCAACCCCGGCAACCCCACCGGCGTGCTCCTGACCCACGAGGAAATGGAGATGATCGTGGACATCGCAAAGAAGCATGACATGTTCGTCATCGGCGACGAGGCTTACCGTGAGTTCGTATACGGCGGCGAGCCCCTGCAGTCCTTCGGCGAGTTCGCCGAGACCGCGCCTGAGAACATCAT
This sequence comes from Clostridiales bacterium, assembly GCA_004557245.1. Taxonomy (GTDB): domain Bacteria; phylum Bacillota; class Clostridia; order Christensenellales; family CAG-138; genus SFEL01. The sequence goes on along the minus strand of SFEL01000026.1, from coordinate 753 downwards.
CGTCATCGATACCGTGTCCAAGCGCTTCAGCGCCTGCGGCGCCCGTATCGGCTGCATAATTTCAAAGAACAAGGAACTCATTAACCACTGCATGAAATACGCTCAGGCTCGTCTGTCCGTTGCGACTCTCGACCAGATTGCGTCTGCCGCTCTCTACGATGTAGGCCCCGAATATTTCGCCGCGGTACGCGATGAGTATAAACTCCGCAGGGATACCGTCGTCGAAGAGCTCAACAAGATTCCTGGCATCGTCTTCGAGTGTCCTAAGGGCGCCTTCTATCTGATGGCGGCTCTTCCCGTGGACGACGCGGAGAAGTTCCAGCAGTGGCTGCTGGAGGAGTTCGACGACAACGGCGACACCGTCATGTTCGCTCCCGGCAAGGCCATGTATGCCACCCCCGGCAAGGGCATAAATGAGATTCGTATCGCCTATATCCTAAAGCGGGAAGACCTTATCCGCGCCTGCCAGCTGCTGGCCCTCGGCATCAAGAAGTACAACGCAAGATAAACAAAGCAATATAAAAGGCCTTCCGAAAGGAAGGCCTTTTTGTATCAAGATGGTGAATCCTCAAAAGCGCCTGATATACTAAGGAAAGCGCCCGTATAAAACAGGCTTTTCAGTCTGTCAAAAAACCACGGGGTTGATAAGGGGCCGCAGCCCCTTATGGATTAATTCGGATTTGGCGACATGTGCGGCAAATCCGCAAAAGCGCTTGCGCAGCAAGGCTTTCCTTGCATGAGGTGCTGACCGCG
>SFEL01000047.1 GCA_004557245.1 Clostridiales bacterium | reverse complement strand
TATGAAGGGCAGGCAGCAGGCGGCTGGTCGGATAACACTCCCGCCATCACCGTCAAAAATCATTCCAATGTCGCTTTGAACGCCACTTTGGGCTTCACCGCTGATGTTGCCGGTGTAATCGGCACCTTCACCGAAGCCAGCGGCACTGCAAATGACAACATTCTGGAACTTGCAACCGCCGTTGACACAGAGGTTTCAAATGCTCCCACCGCTACTGCAAACTTCGGCATCAGCGGTGCGGCAATCGACGCAGATAAAACCCTCGGCACTATCACCGTGACTATCAAAAATGCCATTGACACCTATGAGGAACTGCAGGCGGCAGTACGCTGGAAAGTTCGCTGAATATTGAAGCCGCTACACCCGTGGTTCTGGACCTGAACGGACACACGATTACAGGAAGTGGTCGTAGTGTTTGCGTTTGGCTTTTATCCGGCAGTTGCACAATAATGGGCGGCAGCATCACGGCTACGGGCGATAATGCTGTCTACAACTATAGTAAAAGCGGTACATTGATGATTGAAGGTTGTACGATTCGTACAGATCGTTCTGCACTGTACAGTGGCGCTGATGATGCTGTAACAACCGTCAAAAACAGTACATTGATTAGTGATATCGCAGCTATTTTCTGCGAATCAGGTACTATTTCCCTTGAAGGCACCGTGAATCTCTCCGGAAAAAAATACACAATTAACACAATGAACGGAAATGTTACCGTCGTCGCCGGCATCTACAACTTTGACCCCACCTCTTATGTGGACACCGGCGCCTACACCGTGACCGACAACGGCGACGGCACCTGGACGGTCACTGCGAAATAAGTATAGCGATTCACGAAAGGAGTATATACAATGAAAAAAATACTATCTATTATTCTTGCGCTTGCAATGGCGCTGTCCATGTCCGTCACAGCCTTCGCGGCAACTAACGACGGCACCTCTGGTACCGATATCACCGTAAACGGCACCTACACTCCCGGCACGGCTGCGGACGAGAAAATCTCCGTGGATATTGTGTGGGAAGCGATGAACTTCACCTACACCGCCCCATCGCAGGGTACATGGAACCCCGCCACTCACGCCTATGAAGGTGCGACAGAAGGCGGCTGGTCGGACAACACCCCTTCCATCACCGTCAAAAACCATTCGAATGTCGCTGTGAACGCCACTTTGGACTTCAAAGCCGATGTTGCCGGCGTAGTCGGTACCTTCACCGAAACCAGCGGCACTGCAAATGACAAGGTTCTGGAGCTTGCCACCGCCGAGGGCACGGAAGTTTCCGCCGCTCCCACCGCTACCGCCAACTTCGGCATCAGCGGTGCGGCAATCGACGCGGATAAAACCCTTGGCACTATCACCGTGACCGTTGCAAAGACCGGCTCCGCTGAGGGCGGTGAAACTGCCACCGGCGTAACCACCTTAGAGGCACTGCAGGCGGCAGTCAACGCCGGCGGCACCGTCAAGCTGGGCGGGGATATTACCACAGATCAGGATCTTACCGTCTCAACCGGAACGCCAGTCACCATTGACCTGAATGGCTTCACGCTGACTTCCTCCGCCGAAAATACAATCTATATTTTACCGGACACTGTTTGCACCGTCAAGGGCGGTACCGTTTCAAACACCACAGACAGAAAAGCTGTGGTGCACAACTTAGGAACCGTTACCTTTGAGAACTGCACGCTGAATGCGAATAACTACTATCCTTTGTATAACTGTTGTACTGCCACTGTGACAGGCAGCACGCTGAACGGAACTATCGACGGTTATTCGATTTGCAACGATCAAGGGTACTCCGATACCGTCACCCTGACACTCAGCGGAACGATGTACATGGAAGGCGGCATTAACAACTACTATGCCGCTTCTGTCGTTACCGTCCTCCCCGGTAGCTACAACAATTTTGACCCCACTTCCTATGTGGACACCGACGCCTACACCGTGACCGACCACGGCGACAACACATGGACGGTTACTGCGAAATAAACCATTTTCATAGCCAACAGCCGGAAGGGGCTGGAATGACAGCCCCTTCCCACGGCTGTCCTGTTTGATCTGACGGCATCGGCTCCGTCCGGCGCCGCCACATGAGACAGGACGACCCAACAAGGAGACGCAGAATGAAAAAGAATCCGAAAACAAATAAAACCGTTCCCGTTCTCTGTGGGGTGCTTGCGATTGCACTGGCTGTCATGGCTGCCGCACTGGTATTTGGCAGGAAACATAAAACAGCGGAATTTGCCCCGCCGCCTTTTGACGCCACTGCCGTGGCAGGCGTGCCGGAGGTGCCGGAAAACCTTGGCTACATCTCCCCTTACCGGGATGGCATGGGCTACCGTTTTTCGGTATGCGGCAATGTGGTAATGGAGGGCAGCAATGCCGCCGTCTACCTGACCAATCCCGCCGAAAATGAAGTGTGGCTCAAGCTGCGGGTACTGGACGAAAACGATAATATCTTAGGCGAAACCGGGCTGATTCGCCCCGGCGAATATGTCAAAGATGTGGCGCTGACCGAAAATCTTACGGCAGGCACGAAAATCAAGCTGAAGATCATGGGCTACGAGCCGGAAACCTACTTCAGCGCAGGCTCCGCCACCCTGAATACCGCTATAGGAGGTGCATCGTAATTAAAAGAATCCTCGCATTTTTTCTTACAGTGGTTCTGACGCTATTCTGTTCCGTCACCGCTTTTGCGGCGGAATCCAATCTGGACGGTGAAAACCGGCAAACCGACATCGGCGTATACGCCCGGTATATTGAAAACAAGCAATGGAATACGGTTCCTGTGGACGAAAACGGTCAGGGAACCACCGTACTCCCCGGCGGCACGGAGATTACCGTCAGCGGTGCTTTGAAACCCGGCTGGCAGCTTGTTATCGATCCGATCACCGAAAAGGACGCCTTGGACTGGATTGGCGGCGTTCTGGACGGCAAGGCGAAGAACTTATTGCCGCTGCATATCTATTTCATTGACGCAAGC
>SFEL01000009.1 GCA_004557245.1 Clostridiales bacterium | reverse complement strand
CGGGAGTAAAGGGCTGTAATTTTACTATAATCAGTCATGTGCATAACCTCCTGTGCGTCCATATAGGCTTCCTTTACACTTAAAATTATGCACTCCATCGGGCAGATCCGTATTCTTCGCCCTGACGGAACTTCTTGCGGTTTTTGCCTTTCACATAAACCGCCAGCTTGAGCAAAGCGCCTGCCGCTACGCCGATGAGCAAGTCAACCGGATGAAAGCTGGGCAGAGGATTTGCAAATGCTGTCCCGAAGCTGGCAAAGCCCCCGGTGAGCTTGTCGATCATCTCAGTTCCGGGAGCCTGCCTGAACAATGCAGCGATCTTGTCCACGAAATAGAACGCGAACACATACGGGAAGTTGAGAAGAATGAGGCGTTTGGTGTCGAGCTTCTTTTTCACAGCTCCACGCCCCGATCCTTGGTCTTGACCTTGACCTTCTCCTTGTGCTTGGCCTTGGACTGCTCCTGTTCATGGGAGAGCTTGCGCCGGAGAGAAGGCTTGTCCTTCTGCTTGACTGTCCTTGCGGAAAACTCCTTGAAAGCCTGTGTCATCACATCTACATCCCGCCCTTTGAAGAATACGATGTAGCGTGGCGGCTCTTCCGAAGTGTCCTTCTTGAGCGCATAGTCAATCCCGTATTTGTTGGCAGTGCGCTGGAAGGACTTGATATTTCCGTCGGTCACCTCAATGTTGCTGATGGCGGCATTCTGAGCCACGAGACGTTTTATGGACTGCTTGCCCCGGTAGGTCTTGGGCTGAGAGGCGGTTTTCTGAGCCTTCTCAATTTCCTCCACGAACTTCTTGAGAGCTTTGTCCAGCACCTCAGCAGTGATTTTGCCGCCCTTGATGGCGATAGCAACAACTTTGGTATTTACTTCATCCTGCATGGGAACCTCCTTTCTAAGAATCGCGAGATCAGTTCAACACTAAGGTGGTACTCCCCGATAAAAAATGATTGTCACGTTTGATACCTCCTTCCTGAGTGGATTACTTCTGACCGTAGAGATCATGATTTACGAGAGCCGAATAGTAGTTGTCCATCGTCAGGGATGCGTTATACAGTGTCGTGAGCATATATGCTCTGATGTTCCGAATGTCGGAAGGGCATTCATCCATTGCATGAAGGACATACTCTATATGGCTGCTGTTGAGCTTGAGGAAACGGGATTTTACTACTTGCTGCGGCATATCCTCGCCGTTGATACGGATAGTGGGACGAGTAGAACAAATCGCGTCCAGCATAATCTCGACCATTTCATTTACACGGTCAGTATCAAACCGGTGATCCTGAGAGAGTATTTCAAGCTCAAGATTATCTCGGATAAGCTCTTCATATCTCGCTCTTTCGTCAATCCCATCCATCCCATCAAGATTGATAGATTGATACTTACTCAAAGAGTTATTTCTTTCTTGAGTAATTACTTGATAAGTATTTATTTGTGCCGGTTTTTCCTCGTGTGGTTTTTCCATGTCTGGATTATCCACATCGGGATTTTCCATGTGTGGACTGCCCGTATCTGGTGATACCGGTTGTGGCTCTTCAAATATGTCGAAGATTGTGCTGCTCAATCTGCCTTTGCTGTCCCGTTGTCGATGCCGGACGAGATAGCCGTGTTTCTCAAGCTCTTTAAGAGCTGAGAGGATGGCATCGGGACCTTCCTTGCAGATCGCAGACAAGCCGCGAGTGGAGAACTTCCAGCCGTCGTTGAATGAAAGCATCTTGGAGAGAAGACCGACTGCCTTGAGGGACAGGTTTTTGTCTCTTAGATGGAAGTTCGACATAACCGTGTAGTTACGGCTTTTGTTTACGCGGTAGACTGCCATGCGATCAGCTCCCCTTTGGTAAGAGAGCTGCAAGTTCATTCTGCTTTTTCATGTACTTGAGCCGAATGATTTCTTTGCCCTTTGGCGTGAAATATGTCTGTGATCCTGTGAACGAGAAGGTCACGAAATCACGGACGATGAATAAGCCCTCGTTACTGTGCTTGTTGTGCGGAAGAAGCTGACCGGAGGGAGATCGGAACAGGAATTTCTCTTTGAGAAGAAACTGGACGAATTTGCGCTCCGGGATTTTAAGCTCCTTCGCCGTTGTTCGGATATTGGTGCAATCATCCGGATTGATGAATGCATCAAAATAGTCTGCTTTGGGCTTCGCTTTGGATAACTCAGCTTCCAATGCCGTAGCGCGTCTTCTTTCTGCAAGAAGTGCGTCTGCAAACTCAAAGATGACAGCGGGATCATTTTGAATGCGCTGCAATAACGGCTCGGACAAATAACCTCCCGTCTTTCGGATGGCAGGGATGACCTCATGAGTGACCCAGCGTTTGAAGGCTTTGGCTTCGGGTTTTCGAGAGCTGAGAATAAGCGAGTAAAGGCCAGCTTCGTTTACAAAAGAGAGTTTGGATTTGCCGCTTGCAGCACTATCATTTGAAATGATAGTGGTAAATCTCTCGTCTTCCTCCAGTCGGCTAAGAGCTTGTGGAGCATTCTTGATCTCCAATGCTTTACACACATCAGAAGCGGCAAACCAAGGTTCGCCATCAATCAGCGTTATGCGGACTGCGCCAAACTGTTCATTCTGAAATACTTCAATTTTGTTCTCCATTTGATTTTTCCTTTCTGGCAGCAGTGCTGTATGTATTTTCGTTTCGTGTTGATACGGGGACGAGGTAATAAGGGCATTCCGCAAAAACGCAGGACTGATATTTCCAATAAGGGCGATGGAATCTGCATGACCGGCATTCGGGGCAGATTCCATCGCAGCCGCTATCGTAGTGGTTATACGGCGTTTCTTTCATCAATGCCTCAAACGCCAATGAGCATCCTTTCGGGTACATTTTGCTTACCTCCATTTTTGTGATAGAAATAGAAAAAGCCCCGTCATTGTTCTGCTACGCGCAGTGCAATAACGGGGCTTGCCGTGTATTAAATTTTTGCAGGAATTACAGAAAACTTACGGTTTACTGTTTGGACAAAATCAGCGAAACACCATTTGAAGGGATATTATATCAACCAACTGTGAATGCTGCGTGACATCATTCATCAATCTGGTCAAAGAAGCTGCTTATCCAATTTTTTTAATTCTTTCAAGAAAGTCGAAACGAACAGTAGATGTCGCCAAGATTTTCTTTGTATGCCGCATGAGTATGGCGATATAAGGAACTCCGCAAGACCGATTTTTGGAATAATAAACTTTCCTGAAATTTTGAAGCCAACGAGCTTCTTGGCATTACACCAACGATAAATTGCAGTGCTGCTGTAACCGGTTATTTCCATTGTTTCCTCAACAGACAGCAAATCACCATAAGAAGCAAGTTCTGTTCGTGTGTATTCTTCAAAGAGCTTTTTTTCAATCTCCGATAGACTACTCAACTCATATCTGAATGTATTTCGTGATCTCCGATAACCTGAACGATCTCGATACCAATGGTCCGGTGCGCCATATTTCTCAGGATGTATTTCACGGTCAATCAAATAAGCTATTACATCGTCGGTACGGATTGTGTACCGGCGTGTTTTTTTGCCAGTGTCCTTACAAGGGACTAATCCATTTTGCAGAAGATGAAGGGCTGTTGCTTTGCTGATGTGAGCTATCCGATAGAACTGGTCTTTGGAGATCGTTTCAGGATAGGCTCTGCGAATAGCATCATATTTTTTCTCTGTTTCAGTCATGCTGATAACCACCTTTTTAGGTATTCGGTACAAGGTAGGTGTTATCTGCATTTATAGGGGTTTGTTCTCCCCTTGTTCTCCCCAAAATCCCTTTCAAAACTCGTTTTCTCCCCTGAATCGAGCAAAAGAGGGGATTTATTCGAACTCCTTTTATATCAAGGTTTTTGGGCGTTTGACGCCCGAAAAGTCTTGATATTGCTCACTTTTTCGAAGTCCTTCATTGTCCGCTAAGTTCCTCTATTTCCTCTAAAGTTCCAAAGCCTGACTATGACTCGCAATCAGTTGAACCGCGAGGTTCCGTGGGTTCGAATCCCACCCGCTCCGCCACACAGGCCTTGCCTTACGGTGAGGCCTGTTTTTATTTTCTCTGTTATACTGCCGCAGGTTCTTTCCTTCAATACCCTTTTTTCAGGGTATAGTTCACCCCGATAAGGAGGCAAAAGCCCTTTCGCTGCAACTGGCTTCACCCTGTAGAAATTGCAGCGCCAGTGAAAACCGCTTTGCGGTTCCAGACTCGTAACAACCGAGAATTCCAGTCCCGCAACAAGCGAAAACCTCCTTGACAAAGAATAAAGCAATCTTATAATCAAAATAGACGGTAAATAGACCTGCCCGGCGCAACCGGAGCCGTGTCCTCCTGATCTGTACAGGGAGTGCTTCGCCGTGCCGGAAAAAGGGCGGGGTACGCTTTGACAGTAGCGGTCAGATGACGGCTGCTTCGCGGAAGAAATCCTGCGCTGCAGGACAGAGGAGAATGCAAAAACGATGAACACTGATAGAACTTCCATGAGCAAAATAAAAGCCTATTTCAGGGCGCAGAACATCGAATTTTCCGTCAAGCGCATCTTTATCGACGGATTAGGCGGCATGGCGTATGGCCTGTTCGCTTCGCTTTTGATCGGCACCATTATCAGTACCGTCGGCACCTATCTCTTTGACCTACGCTTTACGCTGTGGGGCAATGAGTACAGCCTTTTTGCGGATGCAAACGGCTTTGCCAAGGCGGTGCAGGGCGCGGCCATGGCTGCGGCCATCGGCTATGCCATGAAGGCGCCTGCATTTGTGCTGTACTCGCTGCTGACCGTCGGCTATGCAGCAAACGCGCTGGGCGGCAGCGGCGGTCCCCTGTCCGTTTTCTTTGTGAGCCTTGTATCCATCTTCTTTGGCAAGATGGTTTCCAAGCGCACGCCGGTAGACTTGATCGTCACCCCCGCCGTGACCATCCTGACTGGCGTGCTTGCTGCCATGCTAATCGCCCCGCCCATCGGAGAGATCGGCACGGTTATAGGAAACTTTATTATGTGGGCCACGGAGATGCATCCCTTTGTTATGGGCCTGCTGGTCTCGGCCGTCATGGGCGCGGTGCTCACGCTTCCCATCAGCTCCGCAGCCATCTGCGCCGCATTCGGGCTGACCGGCCTTGCGGGCGGCGCCTGTGTGGCCGGCTGCTGCGCCCATATGGTGGGCTTTGCCGTAGCCTCCTGGCGTGAGAACCGCTTCCAGGGTCTTGCGGCACAGGGGCTGGGCACCTCCATGCTCCAGATTCCCAACCTGATGCGCAAGCCCGTGCTCTGGCTTCCGGCGGTCGCCGCCTCTCTGGTGGGCGGGCCGCTTGCGACCTGCGTGTTCCGCCTGGAGCAGAACGGATTTGCCATTGCCTCCGGCATGGGGACCTGCGGCCTTGTGGGGCCCATTGGCGTCATTGTAGGCTGGGTCAACGAGGGCGGCGTCACTGCCCGGGATATTGTCGGCCTTATCTTGGTGGCCGTAGTGGTTCCTGCGCTTGTGGCCTGGGCCGTATCCGAGCTGATGCGCAGGCGCGGCCTTATTCAGCCGGGAGATTATCAGCTGGAGCTGTAGAACGGAAAGTGGAGCGGCCGGACGGGATTTTACGTGTCCGGCTATTTAAGTTTCATTCTGTCTCCGTTGTAATAATCGATGTAGTCACGAACAAGTATCCGATCCCGATGTAGTGGTTGCGGTTTGCCCGGAGGGTGTATGCCATTATCTTTTCGTCAGTTTTAAATACCCGTTAGAAATATATTGAAAAACCCTGGTCACTGTGGAGCTGCATCTCTGCAGTGACCGCCTTTTAAGTCCAGTTTTACGGTGCCGAAAACCAGTTTGCAGTGTCATCTCCGAACCATACCGCACATTTTGCTGTGCATTACAGATTCCATTTGTATCATGTTCCTGTTTGCTTTAAATGCAGCTTTCCCTCCTCAATCATTTTCCGCACGCCCTTCCGGCTCTTGTCTGGTTCGATCTTTAGGCTGAAAATGCCGCTCGTCCTGCGTTTCACGCGCCGCCTCCGAACCCAAGCCAGCAGGATTTCATATAATTAAGATGAGGAGACATCTCTCCTGAAAAAGAAAGTGAGGAATTAGGAAATGAAACATATATGTGATCATCCGGATTCCCATATTGTTTGAACCTTTGACATTGCGGCAATCTCATTGCCCATCGTCTATAATAAATATGGGGATAACGATCCGAACGGCCTGCTTTATGTGCTGAAAGAAGATGCCGAACGCATTGAAAAGGAGGCATGGGAACGCTTTCAGCTCTCTCCACCGCAGCCGTATGAAGAAGTGCAGCCCCCTGTTCGGCTGCGTGCGGAACCGGGGGCTGTTGATGTTATTGCAGGTTTTGTTGATATCGGCGCCGTTATTCAGGGTAAAGGTCACGGCTGTGCCGTCGTGGGTCAGGTTGTAGGTGTCAGCAGAGCTGCCCTGTGCCAGCAGATTAGCGATGGCGAAGGTGGAGCTTGCGCCATTGGTGACAAAGACGACGGCGTCCACCCCCTGAGCCTTCAGGGTCTTCATGCCGCTTAAGCTGCCGGTGAGGATGGCGAAGTCCGCATCCACCGTAATGGTCAGCACGCCGTCCTGCCGCGCTGCCTTGTAGGACAGATCCTTTCCGTCCTGCCCCAGAACCCGGTAGAGGGCTGCGGTCTGGGGTGCTTCTTCATCAGGCTCCGTGGGCTGGGGTGGGACATAGGTTCCGGCCACGGCCTTTATGGGGACACCGGTTTCCATGTTCGCATCGGGGGCGTAGTATTCAATCTTGCCATTTGGTGTCAGTTCATCGGTGTTAGGTGTCGCTTCCGCGCCATTAAGGTTACCTGAATTCGTATATCCCGGCTTTCCTCCATTACCGATGGCCGCGCCCGCGCCATATAAAACCTCTGAATTACTACTTTTACCGCCCTTACCGCCCTGGGCTTTCACCTGGGCATCCTGGGAGATCGTGATGTTGCTGCCGCTGCCCTTATAGCCGCCGCCGATGCCGGAACCGTAGTTGCCACCCTTGGCGGTGACTTCCGCGGTGCCGCTGATTTTGATGTTGCTGCCGCTGCCATAAGCACCGCCGCCGATGCCGGAAGCAGAAAGGCCGCCTTGGGCGGTGACTTCCGCGCTGCCGGTGATGGTGATATTGCTGCCGGAACGATCATGGCCGCCGCCGATGCCGGAACCGCCCAGGCCGCCGGTGGATTCCAGACTGCCTGCGGTTCCATTTTCATCGGTGATGGTAAGATTGCCGGTACCGCTGGCAGGCTTGGTTTCCGTAGCGGCGGTGGTGTTCTTCTCCACGCCGGCACGCCCAGAGCCGCTTCGGACAGTATTTGTCCCGTCCAGCTCCAGGGTCACATCGCCATTGCCCGTGATCTGGACAGCCGCTCAGAGCGGTTCTTTAACCGGCTGAAGCAAAACCCTTCGGTTGACAAGGTATTCGATTTCCGTATCCATGGCGACCCCGCAACGCCGTTATTCAAGGCCTTTTGCGGAGAGCGAGTGATTCTCCGTCTTCTGATGCCCGCCGATAAGCCAAGAAACATCGGCTTCGTGCTGCACGGCAATACCTGGAAAGCACAGCAGGATGATCCTCTGTCCAACACAATATCGGCTCAGGGAGCCATAAGCGTGGGCGGATCTTACAATATTGAACTGGACGGCGGCGCATCGCTCACTCCGGGCGATTATCAGTACCGTTCAGGTTCGCTGAGATGGGATGTAGAATCCGGCATGTGGGGAATATTCCGGGTGCTGCGTTCCAGCATAAAGCGCCGGTGCGAATCCGCCGGCAGGCACATACTGTGCTGGTACAAAAACCGCTTCAGCAAGGATTGAGCTGAGCGCGTATAGCGCCGTTATTCAAAGATAAAATGGGGCGGCAGGCTCCCTTCCGCCCCGGTCTGCTGAAAAACCGTCAGCGCGTCAAGCGGCAGCCGGGTTTTTCCACAGAAAGAGAGCACCCCGATAGGTGCTCTCAGTTTATTTATGACGCAAGCAGCTTCTCAACATTCTTGTCCGTTCCCAGCACCCATATGGTGTCGCCGGTCTCCATGACATTGTCGCCGTCAGGCACTATGGGCTGCACACCGCCATGGCTCAGGCCTATGAGCACGCAGGAGTATTGATCCTGTATGCCGGAATGCTTTACGGATACGTTACAATAGGGTTCACTACCATTAAGCTTTATCTCGGCGCAGCGGAGCGGCACCTGCCTCTCGCCCTTGCCCATACCCATAAACTCCTTCAAGGGAGTTACAGTGTGCTTTCCTATGTCATGGTTAGCGCAGTATTTCTTTATATGGCGTTCTGCTCCCATGGCAAATATGTGGTCGCCGGCTTCCAGAACCGTGCGGCCTGCGGGCAGCATCATTATCTCCGTATCCCGCTCTATCTTGAGCACAAACAGGCCGTTGTTCTTACCCCAGCCAATATCCATAAGCGATTGGCCCACGAACTCATCCGGAACTATAAATGAGAGTATCTTATAGCTCTCGTCGTATATTTCCATAGTTTCAGGCATTGGCATACCGTCAGCTACAGCCATGCCAGCAAACAGTATCGATGCCCTTTTGAGTTTTGAATAATGGGCGCGCTGGCGGCTGTCAAGCACGTACAGCACTCCGCCTATGGCCATCCAACAGAGGAACAACACCGTTGCCAGCTTGCCTATCCATACAGGCTGCCCGGGCATCAGCAGCAGAACCAGAAGCACAGCCATACAGAGTCCCGCAAACCAGGCTGTCTTTGCCCCGCCGGGTATGGTATAAGGGCGCTTAAGGCCGGGCTCGCTGCGGCGAAGCTTTATGAGACAGAAAGCTGTGAGCATCCAGCTGACAACGTATCCCGCCGCAGAGAAGGTGGTAAGATCGCCTATAAGACCACTGCCGAGGAAGGGGCCCATAAGAGAGGCGATAAGCGTAACCTTTAACGCGTTTACCGGAGTCTTATAGACCGGATGCTGCTTTGCAAGTACATCAGGTACGATGCTGACACGAGCCATCGCCATTAGTATCTGCGAAGAAGCCATCATGAAGCCGTTCCATGTGGTAAGCAGGCCGCATATGGAGCCTATAAGTATCAGCAGATATAAGGATTGGCCCAGAGGACCGGGGTAAATATCCCGGAAAAGCAATGCCGCCGCCGGACTGTCAAACTTAATAAACTGCTGCCACGGCAGGGCACCACCCAGAGTAAAGAGAAGCAGCGCGTAAAAAAGACAGGAACTTACAACTGTCAGCACAACTGTTTTGCCAACTGACTTTATGTTGCCTCCGGCGCTTTCGATTCCCTGCGGTATGGTCTCAAACCCCGCTATAAAGAATGGTACCGAGGCAAGTATAGACAGCATGCCGCCCAGAAAGTTGCCATGTGATCCTTTGCCTACGTTTTCGTAAACGGGGCTGAGGTTGGCAAAGCTGAACTGGCCAACGGCAAATATCATAGCCAATATGCCGCTTCCCACAAGAACAAAACACAGCACCCTCTGGAGCATGGCGGAAGCGGAAACGCCCTTACGGTTTATGCAGTACAGTATTATGGAAATCGCCGTTCCAACTATTATATGGCCCATGTATATATCCGCCCCGGCAAGCGTATATAAGGGCGCGCCATACTTGAGCACCGGGAACACTATGCTGAGAATGTCGACTACATATATGGCTTCCCAGGGTATTATGGTTATGAACGCGCCGAAAGCCGCCCAGCCGGATATGAAGGCGGTATTATCGCCAAAGGCACGGAAGGCATACGCCATCCCGCCGCCTGTTACTGGCAGCATTGCACAAAGCTCGCAATAGCAAAGCGCTACCGGTATCATCATAACCAGGGCAAGTATATAGCCCAGCGCTGCGGGCAGAGGACCGCCGCTTCCCGCCATCCAGCCGTTTATGGATACAGCCCAGCCCACGCCGACGATGGCGCCAAATCCTATGCAGAAAAAGTCAACAGCGGATACCTTCTTTGTCTCGTTCATTTCGCACGCCTTCTTCCCAGTACGATTACTAATCGATTGCATCAATTATTCTCATCAATCGAACTGACGTTATATATAATAACCGCGGTTAAATTCTTTGTCAATGCATAAAATTGTATTTTACAACTCGGCAAATGGATCTCTACCGGACTTACTGTTAATGGAAATAAAAAATGCGCCGCAGCAATCCTGATGGATGCACGACGCAATCTCAATCCCGAAAGGCCGAAGGTTACGTGATACTTACAATTCCGCTTTGTGTGCTCTTGTCAACTGATGGTACCCTACGCTTCTTCAGCAAGTTCCCGGAAAATAGGCAGGCTGCGCTTTATCATATCATGTGAAACGCAGGTGCTGAGGCGGAAATGGCCGGGGCAGCCGAATTCATTTCCCGGCACCACAAGAAGATCCTTCCTCATGGCCCGAGCGGCAAATTCCTTTGCGTTCCCGCCAGGCGCTTCAACAAACAAGTAAAACGCCCCCTTAGGCATAACGCATCTATAGCCATATTCCGCCAATGCATCATATAGCGTTCTTCTGTTCCTGTCGTACGCCTCTACATCGGGACGCAGGTTGGCACAGTGCGTCAGCATTTGCTGCATTGTGGAGGGGGCACACACGTGGCCCATGCTCCTTGCAGCGCCGGATATGGCAAGCAGAAGTTCACGGCTGTCCTCCGCTTCATCCGTAACGCACACGTATCCTATACGCTCCCCCGGAAGCGACATCGACTTTGAGTATGAATAGCACACTATGGTGTTGGCATACAGCTTCGGTATAAAAGTCACCTCAGTCCCATCGTATACCAGCTCACGGTAGGGTTCATCTGCGATTATATATATGGCATGCCCGTATTCCATACCTTTTCGTTCCAGCAGCTTCCCAAGCCGGTATATGGTTTCCCTGCTATATACCGCGCCGGATGGGTTATTGGGCGAATTTACTATCACAGCCTGAGTATGGGAATTTATACGCTTTTCCAGCTCATCGAATCGTATTTGGAACGCCTTGGTATCCGCAGGCACCGTCACGAGCTTCATTCCGCTGCTTTCTGCATACATGGTATATTCCGGAAAGTAGGGTGCGATTACTATTACCTCGCTGTCCTTTACTGCAATCGCCTTCATGGACGATATAACGGCCGCGGCCGCGCCACAGGTCAGCAGCAGGTTATCGGCATTAAGCTTCATGCCGTACCGCTCATTCAGGTCCTCTGCTATGGCCTCTCTGGCCCGCTTATCTCCCCCGGCAGGCGTATAACCGTGAAGCATCAAACTGTTCTTGGTTTGTATAAGGGCGGTGATGGTATTATCCACCTGCTTGTGTGTGGGTATAGAAGGATTCCCGAGCGAATAATCAAATACGTTTTCTTCGCCGACCTGCTGTTTGCGTTTTAGTCCGAACTCAAATATTTCACGTATGCAGGACTGTTTTGATCCCAGGACGTACATTTTTTCCGATATCATATTATCCCCACCTCGTCTTTTTGGTTAACCCCGCGCCGCAACCACTCCAAAGGCGATCGACGCCAGCTTTGTCTCCGCATTGTCTGATCTGGATACCAGTACTATGGGTACCTTTGCCCCAACGATTATTCCTGCATTCTTTGCGCCGCCAAACAGCGACATGGCCTTTCCCATTGCATTGCCCACCTCATAATTGGGGACCAGAAGTATATCAGCCATACCGGCTCCGGGGGCGTTGTATTTTTTATGCGCGCAAGCCTCCCGGCTTACTGCAAGATCCAGTCCTACCGGGCCGTAAACCTGCATATCATACTTGCTCCAGCGCTCTGACATACCTGCAAGCTCCTGCGCATCCACCATGGATTGTATTTTGGGATTTACCACCTCGGCGCCGCATATGCAGGCTGCATACAATTTTCCAAAACCTATACTCTTCATTGTTATGGCAGCGTTTTCCAGTATATCAGTTTTCTTTGCAATGTCCGGAAAGGGATTCATTCCTCCGTCTGTAACCGCCATCAGTCTGTGTCCCGCAGGCTGATAAAGCATCACATGGCTTATCAGCCGTTGGGTGCGTATGCCGTTTTCCTTATCCAATACAGCACGCATAAGGTCAGAAGTATTCAGTATTCCCTTCATAAGCAGATTTGCCCTGCCGCTACGCACTGCGCTGACGGCCTTTGCGGCACAATCCGCATCGCTGTCAGCCGGAATAAGCTCAAAGCCGCTGTCCTCCTCGCCCAGTTCACTGAGTATGCTCTTTATCCGTATTACATTTCCCACCAGTATGGCATTTGCGATATTCTTTCGTTTTGCCTCGCAAACCGCCTTCAGTACCTCCTCATCCTGCGCCGCGGCTACCGCTATTACTCCGGAAGCCATGCCTGACGCCGTCCTTATCAGGCTTTCTATGGTGATCATCTTAACATCTCCTATCAGTATTCAGAGCATTCTCCGCCGTGAAGGACCCTCAGCGCCCCCTCGGCCAGGCTTCTCATTTCCTCCTCACCCGGCAGGCAGATAACCGGCGCCACTTTGGAAACATATGAGGTTATCTCTCTGCACAGGCTCTCGCTGTACGCCATACCTCCCGTATATACTATGGCGTCCACCCTGAAGCGCAGTACAGCTGCCATGGAACCTATATCCTTGGCAAGCTGATAGGCAAGGGCACGGAATATCAGCGTTGCTTCCTTGTCACCGTCATTCATCTTTTTTTCCACTTCGCGGAAATCCTTTGTTCCGAGGTAGGAATACACCCCCGCCTCCGAGCCAAGCATGCGCTTCACTTCCGCCTTTTCCCGGCCGGAATAGCACAGCTCCACTACGGCGTTCACCGGCAGCGCGCCGCCCCTGTCCAGCCCCATACTGCCGTCGTCCTTGACGTTATATACGTCAACTACCCTTCCTTTTTCGTGGGCTGCCACCGATACCCCGCCGCCCAGATGAGCAACGATGAGGTTCAGCTCCTCATATGACCTCCCCATTTGCTGCGCCGCCCTGCGCGCTACCGATTTGTGATTGAGTGCATGGAAAAAGCTCTGCCGCTCCATGCCCTTCATTCCGGATATACGCGCAACATCCTGCATCTCGTCCACACAGACCGGATCTACAAAATATGCCGGTATTCCCGCAGGCTTCGCCAGCTCCATGGCGATATACGCTCCCAGGTTTGCCGCATGCTCGCCATAGCCGGGATGGAGTATATCATCTATGACTCTGTCGTTTACGGCATATGTACCGGAGGGAATATGGCGAAGCAGTCCGCCCCTTCCGCATACGGCGTCAAAGTCGGATACCTTCATGCCGTTTTCCTCCAATACCTCCAGTATCAGTTTTTTGCGGTACGGCATCTGCTCAGCTATATGAGTGAATTTCGAAAGCTCCTGCGCACTGTGGCTTATACTCACGCGCATAACTTCCTTTTCCTCGTCAAACGCGGATATTTTCGTTGACGTTGCCCCCGGATTTATCACCAGAACCTTCATAAGCATCCCTTCCGCCCAGCTATACAGCCCCGTATCCGGCACGATAAGCCCTGACGTTCATATCCCTGAATTTTTCGGGCACGGTATCCGCTATTACCGATTCCCATTCTATGTCGTCCATGCCCAGCACCTTGACCATACTGCCGAACAGCACTATATTCATGCATTTGGGATTGCCCATATCCTCCGCTATCTTTGCCGCATTCAGCGTATAACAGTTAAATCTGCTCTTCATCGCTTCTATGCAGCCCTTGGGATATTCGCACATACCCGCTGCCGTGGTAGAGGATTCTATCTCAAAATCGTTTATTACCGCTATTCCGTCCCGCTTGAGATAGTCAGCATAACGTACCGCTTCCATCTTTTCAAAGGCCACGACTATGTCCGCAGCGCCCTTGCCTATCACCGGGGAGTATACCTTTCTGCCCCAATGTACCTGCGTAGATACGCTTCCACCACGCTGGCTCATTCCATGAACCTCAGACATCTTTACGTCATATCCGGCGCGCATGAGTCCATTTACCAGAACCTTCGCCGTCAGTATCGTTCCCTGGCCGCCTACGCCTACCAATATCGCGCTTTTATTCTGTTCCATGGAAATTACCTCTCCCTTCTTGAAATAGCGTCCTTGGGACATACCTGAGCACACACGGTGCAGCCAATGCACTGTCCGGCATCGATGTGCGCCTTGCCCTCATTTACCATAACGGCAGGGCAGCCCACCTTAATGCACATCCTGCATCCCACACACCTTTCGGTATCCACCTCGCATAACCCAATATCGTGCTTTATCCTCTTTATCAGCACGCAGGGACGGCGGGTTATGATAGCCGCCGGTACCTCGGAAGCCATGGCTTCCTCTACCGCTTTTTCCATGGCCTTAAGATCCTGCGGATCCACTATAATAACCTTTTCATAGCCTATAGAAGCAAGTACGTCCTCTATCCTTATCTTTTCCGCCACATCCCCCTGCAGCGTATAGCCGCTGCCCGGGTTATCCTGATGGCCTGTCATGCCGGTTATGGAATTATCCATAACTACGGGTATAACTTCGCCTTTGTTGTAGACTATTTCTGCCGCGCCCGTCATTCCGCTATGGAAGAAGGTGGAGTCCCCCATTATGCCGAATACCTTTTTATCCTCAACGCCGCTCTGCCTGAAGGCCTTCGCCATGCCCATGGCAACCGTAAAGCCGCCGCCCATGCATACGCAGCTGTCTATGGCGGAAAGAGGCGCGGCCGCTCCAAGCGTATAACAGCCTATATCCCCGGCCACTACCGCGTTCTTGTGGCGGGATATCGTATAGAAGAATCCGCGATGGGGGCATCCCGGGCAAAGTACCGGCGGACGCGGAACTGCTTTTACGTCAAGCTCCACACTTGCAGCTTTCTCTCCAAACAGCCTTTCCTTAATTATCTGCGAGTTAAGCTCGTACATATCGCCGATCAGTTCCTTGCCCACGCACTGTATACCTGCCGCCTTGATCTGCTCCTCCATAAAGCCGTCAAGTTCCTCTATAACGTAAAGCTTATCTACCTTCTCCGCAAAGCTTCGTATTAGCCTCATGGGAAGGGGATTGGTGAGCCCCAGCTTAAGAAAAGACGTATCCTCCGGAAATGCATCTTTAGCGTATTGATACGCTATGGACGCAGTTATCACGCCCATCCTGCTGCCCTTCATTTCTACTACATTAAGCGGACAATCACATGAGTACTCCTCAAGTTTCTTCATGTTTTCTTTCAGCTTTGCCCTGTTGGCGTACGCGTTGGCGGGGGTTGCCACAAACTTGCGCACGTTGCGCGTATATTCCTTTGCTTTGTTCTCCTTCCTTTCGCCAAAAGCAACGAGGCTCTTTGAATGGGCTACTCTGGTGGTAGTCCTGAACAGTACAGGCATGTCGAAGCGCTCGGATATGTCGTATGCGGCACGCATGAAATCAAGGCACTCCTGAGAATCCGACGGCTCCACCATGGCAATTTTGGCGGCCTTTGCATAGTTCCTGTTGTCCTGCTCATTCTGCGATGAATGCATGCTCGGGTCGTCTGCGGATATTATTACAAATCCTCCGTTGACGCCGTTATAGGCTGCAGTAAAGATGGGATCTGCCGCAACATTTACGCCTACGTGCTTCATGGCCGCGAGGCTGCGCACTCCGGCGATACTCGCGCCGTACGCCACCTCCACCGCTACTTTCTCGTTGGGCGCCCATTCACAATACAGATCATCCCCATATTTGGGCAGGTTTTCAAACACCTCGGTGCTGGGCGTGCCCGGATATGCGGAGCATACCTTCACCCCGGCTTCATACGCGCCCCTGGCTATTGCCTCATTTCCATAAAGTAGATGCTTTTCCAAATTTATCTGCCTCCCATCATATTAAAAAACGGATTCATAGCTGAATTGACTTATGTTTTTATCTGCTTACTGATATTTTATTGCAGCTTATTGCGCTATGTAAAGCGCGACCTTATAATAGTGATATTAGCAAACCTTATTATAAAGAGGGACAGTATTCAATGAACATACTTCAGTTAATATATGTCTTGGAAGTTGCGAAATATCACAATGTATCCAAGGCGGCAAGCAGGCTTTACCTCTCCCAGTCCGCCCTTTCACAGCAGATATCCCGGCTTGAAAAGGAACTGGGATACGAGCTGTTCTCCCGGGCATCCCACGGGTTTTACCTTACGGAAAGGGGCAGGCAGTTCTGCGATGCGGCGCAGCCCGCAGTAGACAGCTGGCAGCGGTTTCAGCGCAGCATAGGCTTTGAGAACAGCAGGTGTAAAAAGCATCTTCGCATCGCCATGGGATCACGTGTATATTCAAACGGTCTTTTTCACGATATCGCATCTTTTTTTGATAATCTTCCGGATTTAGAGGTAACCTTCATAACCGAAGCGGGCTTTGACTACCTTGCGGGACTTAAGGATGGCTCCATAGATCTGGCGCTGGACAGGCTGCCTCCCCATAGCCTTATGAATGACTGGCCTCCTCTGGATTGCTGCAATCTTATAGGTGAAAGCCAGTGCGTCCTCATGTCTCCCCTGGATCCAAGAAGCACAATGGAGTATATTTCCCCCTCGGAATTGCAGGGCAGTACCATGATAACCGGCCTGGAAGGCTCCATCGAGGACAGAACGCTGAAGGAAACCTGCAAAAAGCACAGCATCTCCCCCGGTCGCGTATACCGTTCCGACGGAATACATACGGTTATAAACCTTATCCGCAGCGGCAAGGGAATAGCCATAGGTCCCCGGTCCTTCGCTTCATATTATGGCGTAGCGGCAGTGCCTCTCAACCCTCCCGGGCTGGTTTATCTCAGCTTTATCTGCCCCGCCGACCGCTCCAGCTCCCCCGAGATAGTTATGTTCCGCAAATACCTTCTCGATATATGCAAGCACAGGTCCTGACGGCTTCTCCCGCTGTTTTTTCGATGTTAAAAGGACTTCCTGACGCTTTTCTCGCGGCAGTAAGCCCTTTTTCTCTTTGTTTTATCAATTTGCCAAGCTCACGTACTTGTCGTACAGGAAGCCGTACTGCTTTCCGCACTTTGCAAAGCACCATCCGTCGGATACATAGTATACCGTCACATTCTCTCCCTTATCCAGCTTGCCCAGCTTCTTGCTGCCGGTGGAAGGGCCGCTCCTGATGTTCACTTCGGAATTCGTCACGCATTTCTGTGGCGTTATGCCTGAGCTTACCCTTTGTATGTCCACAGTACCCGCCTTTGTAGGTTTGAGATAATCGGAACTAATAAAGCCCGCCTGCCCGCCGTATACGACGTAATACCAGCTTCCCGTCTGGCCTATTATCTCCACCTCGGCGCCCTTTTTAAGGGTTTCGTAAACCTTGGTATTCTTCGTATTGGGGCCGCTCCGGAAGTTCACTTTGGAATTGGTCTCGCCCCTGGGCAGCACCACGCCGGAGCCGCTGTCCACATTCGCTGCCGTATCCTTATCATTCTCCCCGGTGCCTACGGCCGTGCCTTTATCGTGTACCGTGCCGGTGACGTACTTCGCGTATATGTAGCCCCTTGTACCCTTGTATTCCACAAGGCACCAGCCATTTTCATTAGCGTATATGGTAACCTCGGTGCCCTTGGGCAGGCGCGCGAGTTTCTTTGTACTGGAGGAAGGACCCTGCCTCATATTCACCTTGGTATTGGTTTTTCCAGTGCCTATGGCGTCGTCGCTTTCCGCCCTGCCTGCATTCTGCTGCTCGCCCCCCGCATATGCTTCCGTCACCTTTACATACTTTGAGCTTACAAAGCCCTCCGTTCCGTCAGAGGTCTTTACGGAGTACCAGCCATCCTTTTTGCCATAAAGTATAAGCTCCGTATCCTTTTTCAGAGTAGCTATTATCGCTGAATCGGTATTGCTGCCCTTGCGCAGCCTGACGCTGCCAGTGGTAACGCCCTTGCCGGCAGCATCTGAGCCGCCGTTTACCTTCTGTGTGCCTGTCTGCTGTATGTAGTCCTTGTGTACGTATCCCTTCAGTTGTCCCGCCTGGACGCTGTACCAGCTGCCGGACTGACCGAGTATGTATACTCCGGTGTTCTTTTCAAGCTTCTTTAAGGAATTATACGACGTGCCGGGGCCTATGCGCATATTCACTCCGGAGGAAGTCACCCGGCCTACCTTTACTGTATCTCCGCCATCGTCCTGCTTCGGGACAGTCACAGCATCGGCCTGAGATTCGATAATCTCCTGCTTCTCCCCGTCTGTAACCTTTACGTAGCTTTCGCTGATATATCCAAGCTTGCCGCCTGCCTCGCCATAATACCAGCCTCCGGTCTTGCCGTATATGCTTATGCTGGTGTTTTTATCCAGCTTGTCTATGCTGGCATAGGACACCGCGGGGCCATTGCGGAAGTTTACCCCCTGCCCCGTCACTATACCTGAGGCCACGGACTCCGGAACCAGTATTATCTCCGTCGCTTCGCTGTCATCATTACCGCCGTTTGTGGCGTCGGTATACGGTACCTCCTCCTCTTCATCGGCATCTGACTTCTGCGCTGGGTAGCCCGTTATGCTCACATATGTGGATATGACGTACCCCTTCTTGCCGCTTGGCGTGGATACCAGATACCATCCTCCCGTGGAATCGTATATGTACAGCTGCGTATCTCTTTCCAGCTTATCGATGCTCTCATAGGAGGTGCCGGGGCCTGTCCTCATGTTCACGCCGGAGCCGTTCACAGTACCGTATGCCTGTACGCCCTCCGGAGCATCTGCAGCAGGACTGCCGGACGGCGCCGGGGTTGCCTCAGCCCGCGGCATTTCGCCCTTATACTCCAGATACTTTTCGGATATATAGCCGCTCTTGCCATCATACACTGCCTGAGCCCATCCATCGTTGCTGCCGTATACGTATACGGTGCTGCCCGCGGGAACGGTGCATATGCTGCTGTACTTTGTGCCTGCTCCGGAACGCAGTTTCACGCCACCGGTAGTGACCGCTTCGACGCAGCTGCCGGAAGGGGTAAACTCCACGCTGCTGTTTTTGTTGATAGGATCCTGCGGCGCAGATACATTGATGCTCGCAAAGGACGCGCCGGGATAATAGAATTTCAGTATTTCCCTATAGCTCATGCCCGCGCTCCCCATTGCCTGCGCGCCCCGCTGGCTCATTCCTACGCCGTGGCCAAAGCGCACGTGGTATATCTTATAATACCCCGATGAGTCCATTTCGCCCCAGTATGCGCGCAGTGTCTTGTCGTACACCACACCATAGCTTTCGAACTCGCTGGTATAGAACTCCAGAGTCACGCTTTCGGATCCCATTCCGTTCTGGCTGGCCGCAAGCTCTATGCTGCACTTTGACATACAGCGGCTGGTGCCTGAGTACTTGGGTGAATGTACGGATACGGAATATATGCCGTCTATCTGGTTAACCTGGTAGCCCAGCGCCCTCGAAGCCTTGTCCAGCAGCATATTCATCAGCGCCGGGCTTATCTCGCCGCCCATGTTCACCGGGAGCTTTATGGTTTCCATCTTGCTGTATGCGTTGCCGAGATCATATGGATCGAGACGTATATCGTAGCCGCCGTCGCTCAGCCGCTTTGAAGGCCACGCCTGGCTGGGCAGCAGAGTCTCGCCTCCGTTGCTGGCAGCGTAGTAGGTACACAGCATCCTGCCGTTTACTGCAAGTATTTCGTCAAGCGTACTGTCCACCGCCTCTATCACATTGGTATAAGAGGCGTTATATCCCTTGTATACCTGCTCCGCCGAGGTATCGCCTATATAGTAATCTCCCGATGTGGTCATGTTGGAAAGCACGTAGCACTTTGCCGCCACCGCCTGTGCCTTCAGGGCCTCTATGGGGAATGTATTGCTCATTTCATACCCTACCACACCGTAAAGGTAGTGAGCCAGCGGCACCTCGTTTACCACGCGTATATAGCCGGAGGACATCACCTTTAAGTTAAAATGACCCAGGTAGCATCTGCCGTTGAGCTTAATATAACCCGCCTCACGCGATACCCTCTCGCGCATTATTGAAAACGACTGGCCGGTATATATCTCCCCCTGGGAGCCGGAATGGTAAAGCGTCATGGTACCGTCGCCGTTGCTGCGCACCGTTACTGTGCCTCCGGTAAACTCCGCACCGTTTTCCTTGATAAAATACTTACCGGAAGCATACATGGTAAGCACGGTAGCATTATTTGTGGAAAGCTTTACCTTTATCCAGCTATAGTCTGCCGCCGCGTGGGCCTGCTGCGGCACAGCGCAAAGCAGCAGCACCGTCGCCATTAGCATCGCCATCAACCTTTTCATCATGCATTACCCCTATATAAAATATAAATTGATCGAATCGTATCGAATTATATAGAAATATACCATATATCGGGGTAATTGTGTGCATTTGCACAATTTATTTACAAATTTGGGCCAAAATAACTAATCAAGTGTATTTTCCCCCAGATAACATACCGTTCAGCCTTCTCCCCTTATCTTAACCCCAGTATCACGCCGCAGCCTATGCGGTCGCCAGCGTCGCCTGAAGGCTGAGTGGTAAAGTCGTCCCGCTTAGCGTGAATTATTACGCTGCGCCCCATTATCTCCGACGGCGTAAACCTATCTGTATAAAAACCCTGCCATGCATATCCCCGGTTGCTAAACAGCGGCGGCATATCTCCCGCGTGAGCAGGGTGCGGGCAGTTTTTCGGATTGTAGTGCCCACCCGCTGAGGAAAAGGACATCTCCATATCACCGGTGCAATCACCCGTTGCGTGAATATGCATGGCAAAAATGTTTGATGCACAGGGCTCCGGATCCTGCGGTAGTCCCCACAGCTCGGCAATAACCACGGTGCCGCACCTATATGGAAAGAAATCGGTATAGCCCCTTAGGCCCGGATGCTTTTCGTCCCCTCTCAATACAGCGCGAGCCGCCGGCCTCGCTCCTAAAATAGACATAATGGACTGTTCGTGCAGATACAAGAGCATCCCCCCTTTTTTACATACTATGCGCCGCATATACCCAATGTTATCGCTCAGAAAATCGAATCTCCGCATATGATAAAAACTCCCCCGATTATACGGGGGAGTAAGCATTTTAGCGTTATACGGTTCAGATGAGATTCTTCTCGTTTTCCTTGCTGAACATATGCAGCACGTTGCCGCCGAATGTAAAGTTTACCTTGCTTCCGTAGCCGAACATCTGCTGTGCGCTGCCGTCCAGGTCCATTGTGGGGATTATCACCACAACATCTTTGCCATTGGCGTTTACATGGAGATGCACGGAGCTGCCCATCATCTCGGATACGTCCACGGTTGCACTGATGTGCGCCGCCGCGTCGTCAGAGCAGAGCATTATGTGCTCCGGCCTTATGCCGAGGGTTATATCCTGTGGTTCAACATTATTGGCCCTAAGCGCCTGCTGCTTTTCTTCGGGCAGGTGAACCCTTGCACCGTCCAGCTCTACATAATATCCGTCAGCGTCCTTATCCAGTTTGGCATCAAAGAAGTTCATCTGCGGAGTTCCTATGAAGCCCGCCACGAAGAGGTTTGCAGGGTGGTTGAACACCTCCTGAGGGGTGCCTATCTGCTGAATGAATCCGTCCCGCATTATGACTATGCGGTCGCCGAGGGTCATAGCCTCGGTCTGATCGTGAGTAACGTAGACGAAGGTAGTGTTTATCCTCTGGCGCAGCTTTATTATCTCCGCACGCATCTGATTGCGCAGCTTTGCATCCAGATTGGAAAGAGGTTCATCCATCAGGAATACGGCCGGGTCACGCACTATCGCGCGTCCTATAGCCACACGCTGACGCTGTCCGCCGGAAAGGGCCTTGGGCTTTCGGTCGAGGTACTGGGTTATGTCCAGTATCTCCGCCGCTTCCTTTACCTTGCGGTCTATCTCGTCCTTGGGGGTCTTCTTGAGCTTGAGGGAGAAAGCCATATTCTCATATACCGTCATATGAGGGTACAGGGCGTAGTTCTGGAATACCATGGCGATATCCCTGTCCTTGGGAGCTACGTCGTTCATAAGCTTGTCGCCTATGTACAGCTCGCCAGCGGTAATGTCTTCAAGTCCCGCTATCATGCGCAGGGTTGTGGACTTTCCGCAACCGGAGGGGCCTACCAGCACGATAAATTCCTTGTCTGCAATGTCAAGGTTGAACTCCTGCACCGCTACGACGCCCTCATCGGTGACCTGAAGATTATGCTTCTTTTCAGGCTGGTCCTTGGCCTTTTTCTTGGGCTCACTGTTTGGGTAGACCTTTTTGATGTTTCTGAGGCTTACTTTTGCCATATTCTTTTTTCGGCTGCGACCATTCTGCCTCCGCAAGGAACGGCCTCGGGATAAAGGCAATTATCCCATTACGACAGGTCTCCACACTGCCGCACCGCCAGCCGCGGCGGACCTTCTCCTTTTTTAGCCCCTCACGTATTATTTAAGTGGAGTAACACGCGGGGGTTAAATAGGTTTATTTTATTAAATATATCATATTCACCCGCGCCATTTCAATGGTTATGCGACAGATTTTCACTTTTTCCATAAAGAAAAATGGCGAATTTGTTAAAGGATAAACTTTTCTTGAAAATGCCCCTGCCCATGCTATAATTATTATGTTGAAATATAATCCTATTGATAGTTTTTTATATTCCTTCGGAGGACTGCCAATGTATTGCCTTGACAACATCGACAATATAAAAAATACCGTTCGACCTAAGAAGACTGCGCACGTTTACGTGCCCTACAATTGCGGCAGGAAGTGTCCCTTCTGCGAATCCCGCAAGATGTACGATACGCTGAACGTCTCATTGGATAAGACCCTCGAGGTGCTCCGCCGCATAGCGGATTCCGACATCGAGGATATAATGATAACCGGCGGCGAGCCCTGTGACAATCTGGATTATCTCGGCAAAATGCTGGATATACTCAAAGACAATATTGTCTACGTAAACACCCTTTTCCCCTCCGAATCCGCAAAAGACATCACCCACATGTTCGATGTGGAATATCCCTGCGTAAAAGGCATAAACGTCTCCCGCCACCTCAACACATACGAAAAGGACTCTGCCTTCCTCTACGCCCCCGCCACTGACGACGTACTGGGCAGTCTGAAGGTTCCCGTCCGCATAAACTGCGTCATACAGGACCGGCGCGCCCCGTTTTCATGGGTGGATTCCGTAGTACGGCGCTGGGAAAAGCAGCACGATCACAAGCCCAATCTTGAACTGCACTTTCGGGAAAACTTCAACGAAGTAACGGCGGAGAACCTGCACATACAGGACAGCCCCTTCCTGAAGACACTCTGCGAGAACTACAAATATAACTACTACAACATGGGTACTTCCTTCGATGACGTATCCTTCCTGTCGGACAGCGGCATGACGGTATATTACCACAAGATACTGCCCTACAGCATATGCAAAATAGGTCCCCTCACCATACTGCACGAAATGGTGGTCTTTCCCGATGCCGAGGTATGCACCGACTGGGACGGCAGCAAGGACGGGCTGGAAGAGTACTGCAAATGGGTCAATTACAAGCTCTAATCATAAAAAGACCGGGATAACCCGGTCTTTTTGTTTTGGATGTCATATTTCCTTTATCATGGTGAACATGCCAAGGCGCATGCCTTCCCGGCTGTGTATTGCGTTGGGAAGTTCTCCCGTCACCCGATAACCCAGCTTTTCGTAAAGGCATTTCGCCCTGTCGTTGCCCTCTATAAATTCCAGTTCCATCTGGCTGATGCCCATGGTCTTAGCCTGCTTTTCCAAAGCATTCATCATTATAGTGCCGAGGCCCTTACCCCAGCATTTGCTTATCACGCTTATGCCCACGCTTGCCCTGTGCCGCACCTTGGACTTCTTCATCCCGGCACAGTTGAGCGAGCAGAGGCCCACAAGCTCACCGTCTATATCACATACCAGCATCAGCGTGCCATCCGACTCATTGGTCATCTGTATAAAGGCCGCTTCGCTTTCGTCGCTCTGTATTATCTCGTCCGGGTAGTGTATAAGGTATTCGGTCTCCCCTGCGCAGATCCGCATGAGCTCCAGCACCTTGCCGCCTTCGCTGGGCTCCGCATTGCGCAGCACGCCGTATGTCTTATCCTTCAGCCGTATCAGCTCAGCATCGTACCTCATCAGGCGTCCGCATCCTCCTGCCTAGCCCTGCGCTTGCGCTTTCCCTTGAGGCTTACATCCAGCTTTAGGGCATTGTGTGGACATACGGTAACGCACTTGCCGCAGCGTATGCAGTCGGTAGAGTTAGGCTCCTTGTATACGGGTATATCCAATCCGCAGGCCTTCTGGCAGGCGCCGCACCCTACACAGCGACTCTTGCTCACCCTCATTCTTACCAGCGATACAGGGTTCATCAGGCCATATATGGCGCCCAGAGGGCAAAGATAGCGGCAGAATGGGCGGAACATGAGTATAGAGCCTGTGATTATCACCACCAGCAGAAAAAGTTTCCACGTAAACAGCCAGCCTATGACGCTCCTCAGCTCCTCATTGAGGGCGAGCAGCGGTATACCGCCCAGCAGCGTGCCGGAGGGACATATCCACTTGCAGAACCACGGCAGGCCTACGCCGTATGAGCCCTTGACAAGCATGGGCAGCAGTATGCACATAACCACGAGTACGACGTAGCGTGTCTTGCGCAGGTATTTCTCGCCGGGCAGCCGCCGTATTTTTTTCTTTGGAGGTATCTTGAACAGCAGATCCTGCACCATGCCGAAGGGGCAGAGCCAGCCACACACTATCCTGCCGAACAGCGCACCTATGGTTATAAGCGTGCCTAATACGTAAAATGGGAATCCGCGCGTCCGGCCCGCCAACGCGTTTTGCAGCGAGCCCATAGGGCATGCTCCCCATGCGCCTGGGCAGGAATAGCAGTTCAATCCCGGAACGCATATATTCTTTACGCCGCCCTGATATATGGTGCCGTTTATATAGCCGGAGGCATAGCTGTTTGTCAGCAGCGTCCAGCAGGCCTGAAAGTATATTCGCGCCCTGAGAAAGGGGTGGTTTTTCTTTTTGCTTTTCTTCTTATCCAAGGCCGATACACTCCATGCAGATCATTATGGCCTTTTGCATGACGGCATTGGCCTCGCCCCTTACGGCACCTATGACGATAAAGGCCAGACCTGCCGCTAAAAGTGCCAATGATATAATACTACGCTTTTTCATTCATCACCGTCTCGATAATATCTATCCATTTCTGTTTGCTCTTTGCGCCGTGAACCACCGTTATGAGCCTGCCCTCGGAATCGTAAAACTTCGTCGTGGGCACCGTATTTACGCCCTGGAGCATGGTTTTTATCACGCTCTGGCTGGCAATAATGTTTGTAAAATTGCCTCCCGCGCTTTCAAACATCTCCTTGGAGCTGAGCACCATGTCAGGATTCTCCGGCATCGCGTCCGCCGAGAGGCCGATTATCCTGAAGCCGCTTCCCTTGTATTCCTTTGCCAGTTCTGAGAGATCACCCATCTCTTGCAGACAGCTCGGTCAGGTACGGGTCCAGATATTCACCATAGTTATGCGGTTCTTGCTGAACAGGCTGCTGCCGGTGCTGCTGCCATCCAGCGTAGTCGTCTCGAAGCTTATAGCCTTAGAGCTGCTCTCGTACGAAAGGGACTGTTTTGTATAGTTGCCCGCATAGGGCGTCTTTACTTTTTTCTCAGGCTTAGGCGTCGGAGTAGCTTCAGCCTTCTTGTCGTCCTTTTTGTCGTCCTTTTTGCCCTCCTTCTGCTCCTTATTGCCGCTGCTCTGCTTGTCCTCCCGCTTTTGGGGCCGCTTTGTGGGTTCAGGCGTAGGTTCGGGAGTAGGCACCGGGGTAACGACGGGCTGTGGCGTAGCATATCCGGTTATGGCGACGAACGTAGTGTCATCCCCGTACTGCTCGTCGTCCAGATATCCTATATCCACCATCACGAAGGTATCCGCTTCTGTCTTTTTTGCGCAGCCAAAGGAGCACAAAAAGCCTGCCGCCATCACTGCCGGCAAAGCCCTTTTGGCCGCCCTATAAACAGGGCCTTTTTTTATGCCGGCCCATAATGAAGAATTTTCCTTCCTGTACATGATTTGATTATAAGTCCCGTAAAAAAGGCTGTCAACAAAGAGGGAGCGTTTGGGGAAAAAGTTAACAGTTAAGCCATAAGGTCAGCAAGTATGCCGGTATGCTCCAGAAGTATCTTGAGGCCCAGGAGTATGAGCATCACTCCTCCTGTCATCTCGGCTTTTGACTTGTATTTCGTCCCGAAAACGCTGCCAACCTTTGCTCCCGCCATGGATATGATGCAGGTGGTGCAGCCTATAATGCTCACCGCTCTGACTATGTTCACATCGAGGAACGCAAAGGTTATGCCTGCTGCAAGAGCGTCTATGCTGGTAGCCACTGCGAGCATCAGCATGGTCTTGAAGGACAGCGAGCCGCTATCCTCCCCTGCGCCCTCGTCCTTGGACATTGCCTCTCGTATCATATTGGCGCCTATGAGGGCAAGCAATATGAAAGCCACCCAGTGATCTATCGACTGTATGGCATTGCTGAAACGGGAGCCCAGGAAGTATCCTATCATTGGCATAAGCGCCTGAAAGCCGCCGAACCACAGACCCACTATGCCCGCCTTTCCCAGATCTATGCGTTTCACAGCAAGGCCTTTGCATATTGATACGGCAAAAGCGTCCATGGACAGGCCGACGGCCAGAATGAGTATCTCCAATACGCTCATCAGCTTTTGTACCCCTCTCTCGGTAAAAACCGCAAATGGCTTGTAATTATATACTCATTTCATATTATAAGTCAAGGGCGTCCACATGATGAACGTCCCTGACCTTAGCTATGTATTACTTTTGCAGCTCCGCAAGGCGATGCTCCAGCTTGGCGAGCATATCCTTAGCCACATCCAGCTTGTTCTTTTCCTCGTTGATGACCTTCTCGGGAGCCTTGGCAACGAAGCCCGGGTTGCCCAGCTTGCCCTCTGCGCGGGCGACCTCGCCCTTCATTCGATTTATCTCCTTGTTTACCCTCTCTATTTCCTTATCTATGTCGATAAGCTGATCCAGGGGTATGAAGGCCTCGCCCATGGCGCACACGGCATTTACCGCGCCCTTGGGTATACCGCTCTTATCCTGCTGTACGATCACGGTCTCCGCGCCGGCCAGCTTCATCAGGTAGGCCTTGGCCATCTCGAAGGCAGGGGCGTTCTCGGCGGGGGTTACCATGTACACGGCGGTACGCCTTGCGGGAGGTACGTTCATCTCTGCACGGAGGTTCCTTATGGAGCGGATAACGTCCATCACGCCCTCCATCTCCTCTGCCTCCTCAGCAAACTGGAAGTCATTGGTGTACTTGGGCCAGCTTGCGCGCATGATGGTCTCCTCCGCGTTTGGCAGGCTTTGATACAGCTCCTCCGTAATAAACGGCATGAAGGGGTGAAGCAGCTTCATGGAGTCGCCCAGCACCCGGACCAGTATAGCCTTCACGTTTGTCTTGGCGCTCTCGTCGTCGCCGTAAAGGCGAGGCTTTGCCATCTCTATGTACCAGTCGCAGAACTCGGTCCAGATGAAATCATATACCTTCTGTGCGGCTACGTTGAGCTCGAAGTTGTCCATATTGGAGGTGACTTCACCTGCAACGGCATTGAGCCTGTGGAGTATCCACTTGTCGGCGATATCCAGCTTTGCCATGTCTATATCGCCTATCTTCTCATCGCCAATGTTCATCTGAACAAAGCGGGAGGCGTTGTAGACCTTATTGCAGAAGTTCCTGGCGGCCTCCACCTTTTTGTTGGAAAAGCGCATGTCGTTGCCCGCGCTGTTGCCGGTCACCAGGCTGAAGCGCAGGGAATCCGCGCCATAGTCCTTGATTATCTCAAGGGGATCTATACCGTTGCCAAGGGATTTGGACATCTTGCGGCCCAGCTCGTCCCGGACTATGCCGTGTACATATACCGTGTCAAAGGGTATCTTGCCCATGACCTTAGTTCCAAACACTATCATTCTGGCTACCCAGAAGAAGATTATATCGTAGCCGGTAACCAGAGTGCTGGTGGGATAGAAGTATTCCAGCTCAGGGGTCTTGTCCGGCCAGCCCAGTGTGGAGAAGGGCCACATGCCGGAGCTGAACCAGGTATCCAGCACGTCCTCGTCCTGATGGACCTTTGCGCCGCAGACGGGGCACTTTTCGGGCGGGTCCAGAGTTACTTCTATATGGCCGCAGTCGGGATTCTCGCAGTAATAGGCGGGTATTCTGTGGCCCCACCAGAGCTGGCGGGAAATACACCAATCCCTGATGTTGTACATCCAGTTGAAGTAGGTCTTATTGAACCGCTCGGGCACGAACTTTACCTCGCCCTCCTCCACTACGCGGATAGCTTCTTTGGCAAGGGGTTTCATGCTCACGAACCACTGGAGGCTGGTGAGGGGCTCGACGGTATTATGGCAGCGATAGCAGACCCCTACGTTGTGGGCGTAGTCCTCTATCTTCACAAGGTTGCCGCTCTTCTCCATATCGGCCACGATAGCCTTGCGGCACTCCATGGTAGTCATGCCGGTATAAGGCGCTCCCAGCTCGTTCAGGTGTCCGTCGTCAGTGAATACCCTTATGCGGGGCAGGTTGTGGCGCACGCCTACTTCGAAATCGTTGGGGTCGTGGCAGGGAGTGATCTTAACTGCGCCGGAGCCGAACTCCTTCTCCACGTATTCGTCCGCAACTATGGGTATCTCGCGGCCCACTATGGGGACTACCACGGTCTTGCCGATAAGATCCCCATAGCGCTCGTCCTCGGGGTTCACGGCTATGGCGGTATCGCCGGGTATCGTTTCGGGGCGGGTGGTGGCACAGATTATGGAATAGCTCTTGTCGGGCGCGTCGTAGCGGACGTGCCAGAGGTGGCTGGCCTGCTCTTCGTACTCCACCTCGGCATCCGAAAGCGCCGTCTGGCATACGGGGCACCAGTTGATTATCCTGTCGTCCCTATATATAAGGCCTTCTTTGTAAAGGTCTACAAACACCTTGGTAACCGCCCTGTTGCAGCCCTCGTCCATGGTGAAGCGTTCACGCTCCCAGTCACAGGAGGAGCCCATTTTACGCAGCTGCTTTACAATGGTCCCGCCGTACTCGCGGCGCCACTCCCATGCGCGCTTGAGGAATGCTTCGCGGCCTATGTCGCGCTTGTCTATGCCTTCCTTGGCCATCTCGGTGACTATCTTCACCTCGGTGGCTATGGAGGCGTGATCCGTGCCGGGAAGCCAGAGCGTCTCGTAGCCGTTCATGCGCTTATAGCGTATTATGGAATCCTGGAGGGTATTATCCAAGGCGTGGCCCATGTGCAGCTTGCCGGTTATGTTTGGCGGCGGCATAACTATGCAGTAGGGTTTCTTTTCGGGGTTTGCTTCCGCATGGAAGTAGCCCTTCTTTTCCCATTTTTCGTAGAGCCTGCTTTCCACGTCGGAATGGTCATAGGTCTTGGGCAGTTCTTTGCTCATGTCTCTTCCTCCTGTATTTTAAGAAATAATATGCAATAAAAAATCCGCCCCGTCTTTGCAATCAAAGGACGAGCGGACCCGCGGTACCACCTTTATTGAGCGCAATGCGCTCCTCTTTTGCGCCGTAACGGGGCGCGTCCGCCGGGAACTACTGTTATTTCACCCCCGGGGCTCCTAAGCGACCTTCTGCCCTCTCCTTGCAAACAGCCCTTTCAGCCGGCGGGGCCGTCTCTCTTGTGCGGTATGAGCGCATACTCCTCTTCATCTTTGCCATTATTAAGCTTTAGTTTATAAAAAAGCAGGGGCTTTGTCAAGCCCCCCGCAATTATATTACGCCGTTACGCCTCGGGTATGAACCTTATCTTGCCTATCCAGGGTATCTCATAGTACTCCCGCTTGCAGGTACGCACTATGGCCATTATCATAAATACTACACCGGCTACCATGCCTACCACGCCGGCTATCCAGCCCAGAATGGGTATTATCATCACTACAGAGCTCGCTATGAACCACAGCAGCAGGCATATCACCTGATTGGCATGATGGCGCACATAGTTGGAGTTTTTGTCCAGTATGAGCATCACTGCCGCAAGAGGCATGAGCACGTAGGACAGCGCCGCGATATTGCGATACCTTTCCACGTCGTTGTTGAGGGCCGCGTTGTCATTGATGTTTTCCATATATATTGTTCCTCCGTTAATAAATTCTGCGTCTTTCTTACCACACCTTACACTTTATATCTATATTCGCCAAGGTTCAATAGCATTTTGTCCTATTTAATAAAACCTTAAAATCATACCCTTCTCAGGCCCTTGGGAATGTGATTTTTAAGCGTGCCCTCCACCGCCTTGCCGAAGCCTACCGGGAAGCCGCCTACGCAGAGCGGCATATATCCCTTCAGTCCCCCGGATATGCCTATGGTATTGCCTCTGAGAAAGGCGTCCAGCCGCAGGTCGTCCGTTGTAAGATCTATTGTGTTCCTATACTTGCCGCCGTGAGCTGCCATAAAGAGACTGTGGGCGGGAGCAAACCTGCCCTTCAGCATATCTCCCGCGTACACGCCGGCGCTGAGCAGCCTTACCGCTGACAATCCCGCCGGCAGCTCTCCGTCGATCAGCAGTACCCGTCCATCCTTTAGCATATATGCCCTGCCCTTTGGCGGCTGGGCAAAGGTATGCTCTATAAAGCCGAAATAGTCCTTCTCCCTGCAGGGCATAAGCTTCATATCCGGCTGGGGCATGGGGTCATCGCCAGCCTTTTTCAGCCGTGCGGCAAAATGCCCCTCCCCCTGGCATGTATGTGGATACAGCCGTTCCGTCAGCTCTATCTCCATATCCGGAAACTCCGAGGCGAGCCAATTTACGTTCTCCTCATTTTCCTCCCTTGAAAAGGTGCAGGTGGAATATATCAGCTTGCCGCCGGGGCGCAAGGCTTTATACGCGCTTTTGAGTATAGCCCGCTGCCGCTGGGCGCAGGATATTACGTGCTCCTCAGACCATTCGGCTATTGCCGTTTCGTCCTTTCTGAACATGCCCTCCCCGCTGCACGGGGCGTCCACTATAACTCTGTCGAAGTACTCCGGCAGCGCCTCGCAGAGCGCATCCGGATGGGCGCAGGTGACGGCGGCGTTTGTCACCCCCAGCCGTTCCAGCGTAAAGCCCAGTATCTTTGCCCTGCTTGGCACTATCTCGTTGGCCACCAGCAGGCCTTCGCCGTGCATACGCGCTGCGATGCCGCCGCTCTTGCCGCCCGGGGCAGCGCAGAGATCCAGCACCTTCATACCCGGGTTTATCTCCGCCACGGCAATCGGCGCCATGGCAGAGGGTTCCTGAATATAGAACAGCCCCGCTATGTGGTAAGGGTCATTGCCTATGCCGTCTGCGGACTCATTGAGCACAAAGCCCTCCTCCAGTATTCTGGAACGCTCAATTTTATAAGTAAGCAGGCTTTTCAGCTCCTCCGGGCTTGTCTTTAGCAGATTTGCCCGAACCCCCCGCACGGGAGGCTTATCGTAGCTCGCAAGGAAATCCTCCAGATCGCCGCTCAGCGTTTGGCTCATTCTTTGTATGAACTTTTCCGGCAGCCTTATCATAATAAATTACAGATACCTCTCCAGTCTCTCCCAAGCCCTACCGTATATCTCTCTGCCCTTTTCCCTTGCCTCCCGGCTGCGCTGCCCTGCGCGGGCATATGCCCCGCGTCCTATTTCTTCCGCCTTGCCGTAGATCTCCCGGCCCTTCTGTTCGAAGCTTATCCTGCGTTCATAGGCGGCGTTCATAAGGGTCTGTATCTCCGCCATCATTGCAAAGAAGGGATCGGTCCATATGCGGTCCCGCTCGGTGCCGCCCCTTTTGTAGTTGTCTATAACCACGCCGTAGCGGTCAACGGCCCGCCGCACGCTCTCTTCCCATGAGATATACAGCTCGTCCATTGCGGCGCCGCCCATGTTTTTTACAGCCTCTTCCTCGCGGCAGGCAAACTTTACCGCCTCCGCCATTGAATCGGCGTTTTCTTCTATGAGATAGGCATTTTGCAGATGTGTGGTGCCCTCCGCTGCGCAGCTGCCCTTTACCAATACGCTTGGCAGCCCGCAGGCCGCGGCTTCCCGGACAACTATACCGTTTGTATCGAATGTGGAGGGGAACAGGAACATGTCCGCCCCACAGAAATACCTTCGCAGAAGCTCCCTGTCCCTTATTGCCCCGGGGAATATACATTCCTTCTCGAGCCCTAGTTCTTTGGCGTACTTCTCCATCTCCGGCCTGTCCGCACCGTCTCCCACGAATATCATCTTAAAGGCAAAGCCTTCTTCCTTTGCCTTCTTCAGTCCGCCAAGCGTTATGCGTATGCCCTTGTACCACATCATGCGGCCCACGTATATAAAAACCCGCTCGTCCGGGCCAATGCCGTATTCCCTACGTACCTCCATAGCCTCGTCCGGCGTTACGCGTCCCTTGGGAAAGTCCACGCCGTTTTCCATGACTATGTAATCTCCCTCGTAGCCTATACCCCGAAGGTTTTCACCTGCTCCCCTGCTGACCACCCATACCTCGTCGCAGGACTGTATGTTGGCGCAGAGATTGTGCAGGGCGGCTTCCTGTATAAGCTTTGAGCGCACCATATCGCATATGTTTACATCGAACTTTGTGTGATAGCTGAATACCACCGGTATATCAAGCTTTTCCCTGAGGGTACGCGCCATAAGGGTAGACACTACGGGACAGTGGGTATGTATTATGTTAAAGCCCGCCTTTTCCAGCTGCCCGAATATCTTTGCGTCAAAAGGCACGCCCGCCCTGTAGCCCACCAGCTGCTCTGTGCTGAGGCTGGGATAGCGCACCACGTCAAATGGGTAGTCGTCCACCGCATCGGGATAGTCCGGCGTCACCACGGTAGCCTTGCCCAGATTTTTTGTGGATATTATCTCTCCGTAATTCACCACCGCGTTGGCCACGCCGTCTATAACAGGTGGAAACGAGTCGTTCAGGAGACATACGTTTATTTTATCGTGCATTATGCTTCCGTCCGTTTACTTTAATTTTATTTATTATACAGGCTGGAAGGATTTCTTTCAACCGCGTACAGACCGGTTTCTTGTCGTTCTTTCGAAAACACTTGTATTTGTTTTATATACAGTTTATAATATTTAACAATCCGGTTCCCTCTTTGAGAGCCTTAATAAGGAAGGGTAGCACAATGAATTACACCTGCACCAGGGACAACAGCATCAGCATCTCCGCTTCAAAGGCCATACTTGCCGGCATATCTCCGGATGGCGGGCTGTTTTTGCCGGAAGAATTTCCAAAGGTATCGCTGGACGATATAGCAAAAATGCGGAGCATGACCTACCCGGAGCGGGCAGCGTATATAATCGGCCTCTTTCTTACCGACTTTACAAACGATGAGCTCAAAGCATATACCGCGGCGGCATATTCCAAGTCACGCTTCGGCGAGATACCGGCGCCTGTAGTTGACATTGGCGGCGAAAGCATACTTGAGCTGTTCCACGGTCCCACCTTCGCCTTCAAGGATTTCGCCCTGCAGCTGCTGCCCTATCTTCTTACGGCCTCAGCCAAAAAGCAGGGCATACACGATAAAATCGCCATACTCGTGGCCACCTCCGGCGATACCGGCAAGGCTGCCCTGGAGGGCTTTGCGGACGTTGACGGCACCGGCATATGCGTGTTTTACCCATACGGCGGCACCAGCGAGATACAGCGTCTACAAATGACTACACAGCAGGGAAAAAACGTCCTCGTCACGGCCGTAAAGGGCAATTTTGACGATGCCCAGTCCGGGGTCAAGGCGATATTTACCGACAAGGCCTACACCGATGAGCTTAAAGGGATGGGCATCCGTCTCTCCTCCGCCAACTCCATAAACTGGGGCCGGCTTGTGCCTCAGGTGGCTTACTATTTCTCCGCCTACTGCGACATGGCAAACGCCGGCGCCGTAACGTTCGGAGACGAGATAAACATCGCCGTGCCTACCGGCAACTTCGGCAACATACTGGCGGCTTACATAGCCAAGCTCTGCGGCCTGCCGGTAAAGCGCTTCATCTGCGCTTCCAATAAAAACAACGTGCTGACTGACTTTATACAGAGCGGCACATACGATAAGAACCGCCCATTTTACCTTACCACCTCCCCCTCAATGGATATACTGATATCCTCCAACCTTGAGAGGCTCCTGTACCTGCTTTCCGGCAGGAACGACGCCCAGGTGCGCGGCTATATGGCGGCGTTGGCGAAGGACGGAAAGTACACAGTCAGCCCCGGACTGCATAGAGCAATAGCGGCGGAATTCGCCTGCGGCTTTGCCGACGACGCAAGGGCAGCCGAAACAATAAGGCGCACCTTCGAGGAAAGGCGCTATCTGGCCGACCCCCATACCGCAGTTGCCATAGCCGTATATGAGGAGTATAAGCTCAGCACCGGCGACTGTACTCCCGCCGTCATAGCCTCTACCGCCAGCCCCTTCAAGTTCTCCCGCAGCGTTTTGAAGGCGTTGGGCAAGGATACCTCCGGCTGCGAGTTCGACCTTATAGACAGGCTGGCCGACATATCCGGCCTTACTATTCCCTCACGCCTCGCAGGCCTCAGGGACATGGCCGAGCGTTTTACAGGCTGCATTGAGCCCGCCGGCATGAAGTCCTTCATCTCAAAAGGGCTTATAAAGTAGCCAGACTTTTTACCGAAAGGCATCTTTCATATGAAATACGTAGTGATGCTGGGGGACGGCATGGCGGACAGGCCAATCCCCTCCCTCGGAAACAGAACCCCCCTGCAGGCGGCCTATAAACCCTATATGGACTATGTAGCAGCCCACGGTGCCTGCGGCATGACACACATGGTGCCAAAGGGAATGCCCCCTCAGTCCGATACCGCAAATCTTGCGGTAATGGGCTATGACCCCGAGATTTACTATCGTGGCCGCTCGCCGCTGGAAGCGGTCAGCATGGGGGTGGAGCTCGCGCCCACGGATATAGCCATACGCTGCAATATACTCACCCTGTCTGATGAACCGGATTATCTTGACAGGACCATGATAGATTATTCGGCGGGAGAGATATCCAACGAAGAAGGCAAGGCGCTGGTAGAATACCTTGCGGAGCGCATGAACACCGAACAGCTTGAGCTGCACGCCGGCATAAGCTACCGGCACTGTCTGGTGATACACAACGCTGAGCTTGGCACCGACCTTACCCCGCCTCACGACATAACCGGCAAGCCCATAAGAAACTGTATGCCGGCCGGTCGGTACGGCCAGCTTTTATCCGATTTTATGGCGCGCTCAAGCGAGCTTCTGCGCGATCACCCAATAAACAGGAGAAGGATAGCCGAGGGCAGGAACCCCGCCAATTCATGCTGGTTCTGGGGCGAGGGCACAAAGCCGGAGCTTGTGCCCTTCCAGGAGCTTTACGGCGTAAAAGCCGGCGTTGTCTGCGCGGTAGACCTTCTCAAGGGGCTCGGCATATGCACCGGCATGGATGTGCCCTTCGTGCCCGGCGCAACAGGCGCAAAGCGCACAGACTTCGCCGCAAAGGGCAAAAAGGCGCTGGAGCTTCTGGATAGTGGCCTCGACCTCGTATACGTTCACGTAGAAGCGCCGGACGAAAGCGGCCACGCGGGAGACGTAGAATGCAAGGTGGAAGCCATCGAAAACATAGACAGGCACATTCTGGGTTATCTTATGGATAACCTGAAGGCCCGGGGCGAGGACTTCGCCGTCATGCTGCTGCCGGATCACCCCACCCCAATAGAAATACGCACCCACAGCTCGGATCCAGTGCCCTTCGTGCTGTACGACAACCGTCGGGAGTGCATCCCCCGCGCCCTTTCCTACTGTGAGGCCGAGGCGGAAAAGACAGGCCTTTTCATAGAAGAGGGGCATACTCTCATGAAGAAGTTCATATCCCTTGATTTTTAAGGAGGACACCACCATGCAAAGCAATTATCTCATAGTGGACAGGCGCATACTTCCGGATTACTACGAAAAGGTAGTTCAGGCCCGAGACATGCTTCGGGAGGGCCGCGTAAAGGAGGTAAGCGAAGCGGTGAAGCTGGTGGGCATATCCCGCAGCACCTATTACAAATACAAGGATTATATATTTGCCCCCAGCAACGAGACTGCCTGCAAAAAGGCGGTATTCGCCTTCATGCTGTCCCATCAGCAGGGCGTATTGAGCGAGGTGCTGAACAAGTTCTCCGAGCTTGGCGCAAACATACTGACCATAACCCAGAGCCTGCCCATACACGGCAACGCCAACGTGGTTATTTCCGTGGATATGACAAACATGACAATGGCTCCTGACGGCATAATGGACCAGCTCATGTCCCTGCGCGGCGTGCGCAGCTCAAAGCTCATTGCAATAGAATAATATGTTTGCCTGTATGCCCCGCATTTTAGCGGGGCTTTTTTTGTGTAACTGACTGGGCCGCTCCGGAATAACTTAATCATATGTAAAACCCGCCTCTCGGGTGGGCTGACTGGAGGACGTATGACGCAGAAACTTTCGGATATAGCTCCGGGGAAGCGTGCCGCGGTATGCGGCATCGTAGCAGAGGAAAGCATGGCCCGCCGTCTTATGGATATAGGCATGGTACAGGGCACGGAGGTAGAGTGCCTTATGAAAAGCCCTTTGGGCGATCCCGCGGCATATCTCATAAAGGGCGCGGTGATAGCCCTGCGCCGTGAGGACGCCGGCACCGTGCTGGTAAGGGAGGTATAGCCATGGCAGAGTTTACCGTAGCCCTGGCAGGCAATCCAAACGTAGGCAAAAGCACGCTTTTCAACGGGCTCACAGGTCTTAAGCAGCACACCGGCAACTGGGCCGGCAAGACCGTATCCACAGCCGAGGGCAGCTTTGACTACAACGGCAGCAGGTATAAAATAGTGGATCTTCCAGGCTGTTATTCCCTTATGGCCCGCTCGGCCGAGGAGGAAGCGGCTCGGGATTTCATACGCTCGGGCACGGCTGACCTCACTGTGGTGGTCTGCGACGCCACCTGTATTGAGCGCAGCCTCAATCTGGCCCTGCAGATAATCGCGGAGACTGACAATGTAATACTCTGCGCCAACCTCATGGACGAGGCGGAGCGCAAGGGCATAAGCCTGGATCTGCCCCTCATTTCCGAGCGGCTGGGCGTGCCGGTGACGGGCATATCCGCCAGGAGCAAGGAAGGCCCGCTGCAGCTGCTGCCCGCAATGGAAAAGGCGCTGAAGGAAGGCCTGCACCCGCCAAAACCCGAGAGCACCAGTCCCGAATATCTCTCAAGGCTTGCTGAGGAGATATGCCGCGGAGCCGTATTCTCTGGGCCGGATTCGCTCAGGCGCGACAGGCAGATAGATAAAGTACTTACCAGCCGCGTGCTGGGCTTCCCGATAATGCTTGCGCTGCTTGCGCTGGTGTTTTTCATCACCATAACCGGGGCTAACTACCCTTCAAAG
This sequence comes from Clostridiales bacterium, assembly GCA_004557245.1. Taxonomy (GTDB): domain Bacteria; phylum Bacillota; class Clostridia; order Christensenellales; family CAG-138; genus SFEL01. The sequence goes on along the minus strand of SFEL01000009.1, from coordinate 70,624 downwards.
CTGCTTTCGGACGTACTTTTCAAAGTTCAGGATAAGCTCATCGGATTTTGCAGATCCGCATCTGTACCGGAATTTATATACGGGCCGCTGCTTCTCGGAGTATACAGGGTATTGGCGTGGGTAATCTCCGTAATGCTGCCGCCTATGGCCATATTCTTTCCGCTTTTCACCCTTCTGGAGGACCTGGGGTATCTGCCCCGCGTCGCCTTCAACCTTGACCGCTGCTTCAAGGGCTGCCACGCCTGCGGAAAGCAGGCCCTCACCACCTGCATGGGCTTCGGCTGCAACGCGGTTGGCGTCACGGGCTGCCGCATAATAGACTCTCCCCGGGAACGGCTGATAGCCGTAATAACCAACAGCCTGGTGCCATGTAACGGCCGCTTTCCCGCCCTCATCGCCGTCATATCCATGTTTTTCGCAGGCGGCAGCGGCTCGTTGGTAAGCGCCCTGCTACTGACGGCCCTCATAGTTTTTGCGGTCGCTATGACGCTGCTGGCCTCACGGCTGCTGTCGGCTACGCTGCTTCGCGGCGTACCCTCCTCCTTCACGCTGGAGCTGCCTCCATACCGGCCGCCGCAGATAGGGCGGGTTATAATACGCTCCGTACTGGACAGGACGATATTCGTGCTGGGCAGAGCGGCGGCGGTGGCAGCCCCTGCGGGACTCATCATATGGCTCATGGCAAACGTAAGCATTGGCAGCGGCACGCTTCTTTCCCTTTGCGCAGGCTTTCTCGACCCGCTGGGCCGCCTTCTTGGCCTGGACGGTGTGATACTCATGGCGTTTTTGTTGGGCTTCCCCGCAAACGAAATAGTGATACCCATAATGCTCATGGCCTACACGGCGCAGGGTATGCTGATAGATTATCAGGGGCTTGGCGAACTCAGAGCCATACTCGTGCAAAACGGCTGGACGGCAAAGACGGCCCTGTGCTTTCTGATATTCACCCTGATGCACTGGCCCTGCTCCACGACGCTCATGACGATAAAAAAGGAAACCGGCAGCCTTAAATGGACGCTGGTTTCCCTCCTGACGCCTGCGCTTATGGGCGGGGCGCTGTGTATGCTGGTAAATCTGCTGTTTTATATTACGTCCTTATGACGTAGCCCTCCTTGCGTGGCTTGGCCTCCGGGTGCGGGCAGTCGGTATAGCCCAATATGCAGCTGCCAACGCCTACGTACTTATCCTCCACGCCCCAGCCGCGGAGCATCTCCCGGCCCTCAGCGGTATCAAACATCTCCCGGGCGCGGTTAATCCAGCAGGAGCCAAGGCCTATGCTGTATGCGGCGTTCATAAGGTTTCCCATGACGAGGCAGCCGTCCGCAAAGCCGTTGCGGTTTGTACTGTCCGCAAGTACTATTACTACTGTAGGGGCGCCGTAAAAGGGATCTCCGTCAGGATCGGCGGTAAACGCGGCGTTCATCTTTGAGAGCCGCGCTATCGTGCCCTTATCCTGCACCACTACCATGAGGGGCGACTGGGTACCCATGCCGGTGGGCGCGTAGGTGCCCGCCTCAAGAACCGCATTGAGTTCCTCGTCTTTTATCTGTTCTGTCTTGTATTTTCTTATGCTGCGGCGGTTTTTAAGCGCTTCCAATACCTGATTTATCACGTATCTTTACCTCCATAAAACATTTACCCGTCTTATTTTACGAGCTTTCTGAACAGCTCTATGTCCTTTTTAAAGGCTTCAAGGCTGCCGCGCCAGAAATCCCTGCCCGATACATCTATTCCGCATATCTTCGCACTGTCTTCCACGGAAAGCTCAGGTGTCTCCCGAAGCATCGCCTTATACTTGGGCAGGAACTCCGTTCCCTCTTTAAGATACATTTCGTAAAGGCCCCGTGCAAGCAGCCCGCCAAATGCGTAGGGATAGTTGTAGAAGCCGAGGCTGGAGCTGTAATAATGGCTCTTGCAGGCCCACATGTATGGGTTTAGGGTGCTCTGGTCAAGGCCTGTGCCGTATGCCTTCTTCTGCGCCGTGAGCATTATATCGCACAGCTCGTCCGGCAGCATAAAACTTTCGCCCCTTCTGTCGCACACCTCTTTTTCAAAGAGGAAGCGGGAGTATATGTCGCATATTATCTGAGCCGCGTCCTGAAGCCTGTTCTCTATGAGCATGAGCTTCTCGTCGTCGCTCTCGGCGTGGTCTATGGCGTAGCTCACCAGCAGATTCTCGTTGAAGGTGGAGGCGGTCTCGGCCAGCGGCATGGAGTAATCCCTGTTCAGCACGCCGTTGTCCTTTACCAGCATCTCGTGGAAGCCGTGGCCCAGCTCGTGTGCGAGCGTGATAACATCTCCGAACATGCCGCCGAAGTTGGTCAGAATTCTAAACTGGCCCGCGCCGAAGGCCGGCTCGCAATAGGCGCCCCCCACCTTACCCTTGCGGGGATATACGTCTATCCAGCTCTCAGCAAAGGCGCGATTTGCGGTATCCGCAAGTTCTCCGTCGAATGAGGAAAATACGTTTACTATATATTCCCGGGCCTGACCTATGGTGAAGGTGCGTTTGCTGCTGCCCATGGGCGCGAACATCTCGTACCACGGAAGGCCGTTTTTATACCCCAGCGCCTCGCCCTTGGCCTTATAGTAGCTATGGAACACCGGCAGATACTCGTCGATGGCTCCCCACAGCGCGTCCAGCGTCTCCCGCCTCATGTCCGCCATAAACAGGGACTTATCCAACACGCTGTCAAACCCCCTGAGCCTGCACTCGCTTATGCTTTGCAGCTTTATGCTGTTGAGGGCAAATGCAACGGGGCCTTTTATCTTCTCGTAGCACTTGAGCTCGGCCTCGTAGGCGGCCTTGCGCACCGCGCCGTCGTGGTCGTATGCCAGTTTGCGCAGCTCTGTCAGGCTCAGGCTTTCGCCGTTGAGCTCCTCCGTAGCGCCGGAGGTTTCATAGGAGTGGAGCTCCTCCCATGCCTTGCCGCCGCTCACGTCGTACATCGCGGCCACATCCTCGCCGTCGCCGGTGAGCAGGTGCCGTCCCTTCTGCTTTTCTCTGCGGAAGTAATTCTTGTACTGGACAAGGCCAGGTTCCCCCGCTATGGCTTCATCCAGGTCGTCTATTGAGGCTATATAGCGGGTTATCTCCGACATGGCCTTTGCGGCGGCGCCGGAGAGCATATTCACCCTGCCGTTTGCCGAGGCCGCATCGCCGTCGGAGGTATCCGCCGTCTGGCGGAACAGGCAGTAATCGGATAGTGCGCCCGAAAGCAGCCTGCGCTCCTCCAGGAGCGGCACTATTGCCATGAGATTTTCCCTTGGGCTGCGGCCTGCGATCCTTTTCGCTTCCTCTGCGAGAAGGCCGTTTACCTCATCCAGCCGCCCCATATCACTTTTGAATTTATCGCTGTCAAAGCCGGTATACAAAACGTCAAGGTTCCATCTTCCGTCGTACATTTTACTTATCCTTTCTGTTTATTACGTTTATCTGTATGCTCTCCATGGAATCGAGCGCTTCTGTGTTGGCTTTAGGGTCAAAGCTCGCAGTACAGGCCGCGTCCACAGTTATCTCCGCCTCGGGCAGCGCGGTCTTCAGTACCGCCGCATTAGTGAGCACGCATATGTTGGACACAAGGCCCACCAGCTCTATCTTTTCATAGTTCTTTTCCATGGCGGCCTTGGCGAGCTCCATGCTGCCGAAGGAGGGCTTGTCTATTATCATATCGCCGGGCTGTACCTGCTTTGCCGTCTCCCCGAATATCTTATGCCCATGGCCTCCCTCTATGCAGTGGACCACGGGAAGCCTGCGGCCCTCCTGAGTTTCAAGATAGTTTTCGCGATGGGTGTCCCTGGTGAATATGACGTCGGCGCCTCTCCTGCGGTATTCCCGTATCTTTTCAACTATAGGGCCGTCCAGCTTTTCCGCGCCCTCAAAGCCCAGCGCTCCATTCACAAAGTCGTTCTGGTAGTCGATAACAACAAGCAGTTCTTTCACTCCGCATGCCCTCCGCTAAATAATATTAAATCAGATCAGCGCCGTATACGCGCACCACAGCAGCGACGCCGCCATTATGACGCTGAATACCTTTATATGCTCCGAATATACCCTCCGCACAGCCCTGCCGAAGGAACACCAGATAAGGCTGGCGGCTATCATGCATGCCGAATTTATACAGGCCACCAGCAGTATCGTTACGAATTCCGTAGTGTAGGGAACCACGTATATAGAAAACACGCTAAGGCCGCCCATCCAGCTCTTGACATTGAGCACCTGCAGCAGCACGCCTCTCTTATAGCCTGATTCGCCCGTCTGTACAGCCTCGTCCACATTATCCTGCTTTTTTCCGAAGCCGTCCATAAGTATGTGTATGGCTAAATACAGCATATATGCCGCCCCCAGCCACTTGAGGTACGGCACTATTTCTGGCAGCACATCGGCCAGCGCCACATTCAGTATGCCGCATAACAGCATCTTTATGAAAAACATCGCAATGCTGGCCGTCATGAATTTTCGGGCTCCCCTGAGGCCGCAGTGCGCCCCGAGGTACATGCACATTATGTTATTGGGTCCAGGGGTTATGCAGGTTATAACGGTATACAGCAGCAGCGGCGCATAGTTCATGTCTTATTTCCTACTTTCCGGTTGGCAGATTCTTTATGTATTGGATTATATCACATAAAAAACGCCGGGAATAGTCTTCCCGGCAGAAGTATCCGTATGTTACCCTACTACGCCGCACATAGGGTTTATTCCTTTTCTTTCTTTTCCGTTTCGTCATTATCCAGCCCCAGATCGGGAAACGCCTTGGAAATACGGCGATAAGTGAAGCTCTTTTTCCGTAGGTTCTCACGGAATTCCCTGGCCTTTTCCCGCCTGTCGGCCTGGGCAACGGCGGCGCGGGCATCCCTGCGGTTCCTTTCGGTTTCCCGTATGCTCTCAAAGAGCTTTCGCTCCTCTTCCCGGTTCTTTTCTATGAGCTCCTTCTCCTCAGCGCGGTGCGCCGCGCTCATATCTATGAGGTCGCCGTAAAGCTCCTTGGCCTCATCGGTACGCCTGCGCACATTGATGGCGGCATGGGATACGTTTTCGCCTATAATATCGGATATTTCGTGTATCTCCCTTGCGGCGGCGGTTATGAGACGCAGCTTCTTCTGCATGTTGCATATGGCGGCCACTGTAGCGCCCAGGTCGACGGCGGTCAAGCCAACCATGATACACGCAAGCACGGTGCCCGGCTGATGTGGTATGCCGTTTATCAGGTTCATCACCATGGGGTGTATTATGCGCACTATGAACGTGGCGGCAAAGCCCCAAATCAGCGAAAACTCAAGACAGACATATCCGTGTATGTTGAAGCGGTTATCGGTATAATCCCACCACTTGGCGTGAAACAGCTTCTCCAGCACCCAGCCGGTGATGTACTCAATTACCGTGGTAACTATAACGGAGCCTAAGAACAGTATCAAAAGGTTGTCCTTCAGGTCTATAAGAAGGTATATGACCCCCACCAGGCCAAAGCCGTATATGGGGCAGATAGGGCCGTTGAGAAAGCCCCTGTTTACGAACCTGCCGTGGCGCAGCCCGGCGAACGCCACCTCCGCGCACCAGCCCATGAAGGCGTACACAAAGAACATCCAAACGAGCTGATACAGGCTGAATTTCACCATATCATCATACAGTCCTTTTCGTTTTCTTAACGTACGTATTATACAGGCTATAAGGGCAGGTTTTCAAGGGTGAACCTTATGCACAGGACGCTGACTGCAAAGCCTACTATGCCTCCGATGAGCCAGTTGCGCTGGGCGGGAGGGGATATTCTCTCCCGCTGCGCCTTTGTCCACGGGGCATATAGTATAAAGAATATTATAACGCACAGGGCAAATGCCGCAGCCGTGTCAAGTACGGAATGCTGCTTTACGAAAACGGTGGATATGGATATCACCACGGCAAGCAGGGATACCAGCACCTTGGAGACAGCCTTTTTCACGGTTGGGCAGTTAGCCACTGCCGCGGCGCACATAAAGCTGCCCACCACGTGCATGCTGGGCAATATGTTAAATGGCGGATCCATGGAGTATATGAGCCCAACAAGCTTGGAGCAGAAATTATCCCTCGGGAACACCGCAGGCCTGAGGTCCTGAGCTATCGGGTATACCCAATACACGAACATACAGACAGTATAGCCCATAATCATAAACAGCATGAACTTTATAAAGCTATTTTTATCCTTTAAGAGAGTATACAGGCCGACACCTATCAGCAGGAAATACCATGTGCAATAGGGTATTATGAAATACTCGCAGAAGGGTATCTGATAATCAAGGGCGAAATGAACTGTCCTCGCCGGCACCTGCCTCGCCTGAAGCAGGCAGAATACGGTAAGATAGGCAGGCACGTACAGCGTAAGCCATACCTGTTTATTTTGAGCTATCCAGTTTTTTATTATATCCATAACGCCTTTTTTCTGCGCTATTCCCGGTTTTCCCATATTTACACTTTGCCTTTCTTTTGTGATAAAGCATTCCGACTTATATCGGTAATAGATATAATACTTCCCAAACGGAGAAAAGTATACCCTCTGTTGTGAACAAATCATTAAAATCGCTTAAGATACGAGAAATAACCCGGCGATTCGCTCAAATAATATATCATTAAAATAAGTGTTGACATTATGCCGAAAATATGTATAATTAATTGTGCTTGCTCGATTCGTCTAGTGGCCTAGGACACCGCCCTCTCACGGCGGGAACAGGGGTTCGACTCCCCTATCGGGTACCATAATGGTGCATCAAAAAGAATTTGCATCCTAAAAGCCCAGACAATGTCTGGGCTTTTGTCTGCCCATAAATCCCGAGTGGGGCTATCAGGGCCATTATATTCAATCCGGCTCTGACGACAAAGGCAAATTGCCACGCAATGGCAATTAAAGATTCTTTTAGGGGTATGTCAGAAAGCTAAAAAAGTGGCGTTCAGCCACTTTTTTGACACTTTAAAATATACTATCATCAGCTATCTGTTATTCTCCAGCATTTCCAGGAAAGCCTCTATGCGGGTGCGAAGCTGGCCTTCGTCGCCGGGAGAGTAGTCGGTGCGGACATGCAGGAAGGGCACGCCTTCTTCGGCACAGATGTCTTCTATCTTTTTGCTCTCCACATCAAATGGAGTACAAGCATGAACGGTGATGCTGATAACGCCATCTACCTTCCATTCCGCAAGGGTGCTGCGCAGCTGCTCGAAACGGCGGGTATTGGGCGACATTACCGCGCAGGGAACCTCAAGGTACTTATCCGCGATTGCCGTCATGGGATCGGCCTCGGGGCTCTCATCAACGGGCCGGCGCATATTCATTATGCCGCAGCAGCCCTCGTAGCATACGATAGCCGCCCCCAGCTCTTCAATAACGCCAAGTGTCTTATCCACAACGCCGTCTATGCCCGCGCCGGAAACCAATATGCGCAGCGGGTGCTGATCCGGCTTGTAGGGGCCCTTGCCAGTTTCCCATTGTTCCCTCATCAGGTTGAGCATGCGCTCGGTCTTTTCCAGCTTGTTTTTCTTATCCAGCATAAAGTATTCAGCCGTAAGAACGCTGCGCATCTGCAATCCGGTGGCGGCGGGGGGATCCAGCTTGCCCAGCTCATAAAGCTGTGCCATCTGGCTGCGCTCCTGGTTGAGTATATGGATGGATTCCCGAAGCTTTTCGTCGGTTATCTTCACGCCGAAGCGCTCCTCCAGCGCCTCCTTAAAGCGTATAAGCTCTTCCTTCCAGCTTTCCAGCGAACGTTCTCGGTCGGGGATATTGGGCAGGTGAATAACGTGCATCTGCTTTAGCTCCGAGAGCATCTCATACATCTTTTTCTTGCCGTCGCAGGTAGTCTCACCCACGATCAAATCGGAATAGAAGGCGAAGGGGCAGGTCTTGCCGAGTATGTTGCCATAGCTGGACTTTATAAGGGGGCAAAGATTTGCCGGCAGTTCGGTCTCCGCAAGGGGGATCGGCGGATCATAGTTGAAGCCGCAGAGCAGCACGTTGTACATACCCCCCGCGTTGATTATCTCCATAGGGGCATATTGGCAGAAGGAGCCTATAACTATATCCCCCTTTTCGGCGGCCTCCTTGACGAAAATGCTGGCGTTTTTCTTGGCGCCGGCGAACTCGTCCATAATATCCTGTAATTCCTGGGTACGATCTTTTAAGCTTTCCATAAAAGTTGCGATCCTTTCAAAAAAGTACCGTTATAATTCAAGTGTGTATACCTGGTCGAAAGTCAGGCCCTTTTCTTTGAGAAAATCTTCTATCTTCTCCCGGTCTTCCGCTGAAGCGCGCCAGGCAAAGCCGCAGCTTGCGGTGATCTGATTCGGCACCGGTATGATACTTCCCGGCATACCGTACTTCCGGCACGCCTCCTCCATAGCAAGGGCAGAGGTCATGTTGGAAAATGATACTACCGTACAGCTTACTTTGGTTTTCAGCATAGCGTCTCAATGAACGCCGATATGCGCGTGTCGATTTGCCCCGCATCCTCCTGAGAATAGTCAGTCTCCAGCGACATGTAGGGTATGTTCAGTCCTTCGCACAGCTTGCGGATGGCCCGTGTTTCTATCATGTAAGTGGTGCAGGTCTGAAGGGTTACGTCAATTACGCCCTCCGCGCCGAATTCCCGGATCAACTCAGGCAGGTTTTCCATGCGTCTGGTGTTAGGCGACATTACGGAACAGCCGATATTAAGATACGCGTCGGCAATGGCCTCCGCCATATCCTCCCGTTCCGTATCCACGAAACAGCGGGCGGCCTTAATGCCGCTGCAGTTTTCATAGCAGACGACGGCGCCGCCGCTGCGTTCCACGGCGCCCACGACTTTTTCCAACACTCCCCCGATGGGGCATCCGGTAATGAGAATTCGCCTTTCTTCTTTTCTTATATCGTCAGCTTCCTCGTATGCCTTGCGTATTTCGGCGGTGAGGGCGCGGGTGGAAGCTATGGCATCTTCAAGGTCAAAATTATAATTAAGCCCTTCCAAGAATTTATAAAGCTTCTGTCCGGATACCGGTACCGGGGAAAGGCGCTGAAGCTCCATAAGCTCCGATCGGGCGCGGCGCAGCTCATTTCGCCTGTCAGCGGCTTTGCGCAGCATCTCGTTGATTATTTCAACGCCGGTTTCCCTGCTTATAAAATCGATAAAGCGACGAACCTCGCTGATCCAAAGCTGGCGGGAATATGTGCGGTCTATCCCCTGGGGTATCTGAAGCACGTACATTCTCTTGCGCTGCCCCAGCAGGTCGTACATTTTCTTTTTCCCGTCGCATGTGGTTTCGCCAACGATCAGGTCGGACCAATAGGTATACGGGCACTTGTCCGTAATGGCAAAACCATAGCTGGATTTGATAAGGGGGCATAAGTTTTTTGGCAGAACCGTCTCCGCTGCCGGGATAGTTTCGTTGCTCATGCCGCAAAGGCTCACCGAAAGCATGCCCGCAGCATCCAGCACCTCCAGCGGGGTATAGGTGCAGAAGTAGCCTGCTACCTTACGTCCGCTTTCCTTTGCCGCCTTCATCTTAAGGAAGCCGGCTTTCCGTCCTTCTGAGTATTCCTCAAAGCGTTCTGGAAGTTTTAATTCCTCCATATTCCATCCTCCGGTTTATTTCATATTCTGAGCATAAAGAGCGGCGCCTATCGCCCCGGCGTAGCGGGCAAGAGGAGCGCTTTTAACCGACGTTCCTATCTTTTCAGAAAGCATCTCCAGTATAAACGGCAATTCGCACAGGCCGCCCGAAAGATAGAAATCGCCGCCGTTGACACTGAGCCTTCCCAGCTGCCCCCATACCTTGCTTGCGATGGACTCCACTATGCCGTATGCGATATCCTCTTTGTTCGTGCCGCGGCCTATGAGGCTCACCACCTCGGATTCCGCAAATACGGTGCACATTGAGGATATGCTTACATGGTTTTCACTCTGACGGGCCAGCTCGCAAAGCTCATCCAGCCTTACGCCCAGCGTTCCCGCCATGATGTCCAAAAAGCGGCCGGTTCCTGCGGAGCATTTGTCGTTCATGATAAAGTTCTGGACTCGGCCGTCCTTTACCTCGATTATCTTGGTATCCTGTCCGCCTATATCTATAACGGTAAAGGCGTCGCTTTTGAACAGCCAGGCCGCGCCTCTTCCATGGCACGAGATCTCTGTAACAGTCTTATGGGCAAAAGGTATGGATACCCGTCCATAGCCTGTGGCGACTATTCTCGCGTCTTTTTTATGGATATTCTGCGCCTCCAGCTCACTGAGCAGGCCCTCGGCCGTTTCAATGCAGTTCCAACCCGTAGGAACGACTTTACTGAAGACCAGGCTGCCCTGTTCATCCAGAACCACTGCCTTAGTGCAGGTAGAACCCACATCGAATCCTATATAACGCATAATTTTTCTCCAGTAGATATGTTTTTCGGTAACGCCAAAGGCGCCCTCTCGAGTGCTGTTACCACTTTATAAACTTCTTCTGCACCAGCTTCACAAGGCTGCTGAGCATGGTCACTACCAGGCCCATGAAAATGATGCCTGCAAGCACGTTGGTGTAGTTTGCGTACTCGGCATACTTGCGTATGAAAAAGCCCAGTCCCGAGGACGCGCCTATCATCTCAGCACCGGTAAGGCACATGAATGCCGTTGACAGCGATGAGGGCAGATAGCGCAGCACCGTGGGCAGTACATAGGGATAAACTATATCCTTTATCATGGTAATGCTGCCAACATTCATTACCCTGGCAGATTCAATAATGCGCTTATCCATGGTGCCCACCGTGCGTATGACCTGAGAAAACAGAGGCCAGAATACGCTCAGAAATATCACCACTATGGACGAGCTTTTGAAGCTGGGCATACAGCCCACCACATAGGTGGTATAAGCAAGGGCCGGTATCGGGCTGATTACCCTTACGATGGGCATTATGGCCTCTCTGGGGCGGGTGAACCACCCTACCAGAATGCCGAACACAACGGAGCTTGCAAGGGCTATGGTAACGCCCCAAAGCATGAGCTCAAGGGAGCTCACCAGGCCCTTCAGCAGTTCACCCCGATGGGAATACAGTACATACAGCACGTTTTCCATGGGCGGCATCCGCAGCGAGTGCGCCTTGCCGGTTTTTGACGAGTACTCCCAAATGGCAAAAAAAGCAAACAGTATGCAGCTGATGTCATGGCAGCTGCGCTTATGCTGAACCAGATAACCAATTATGAAGTACAGCTCTATAAGGCAGATCACTATGATAAGCATGGCCGGCGGCTTGGTTTTTACCAAAGGGGGAAGGCTTATCATATACAGTATAGCCGCAAACAATATATTGGGGATATTAACGACCTTAAAGATCGGGCTTTGCAGATTGAGCTTTTCCATTCTGGGCATTACAGCTTGGCCTCCGCAGATTCATAACTAAAGTCCTTATACTTTTCGTAGAACAGATCGATGAGCATCTTACGCAGCGCAACAAAATCACTGTCGTTCCTGATCTGCTCATATTCTCTGGGCTTTGGCAGATTTACATCTATTACCTGATAGATCTGATGAGGAATCATAAACACTATGCGGTCTGCCAGCAGGATGGATTCTTCAACATCGTGGGTGACAAAGATAAACGTCTTTTTCTCAGATTCATGAAGATCGCATACCAATTTTTGCAGGGTACGCCGGTTTTTGGTATCCACTGCGCCAAATGGTTCATCCAAAAGCAATATTTCGGCATTCATAGCAAGCGCACGCGCTATCGCCACGCGCTGCTGCTGACCGCCGGAAAGCTGTGCGGGCTTGTTGCTTTCAAAGCCTTCAAGCCCAACCTTGGCCATATAGGCCTGGGCTATGTTTTCTATTTCTTTTTTGGGCAGATCTTTCCGGACCTGCTTTATACCAAAGATGATATTCTCCTTAGCCGTAAGCCAGGGGAACAGGGAGTAGTGCTGAAACACTACCCCCCGCTCGGGCCCCGGGCCAGTGATTTCTTTTCCGTCAATGAGGAACTTGCCGCTGGAGGGCCGCTGAAGGCCGCAAAGTATGGAAAGCAGAGTGCTTTTACCACAACCGCTTGTCCCCAGCACACATACGAACTCGCCGGCATTTACGCTCAGGTTTATATTCTCAAGCGTCATGCTACTATTGCCGGCATATTGAAAGCAAATGTTTTGCAGTTCTATCTTCCCCATTGATCCCGCCTATAAATTCTGTTGATAAAGTTTGACTACTGTACGGTGGAATTCTGCCTGTTGTATATCTCAAGCAGCTGCTCATAGCAGGGATCGTTAGGATACTCTTCCATTATCTCATCCAGAGCCTGCTTGTAGAGGGTAGCGTCTACATGGTCCATGACATCGATGCTGGTAGCCTCCTCGTTTTCAAAGAAGCCCATTATGCCAAGCACATTATAGAAGGGGCCTACCGCATCGGCATAGGGATCCGGAACGAAGCTGATACGCACGTTATAAATATTCTGCTCAACGTATTCCTCATCCTGGCCGGAGTATGCCGCAAGTATCTTTACGGTCTCCTCCTTGTTTTCCTGCATGAACTTATACGCCCGGATCTCGGCCTTGATTACCTTGATCAGGTCGTCTCTCCGCTCTTCCAGTATCTTGCGGGAGGTGGTCATTCTGCAGCAGATGTAGTTTTCGGCAACTTCGCCTACCTGATATACTACCTCGGCGTTCACATCGTCGCCAAAATAGGTATACTCGATGGGCAGGAAGCCTACGTCGCCTTCACCCTTGGATACGCCCTCAAGTACGGAAGGTGCATCCGCCCACTTGATGGTGATATCCTTATTTACATCAAAGCCAAGCTCCACCAGTTTTGCCATCATGGCAAGCACGCCGGTTTCGCCCCTGATGCCCAGGACGGTTTTGCCCTTCAGATTGTTTATATCATCCCTGTACTGTTGAGCGGTTCCCTTTGCTGCAATCATTGCGCCGCCTTCGGCTACGTTGCCGCCGAAAATAACCAGATCAGCGCCGTTGCCTATAAAGGTGCAGGTAGGCATGATCTGCATTCCCCAAAGGTCGATCTCGTCCTTTTCGGTGATGATAGAGGTCAGCGCGTCTGCGGATTTGGACACGTTTACCAGCTCGACGTCAACGCCCTCCTCAATATCGAAACCCTTCTCGGTAGCGATATAGATAAGAGAACTCTTGAGCATGTTTAAAAATGCACCGTAGCGTATAACGGGAAGCTCTTCAGGAGCAGCTTCAGCTTCAGCGGCAGGCTCTGCCTCGGTTGCAGTTTCAGCAGCGGGTTCGGCTGCAGGAGCGGCGGTTTCCTGAGGTGCAGCGCAACCTGCTACCATAACCGCAGCCATAACAAGGCACATCAAAAGCGCGGCAATTATTTTCATTAGGTTGTTTCTCCTTCGGTTGTAATAATAGATTACTGAAAACATGTTTTCTATAGTGATTGCATAATTATTGCATCACTGCCAAATCAAATTCTATCAACAAAAGCCATTGCAGTAAAATTCAAAATTCCGATATGAATTGCATATAACGCTATTTTTCGATATGACAACAGGGCGGGTTCCATGCTCCGCACACAATAAAGCCCCCGGGGGCACCGGGAGCTCTTTCGACAATCTCAATAAAACGGCCTAAGCCGCTTTATTGCTTTATTTTCTCGCCGAATTTCTCTGCTTTGCGTTACGCATATAGCCGCCGCGAACGGTTTTTACATCGCTTACAGTTATCATGGCGGCGGGGCAGGTCTGCTGTATCTCCTCCATCACGGACTTGAGCAGCTTGCGCTTTATCATCATGATCAGCATATAGTGACTGTTGGCATCCTTACCCTTTACATCTATGGAGGTGATGCCGTAGCCCTGACTTTGCAGATAGTTGGCCAGCTTCTTTGTTTCCTCAAGTGTAGGTACGACTATTTGCAGCGATGAAAGGCCAAAGGCCAGCATATCGTCCAGCCATGAGCCTGCGTAGTTGCCGCCGGCATACGCAAGGGCATATGAGATGGCCTTGCCTATGTCATTCTTCCATCCGTCCAGCACGCTGCTGGCAATTATAAGCCAGAGTGTTATCTCGATTATGGCGATCAGGCTTCCCTTTACCCTTTCGCCGCGGTTTATGAGCACTATCCGGAGAGTGCACAGCGACACCTCCAGCACCTTACCAAAGAAAATTACAATATATACCCAGAAGCTGCCGCTGCTCAGGAACGCGTCAAACCATGTGAAAAATGCCTGCATATGTATCCTCCCTTTCTGTATGTTTCGTCCTTTCTCAGGCGAACGGCGCTTATTATATCATACTTCAGGAAAAAGTAAATGGACTAATTATGAACAATAGCTTTCGTTATGCCGCTGGCTTCCCCGCTTCCCTTTCCTTTGCCCTGGCAATGCGTCTCTTCCTACCCTTCCACTGGCCAATACCTATGATTCCGCTAAGAAGATATGCGATACCTGTGGCTATCATTACCACATCTCCCGCGGAGCCGCCGCCTCGCACCAGGTGAGTTGCACTTATGTACAGGAAATACCCTACCAGCGTTATGCCCAGCACCATACACAGTACGTACAGCAGCATCCGCCACACCGGATTATCCGGCTTGTCGTTCTTCATCAACGGCCTTATGAAGCCGCCTATAACGCTGCAAAGCGCAAAATGCGCAAGACCTGTCATCACGGCTGTGAAGGCAAAATCAGCCACTGTGCCCAGTATTCCTTCCTCCTGAGTGAAATTGCCAATAAGGCTGGAGTTGGTCTTACCAAGCCATATGGCGAACAGCACTCCCGCCCCCAGCGAAAACAACGCCGAGAAAAGACCCCATGGCCCGTTTTTGCTGCGCACCGCTATAAAGCTGAATATCAGCGCCAGCAGTGCCAACGCCGCCATTAATACTATGACTATTGTAAATGCGTTCATGTCCCTGATTCTCCCTGTTGTTATGAACTAACTATACCATATTGCAAACCGGCTCGGAAGGTGTAATAAGTTACTTTTAACTAAAAAAGCAGAAGCCCGAAAGCTCCTGCTTTTTGTTTATCTTTCTTCTCGGAAGTATGCAAGGCCAAGGCTTGCAGGGGGCTGATCCTCGCGCTTCTTGCGCAGGGAAACAACTATCAGTACTACCAGAGTTACTACGTAAGGCAGCATCTTATACAGCTCCTTTATGGAGAGCTCTGTACCGGTTGGAATGTAGAGATACAGTATGTAGAATCCGCCGAAGAGTATGGAAGCCAGCACGCTTACATTAGGACGCCATATGGTGAATATAACCAGCGCTATGGCGAGCCAGCCGCGATCGCCAAAGGCATTGTTTGACCATACGCCGCAGGCATAGTCCATTACATAGTACAGTCCGCCGAGGCCCGCTATCATGCTGCCTATACAGGTAGCCATGTACTTGTACTTTGTTACGTTTATGCCGGCCGCATCGGCGGTGGCTGCGCTCTCGCCCACTGCCCTCAGATGCAGGCCCGTGCGGGTATGCTTGAGGAAGTAAGAGCTCAGCAACGCAATGATTATCGCCAGATACGCAAGGAAGCCGTAGGACAGGAATACCTGACCGAACCAGCCCGTAGTCTCAGCTATTGGCAGAGACTTGCTGAAGTAGGCGCTGGTAGCGGAAAGAGCTATGGAGGGAACCTCGCTGCCTGTCAGCTTTATAAGTGAGCCGCCGAAGAAGTTGCCTATTCCTACGCCGAAGGTGGTCAGCGCAAGACCGGTCACATTCTGGTTAGCCCTCAATGTGACAGTAAGCAGGCAGTAGATGAGGCCCATTATCAGTGAACCCAGCAGTGAAGCAAGCATGGGTATACCTATTGCCAGCACCGCGCTCATCTCCGCGGCACTCGCTACCGACTGCTCATAGAAGAATGCTCCTATAACGCCGCATATGCCGCCAACGTACATGACGCCAGGGATACCCAGATTCAGGTTGCCGGATTTTTCCGTCAGTATCTCGCCGGTGCTGCCGTACAGCAGGGGGATGCCCTGCATGACTGCACGTGGGAGGAAAGATGCAAAATCGAACATTGCTTATGCCTCCTTCTTTCCGGCCTTACGCAGGCTTACTTTATAGTTGATGAAGAACTCGCTGCCGATGATGAAGAACAGTATGATGCCCGTCAGTATATCGGCAAAGGAGTGGTTCAGGCCAAATACGCTGGAGATTTCGCTTGCGCCGCGGCTCAGAACTACCAGCAGGAGACTGGTGAATATCATCATGATTGGGTTGAACTTTGCCATCCAGGATACCATGACCGCGGTAAATCCGCGCCCGCCTACTATGGTAGTAGTCAGGGTGTGGTCAGTACCTGCCGTGAGCAGCAGACCCATAAGGCCGCACATAGCGCCGGAGAGCACCATGGTGCGAATGATCACTCGCTCTACCTTTATGCCCGCATAGCTTGCGGTGCGCTGGCTCTCGCCCACTACGGCGATTTCATAGCCGTGCTTGCTGTACTTAAGGTATATATAGGTAAGCACAGTCATCACTGCCACAACAAGAATTGTGAGCAGGTACTGCTTACCCGCTATCTGGGGCAGCCAGCCAGCATTGGTGTTCTGGTTGATTATGCCTATCTTACCTGCGCCCTTGGGCACTTCCCAGACGATGATGTAATACGCCGCAAGCTGTGTTGCTATGTAGTTCATCATCAGCGTGAACAGCGTTTCGTTGGTATTCCAGCGCGCCTTGAAGAAGGCGGGCAGGAAGCCCCACAATGCGCCGGCGGCTATAGCCGCGACTATCATAATGAGGATGAGAAGGCCATTGGGCAGCTTATCCCCAAGGCAGATCATGCAGGCGGCGGTGGCAAGGCAGCCTATGAGCACCTGGCCCTCGGCGCCTATGTTCCAGAAGCGCATCTTGAATGCGGGGGTGACAGCAAGGGATATTCCGAGCAGCACCGCGAGATTCTGGAAAGTAACCCAGGTCTTACGCACCGTGCCGAATGCACCGTGGAATATGGTGCCGTAAATGCTTATCGGGTTCTCGCCCGTCATGAACATTGTAACCAGCGCGCAGACTATCAGCGCAAACAGTATTGCACAGCCGCGTATAGCCGCCGAGATGTACCATGGAAGCGTGCCGCGCTTTGCGATATGGAATAGAGACTGCTTATTCATTCTTTGCCTTTCCTCCTTCCACTCGAGTCATAAGCACGCCTACCTGGCGCTTGTCAGTCTTGCGGGCATCTACGACGCCGGATACCTGACCGCCGCAGAGGACTACTATTCTGTCGCACAGCTCGAGCAGCACATCCAGGTCCTCGCCCACATATACTACGGCTACGCCCTTCATCTTCTGCTCTGTGAGCAGGTTGTAAATAGTGTAGGAAGTATTAATATCGAGTCCGCGGACTGCGTATGCCGTCATCAGCACTGAAGGCGACTGGGCTATCTCACGGCCTACCAGCACCTTTTGCACGTTACCGCCGGACATGCGGCGTACCGGGAAGGAAGTGCTGGGAGTAACTACCTCAAGCTCGTCCCAGATACGCTTTGCCAGCGCCTCGGGGTCCTTGCGGTTCACAAAGGGACTGTTGCCCTTACGCCAGGAGCGCAGCATCATGTTGCCGGTCATGCCCATTGAACCCACCAGACCCATGCCCAGCCTATCCTCAGGCACGAAGGACATCGCTATACCGTTCTTACGTATATCCATAGGATCCATGCCGACCAGGTTGCGGCCGGTTTCGCTGTCCGGGCTGTAATATGTAATGGTGCCAGAAGCTATGGGATACAGGCCTGCTATGGATTCAAGCAGCTCGCGCTGACCGCTGCCGGCTACGCCTGCAATGCCCAGCACCTCGCCCGCATTGATGGTAAAGCTTACATCGCTCAGGCGCTTTACGCCCAGCTCGTCGTAAACGGTCAGGCCGTCCACCACAACGCGTGGGGTCACATTGACAGGATCGGGACGGTTGATGTTGAGGCTGACGCTGCGGCCTACCATCATGTCAGTCAAAGACTGCTGATCGGCATCTTTGGTCATAACGTCGCCAATGTATTCACCCTTCCGAAGAACGGCAACGCGGTCGGATACCTCCAGCACCTCATGCAGCTTATGGGTGATGATGATGAGGGACTTTCCGTCCGCCTTCATGTTGCGCATTATCTGGAAAAGCTTGTCGGTTTCCTGAGGAGTCAAAACGGCGGTAGGCTCGTCAAGTATCAGAATGTCAGCGCCGCGGTAAAGGACTTTTACGATCTCCACGGTCTGCTTCTGAGAAACCGACATGTCGTAAATCTTCTGATTGGGATCTATATCGAAGCCGTATTTTTCGCAGATTTCTCGTACCTTTTTGCTGGCGTCGGCCAGGTTCAGCTTGCCCTCAAGACCCAATACGATGTTTTCCGTTGCGGTAAACACGTCCACCAGCTTGAAGTGCTGATGTATCATGCCTATGCCGTTGTCGAAGGCATCTTTGGGCGAAGCGATCGTCACGGGCTTGCCGTGAATGTAAATCTGCCCCTCATCGGGGTAGTAGATACCGGAGAGCATATTCATAAGGGTGGTTTTTCCGCTGCCATTCTCGCCCAAAAGAGAAAGTATTTCACCCTCATGCAGTTCGAGATTGATATTGTGGTTAGCAACTATCGAACCAAATTTTTTAGTAATGTTCTCCATCTTAACTGCACATGCAGTTCCCAAGGCGGTCACCCTTTCTTTATGGAAGGAATCTCAGAAATTCTTCCCGAATTTTGATTTGTTTGATTTTATATTATCATAACAAATTTTGTTTGTAAACCAAAATGATTTAGGTAATTTAGGCAACAGCGCCGGCCGGCATAATTAATTGCAGCCGGCGCCGTATACAGTTCACTTTTAATAAAAAAACGGGCTGCCCGAAGGCAGCACGTTTTTATAGCAGTCTTTAGAACTTCTGATCCAGCAGAGTGATGCCGTCGATGTTGAGCTGGAAGTAAGGAGCAGAGCGGAACTTGGACTCCATGAAGGCGCCGTTCTCGATAACTTCGGTATCGGGAGTGTAATCAGCGTCAGTGTCCACGTCAGCCATGCAGGAATCAAGAGTCTTGCCCTCTACGGTGAAGGTGGCGGTATCAAATACCTTCAGTTCGCCGTTCTCCAGCTTGGCGATGGCGGCATCGATAGCTTCCTGAGTGCCGGGAGCGGCAACGTTGGTGTTGAGGTCGGTCAGCTTTACGGAGCCGGTAGCAAGAGTGCCGGTCCAGTCGGCATCGATAGCCTCGCCGTTCATGCAGGCAGTGATGGCATACTCATAGTAGGGAGCCCAGTCGATGCGGGAAGAGATGATATAGGTGTTGGGGCAGGCATCCTGAGTGGAACCGTTGTAGGAAACGTCGGGAACGCCGGCGGTCTCACAGGCGGTAGGAGCACCCATGGAGTCAGCATGCTGGCTGATCAGCTTGCAGCCGTTCTGTATCAGCTTCTGAGCGCCTTCCTTTTCGGCGGTCTCATCGTACCAGGAACCGGTGAAGGTTACTTCCATGGTAGCGGTGGGGCATACGGAGCGTGCGCCGAGGAAGAAGGAGGTGTAGCCGGAGATAACCTCGGCATAGGTGAAGGCGCCGACATAGCCGATCTTGGCTTCCTCGGCCTTGAACTCACCGGCCTCGATCATGGCGTTCAGCTTCATACCGGCAGCGATACCGGCGAGGAAGCGTCCCTCATAGATAGCGGCGAAGGCGTTGTGATAGTTTGCAAGGCCTTCGGTGTGTGCCTTAGTGCCGGTAGCATGGCAGAACTGTACATCGGGGAACTCCTTGGCGGCCTGGATCATGTAGTCTTCATGACCGAAGCTGTCAGCGAAGATGATGTTGCAGCCAGCGTCAGCAAGCTCAGCAGCGGTATTGTAGCACTCCTGACCCTCGGGAACGTTGGTCTTGATCACATAGTTGGATTCGGGAATGCCCAGGGTAGCGCAAGCTTCCTTAGCGGCATTGATGAAGTTAAGGTCATAGGTGGAGTTTTCATCGTGAAGCATGATGAAACCGACCTTGATGGCGGGGGCCTCAGTGCCCTCAGCGGGAGCCTCGGTGCCTTCGGTAGTGGCAGGAGCCTCAGTGCCCTCAGTGGTAGCGGGTTCTTCAGTAGCGGGGGCAGCGCAGGCTGCTACGCTCAGAGCCAACACGAGAGTCAAAATGACAGCTACGAGTTTCTTCATTTAGGTTAATCCTCCTTATTATTTGTTGCTTTATGTTTAAGCCCGCCTTATAGCAGGCTTGCAACCGGGATGCAAAAGTTATCACAGATATATTTTCTAACAACATTGTCCCAATGTCAATAACCTGAATATTGTTGTAGACTTAATATTATTTATAACATATCCGTGTATTATTATAAGACTACAGTATGCCGCTCTTCTCCAGGGCTTCAAGGGAGGGCTCGCACAGTGTGGGCTTTCCCGCCGCCTTAAGTGCGTTTTTTACGTCCTTAAGCCCGCTGCCGGTGCTTATGACGGTAACTGTTTCGTTGGACTTTATCACGCCGTCGGCTACGGCCTGCCTTACGCCCGCCGTAGCGGTCACGCCTGCAGGCTCGCCGAATACGCCCTCGGTGCGTCCCAGCACCCGCATGGTGTCCAGTATCTGCTCGTCGGTCACCGCTATCCATGTGCCGTTAGAAGCGGATACTGCGCGGAGCGCCTTCCTGGGGTTGCGGGGCACTCCAACTGCAATGGAGTCTGCGATTGTATTCTCTTCGGCGGGGATAAGGTCTCTGCCCTCGCGTGCTGCATCTACAAAGGGGCAGCAGCCGGTAGACTGTACGCCGAGTATCTTGGGGATGCGGTCTATAAATCCCAGCTCGTACAGATCATGGAAGCCATTGTACACGCCGCCGATGGTGCAGCCGTCGCCTACGGAGCAGGCAACCCAGTCGGTAGGCTGCCAGTTGAGCTGCTCGGCTATCTCAAGGGCTACGGTCTTTTTGCCTTCAGTAAGTATGGGGTTGATGCCGGCGTTGCGGTTATACCAGCCGTATTTTTCTATAGCGGCCTTGGAAAGATCGAAGGTATCCTTATAGTCGCCCAGTACTGAGACTACCTTTGCGCCGAATATAAGCAGCTGTGCAAGCTTGCCTTCGGGGGCGCGGCTGGGTACAAATATTACAGTCTTGAGACCCATGCGCGCCGCATTGCCCGCACAGGAGGAAGCCGCATTGCCGGTTGAGGAGCAGGCGATGGTATCATATCCCAGCTCTACCGCCTTGGCTACGGCAACGCCGCTTGCCCTGTCCTTGAGGGAGGCAGTAGGATTAAGGCCGTCGTCCTTTATGTAGAGTGTCTTGAGGCCCAGCTCGTCACCCAGCCTGTTGGACTTGTACAGGGGGGTCCAGCCTACCCTCAGGAAGGGAGTGAAGTCCCTGTCCTCCAGGGGCATGAGGGCCTTGTAGCGCCACATGCTGTTGTCCCGGCAGTTTGCCAGCTTTTCGCGGGAGAGGGTGTTCTTCTTGATGTAGTCATAATCGAATACTATGTCAAGTATGCCCTTTTCGCCGCAGTCCGGGCAGGTCATAAGCTCGGTATAGGGGAACTCCTTGCCACAGATCGTGCAGCGATAGCCTAAAATATGCTTCATTCTGGTTTTGCTCCTTTTTGAGATATTGCGTATGCTACTGTTTCGTTGTTTATTCTATATAAAATCTTTCAAATTTTCAAAGCTTATTGTTTGCGGCGGAGTAGATGTGTTACAATATTTTAAATCTGCAAGCATACTACTTCGCTTTAAAATACCGGACTTACACAGGAGGCACTAAATGCAGGATACTTTCAAAAAAGGCTTTGGCGACCGCTATGACGGCTGGCGTGTAAGACACGTGGATGCCGTTTACAACGTCATTCCATTCGTAATGCGCACCCGCCTCGACGCTCAGAACTTATTTGAAGAGAATATCCCCATAGAGAACATCGAGCGCTTCATTCGCGATCACCGGGAGGACATGCCCGGCCTTGCCTTCATGCACGTGATAATCGCGGCCATGGTACGGATGATAGCCACGCGGCCCTATCTCAACCGCTTCGTCATGTGGAACAAGATATACGCACGCAACCACATTGACATTGCTTTGATGATAAAGCGCAAGCACAGCAACGTGGAAACCAACGTAAAGCCCGAATTTGAGCCTACCGCCACTCTTACCGACGTCATGAACACTATGAACGCCATAGTCAACGAGAACATCGACGACAGCGCCAGCAACAATATGGACAGGTTTGCAGATGTTTTGGGCTATATTCCTGCTTTTATTTTAAGGTTCGTTATAGGCAGCCTCAGGTGGCTTGACAACATAGGCCTTATGCCCAAAGCCGTTGCCGACGTCAGTCCCTTCCATTGCAGCGCATTCCTTACCAATGTAGGCTCCGTGGGCATCGGCCCCATTTACCATCACCTTTACGAGTTCGGAACCTGCTCCGTATTCGTCGCTATGGGCAATAAATACAAATACGGCACCGTATCAAAGGAAGGGGAACGGGTGGAGAAGCGCTTTGTAGGACTCAGGTTCGTTACCGACGAAAGGATCTGCGACGGCAAGTACTATGCAGATTCAATGAAGGTGCTCAGGCGGCTGCTGAACAATCCCGAGCTGCTCATGACTCCGCCTGCGGAAATACCCATCGATGACGGCGTACCCGCAAGAAAACTCAAAATCAAAAAGTAAATCCGGCTCGGATCAAATCTTAAAGAGTATATCCGGCGGGCGGAAGCCCGCCGGATATTTTGCTATTCGGTGGAATTACTTTATTACATATTAGCCAATACGCCGGTAGCATCGTTGAACTCGTTGATGAGTTTATCCAGCTCGTCGGCCTGAGCATGCATGTCGGTCCAGTAATGGGTATCGTACCACTGCTGGTTAATCTCCTCGTAGGTCTTGCCCTGCTGCTCAACCCAAGTATAGTACTTGAGGTTGTGTATGCGCTTGCGGTCCTGATAGGACAGCTCCAGCATGCTGTCGGTACGCACGCCGTGGAGATGCTCGCTGTAGTCGCGTGCAGCGGTGAGCATGTCGTATGCGCCCTGCTGCTCGTTGAGCTCGTCGATACGGCTGGTGTACATGATGGCGGAGTCGGTAGCTACAGTAGCTACTACATCGTCCTCGGTCAGCTCATAGTACTTGGCGAACTTGATGCAGCACAGCATGTTAGCGATACCGGAAATACCGAGCAAGCTCAGCTTTTCTACGGTCTCGGCAGGTACGCCCACTACTTCCTTCAGGTACTTCTTGCCTTCTTCGCAGTTGAAGAGGCGGAGCAGGTTCTGGGAGTCCTCGTCGTCTATGGCGATGACCATGTCGGTGTTGCGTACATTGTGGATCCAAGGCACATGCTTGTCGCCTATGCCTTCTATGCGGTGGCCGCCGAAGCCGTTCTCAAGCAGAGTGGGGCACTGGAGAGCCTCGCCTACTGCCAGCTTGGAGTAGGGATACTTCTCCTTGAGCAGATCGCCCGCGCTCATGGTGCCTGCTGAACCGGATGTGAAGCAGGCGCCCGCAAAGCGGCTGGTGGGGGTCTTTATGGACTCATAGGCCTCGGCTATGGCATTGCCTGTCACCTGATAATGCCATACGCAGTTGCCCATCTCTTCGAACTGGTTGAATATGATCACGTCGTCACGGGTGTTACGGAGTTCCCAGGTCTTATCGAAGATTTCCTTTACGTTGGACTCGCAGCCGGGGGTGGCAATGACTTCGCCGGCGATCTTGGAGAGCCAGTCAAAGCGTTCCTTGCTCATTTCGGCGGGCAGTATGGCTATGCTGTCGCAGGAAAGGAGCTTGGAGTTGAAAGCGCCGCCGCGGCAGTAGTTGCCGGTGGAGGGCCAAACAGCCTTATTGTAGGTAGCATCGAACTGTCCGGTTACAAGGCGTGGTACCAGACAGCCATAGGAAGCGCCGACCTTATGGCAGCCGGTGGGGAACCACTTGCCGATCATGATGATGATCTTGGCCTTTACGCCGGACAGGCTGGAGGGAATCTCCAGGAAGTTTACGCCGCCATAGGTGCCGCCCTGCATGGTGGGCTCGTTATGCCAGGTGATGCGGAACAGGTTCAGAGGATCTACGTCCCACAGGCCTACTTTCTTAAGGCCTTCCTTTATCTTCTCAGGAACCAGATCAGGATTCTTCATCTGGGCGAAGGTGGGGAGTACGATCTTGTGCTCGCGCGCGACCTGAATGTTGTGCTGGAGCTTTTCGTTGTTCTTTTCGAGATTGATCATTTTACACCTCATTGGATTGATATTGTTCTGCTGTGAAGCAGTTAGTGGTCAATTGTTTATTATACACTATTTATTAATTAGCAGCTTACCTATACACCTATAGTTTAGCGTTTTTTTTAACATAAGTAAAGTGGGTTCAACAAATTTTTTGTTGGAAATCAAAAATTTTTTTGCCGCTACGCTATGGTAAGCGCCAATTCCATCATCTTGGTGAAGGTATTCTGGCGTTCCTCCGCCGTGCATTCCTCGCCGGTGACTATATTGTCGGATATGGTGCAGATGGCCAATGCGTTCTTGCCGGCGCGGGCGGCATTCATATACAGCGCCGCAGCTTCCATTTCTACTGCCAGTACGCCCAGCTTCTGCCACTCCAGAGTGCGGCTGCCGTCATCATAGAACAGGTCGTTGGAAAGCAGATTGCCTACGCGGTAGTCGACATTCATTGCCTCGGCAGTATCAACCGCCCTACGGAGCAGGTCAAAGCTTGCAATGGGAGTAAAATGGCCGGGGAGCTGGAACTGATCGGCATAAACAGTATTGTAGCAGGCGCCCATGCCTATGACTATGCTGCGAAGGGGTATATCCTTGTGTATAGCGCCGGCGGAACCTATACGTATTATGTTTTCCGCGCCGAAGAAGTTGAACAGCTCGTATGAGTAGATGCCCATGGAAGGCATGCCCATGCCGCTGGCCATCACGCTGACCCTCTTGCCCTTATAGGTGCCGGTATAGCCCTGCACGCCGCGGACGTTATTCACAAGAACAGGGTTCTCAAGAAAGTTCTCAGCGATAAATCTGGAACGCAGCGGATCGCCGGGCATAAGTACCGTTTTTGCGAAATCTTCAGGCTTTGCGTTGATGTGTGGTGTGCTCATCGTTATTCCTCCTCATTATCATTTGGGCTGTCGCCGCCCTTGTCGTCATCGTAAGCGGACGTGTCTGCGTATACGTCGTCCTCGTTCATCGGTATATACAGCCGCACCTCGGCCTCCGGCATCTCCGTCACCTTCCTGAGGCTGGACTTTATCCTACGTGTCCTGACTCCTATGAGCTTATCCAGGTCGTCGTTGGCCTTTATGAGCTGCTTCTGGGTGTGCGTCAGCACCTCCTCAAAGCGGTTGAACTCGGTCTTGACAGCAGAAAGCACCTTCCAGACCTCGCTGCTGCGCTTCTGTATGGCCACGCTGCGGAAGCCCATTTGCAGGCTGTTGAGCAGCGCCGCCATTATGCTGGGTCCCGCTATGCTTATGCGGTAATCCCTTTGCAGCTTTTCAACCA
Source organism: Clostridiales bacterium (assembly GCA_004557245.1). Classification (GTDB taxonomy): domain Bacteria; phylum Bacillota; class Clostridia; order Christensenellales; family CAG-138; genus SFEL01. The sequence continues at coordinate 45,223 of SFEL01000009.1, read as the reverse complement.
AACCCAGCTTCACCGCTTCTGCGTAGAGCCCCTCTGTTGGCAGGAACATTATGCCGAAGTCCGTAGTGTAGGGCGGGTCGATGTATTTATCCCGTATATCCTTGGCAAATCCGCGTATCCTCGCCTTAAGCGTCTCGCCGGCGACAGCTACCCTTGCCGGATCCGCGCTGTCGTAAGCGTCCATAAGGTCGTTGTACGCGTCGACAGGAAATTTTGAGTCTATGGGCAGCAGGGCAAAGCCATCGTCATCCCCGGGTATCTTTATTGCGAATTCCACTCGCTCTTTCCCCTTGGGAGAGGTTATTACGTTTTCCTCATACTGCTCCGGAGCGAGCATTTCCGCAAGTATGGCTCCCAGCTGTATCTCGCCCAGTATGCCGCGGGTCTTTACATTGGACAGCACCCGTTTCAGGTCGCCAACGCCTACGGCTAAGCTCTGCATCTCGCCCAATCCCTTATATACCTGCTCCAGGCGATCGTTTACCATCTGGAAAGACTGGGTCATGCGCTCGTTGATCGTGCGCTGAAGCTTCTCATCGACTATCTGGCGCATCTCGTCCAGCCGCTTATTGTTGTCCTCCTGTATGGTAGTAAGCCGCTTTTCCACGGTACCGCGGATATTCTCAAGCTTCTGTTCGTTTTCCATAGAGGAGGTGCCGAGCCGCTGCTCTATCCTCGTACCCATGTCCGCCATCACTCGCCTGAGCTGAGACAGGCTCTCGCTCTGAGCACGATAGGCTGACTGCTGATTTTCCGCTATGAGCGAGCCCAAGTTGCGGACGTTCTTATGCACGGAGTCCGTAAGCTCCATGCGAAGCTCCCGCTGGTCGTCCTCCAGCTCCTCCATTAGCCTGTCCACTATTCGTTCCTCGGCCTTGCTTTGGCGTACCAGCATCACTGTGAGCATCGCCACTGCGGCCAGCATGAGCGTCAGCAGGATATACAGCAGTATTTCCATTAAAGCTTCCTTCCGTATTATTTACGTACAGTACCATCAGTTGACAAGGACACACGGCGATCCAAGGCCGAGGAGCGCAGTACTACTGGATGTAATACAAGCGACGAGAACGCAGGAGCGTCCCAAAACAAGCCTTTAGGGCTTGTGTGCTCTTTTCAACTGATGGTATCTATTCCCTTGGTTATTATGGCGCCAAGCAACGCGCCGGCAACGGCCTGCATGAGGTTTGCGGGTATGGATATCACGGCTGTAGTTGCGCCGTATATTATGCATTCATAGAGGAAGTAGCCCAGCACCATCACTCCGCCGCAGATGAGGAAGCGGGGTATCATTGCCTTCACCTTGCCTGCAAGCTTTACCGCCAGCAGCGCCATGACGCCCTTTATTACAAAAGTCGCGGGAGCGTAAAGCGCGCTGCCCAGAAGAAGATCTGCAAGCATGCTGCCTATTGCCGCGGCAGCCACGCCCCAGGGCCAGCCCAGCAGATGTGCGGAGGCGTATACGGCGGCATCGCCCGCGTTGGCATATGCGCCCTGCACGCCGGGTATGGGTATAGCGGCAAACATCGTGGTAACTACAACTATCGCGCACATAAGTCCTGCCCAAGTAAGTGTTTTGATCTTGTCCTGTTTCATTTTGATTCTCCTTATATAAAACTATAAGATTTTCGCCGTATCAAAGCCGGGGTATTCCACCCTGTACAGCATAAGGCCGTGGGCCGGGGCCGTAGCTCCCGCATCCCGCCTGTCCAAGCTCTGCAAGGCCCTCTTTATTGAATCCTCTTTCCGCTTGCCTGATCCTATCTCAAGCAGTGTTCCTGCTATTATTCGCACCATATTGTACATAAAGCCGCTGCCCGCTATATCGAAGGTAAGTATGTTGCCCTGCCTGCTCCACTCCGCCCTGTATATGGTGCGGACTGTGTTTTCGAGCTCAGTGCCCGCCGACTTGAAGGCTAAAAAGTCATGCTCACCCAACAGGTCGCCAGCCGCCCTTTTCATCTTGTCCATATCCAGCGCGTAATGGTAATGCAGCGCCGTATTCCTGTTGAATACTCCCGCATGGGGGGCGTTGTTGACGGTATACCTGTAATGCTTTCTTATCACGTCAAACCGGGCGTGGAAGCCCTCCGCCATGTCGCTGTATATCACTCGTATGTCTCTGGGAAGGCCTACGTTCAGCGCATAGGCGAATTTATCGGGGGGTATGCGGCTTTCGGTATCGAAGTGGGCCACCTGCGCCATGGCGTGTACGCCGCTGTCAGTCCTTCCGGAGGCATGAAGGTCTGTCTTCTCCCCCGTAAGCTTCCGAAGCTCCCTTTCAATTACTTCTTGCACAGCCACGCCGTTGGGCTGTGTCTGCCAGCCCACGTAGCCAGTACCGTCGTATTGAATTATAAGGCGTATCCTTGGCATGTCCTCATTCCTTTGTAAGGGGCATTATCTCGCCGCTGCTTATGCGCTGTATGAAGCACAGCTCGGCCTTGCCGTCCCGGGTGAACACAGTCACCACGTCCTTATTTTCAAGAGTGAGCAGCAGCAGCATTATATTTCCCCTGGCGTTTATATCCGACGGAAAGCCGCCTGCAGCGCTTGCGGCCACTGCTTCGCTCAGGTCCTGCCCCGCCAGTATATCCTGTATGGTGGAATCCGGAAAGCTGCCGGCGTTGTAGAAGTCGTCGTCATCGAGGGTGTAGCCATACTCCCTAAGGGTTTCCGCGGCGCCCGAATAAGGGTGATTTTCGGTAATAGAAGCATTGAGCAGCAGCGCACCCACCACCAGCAGCGCCGCTATGGAAAGGAGTATTATCCTTGTACCCTCCGTCATTTTCATACGCTTATGCTACCGCCTGCACAGTTATTATTATACCTATCAGCAGCGCCATAGAAAGGGCCGCCTTAAGGTCGTTCTTAGTATATTTCAGCACCGTCATGCGGGTGCGTCCCTCCCCTCCGTGGTAGCAGCGGCTCTCCATGGCCATGGCCAGTTCGTCCGCCCTCCTGAAGGCGGATACGAACAGCGGCACAAGTATCGTCACCATCGCCTTGGCGCGGTCTATTAAGCTGCCCGTTTCAAAGTCCGCTCCGCGGGCGGTCTGAGCTCTGGTTATCTTGTCCGCCTCCTCTATGAGGGTAGGTATGAACCGCAGCGCTATGGTCATCATCATAGCAAGCTCATGGGCAGGGAAGCCCATCTTTGCGAAGGGGGAAAGCAGCCGCTCAAGGCCGTCTGTCAAGGCTATAGGCGTGGTAGTCAGCGTCATGAGCGACGTACCTGACACCAGCAGTATAAGCCTCAGCGATATATATACCGCCTGACGGAGACCGCCAGTGGTTATCTTTATTATCCACCACTCAAAAAGCGTATCTCCCGTTGCAGTCACCAGCAGGTTTATCACGAACATGAAAATCAGGATAAACCTCAGCGGCTTGAGGGAGCGCCACAGATAGCTTACAGGAACCCCGGCTATGGCCGTTACCCCTATGACGTATGCCGCTACGAGGGTAAAGAGCCACATATTCCTGACTATGAATACTGCCACGATATAGGCGGACATCAGCAGCAGCTTTGTGCGCGGGTCCAGCCTGTGTACGAACGAATTCCCCGGGAAATACTGGCCAAGGGTTATATCTTTAAGCACTTTGCCTCCTTCCCAGCAGGTACTCTGCCATGCCGTCCATGGTGTATATTTCCGGCACGTCCATTCCCTTGCTTCTGAGGAGATTGCCCAATCCGGATGCCGCGGGCAGTTCAAGGCCCATGGCTTCAAGATCCAACTCTCCGCCGAATATCTCCGCGGGAGTCCCGGTACTAATTATGCTGCCATCCTGCATTACAGCTACCCTGTCGCTGTAGGCGGCTATGTCGTCCATTGAATGGGACACCATTATTACGGCGCAGCCCGTTTCACGGCGTATGCCGTCCAGCATGTCCAGTATGGCCCTTCTGCCTGCGGGATCCAGCCCAGCCATAGGCTCGTCCAGTATGAGATAGCCGGGCTCCATGGCGATTATTCCTGCAAGGGCGGCCCTGCGCTTTTCTCCGCCTGAAAGCTCGAAGGGGGACTTCTCCGCAAACCTTTCCCAGTCCAGGCCCACCAGCTCCATGGCGCGCCTTACCCTGCGGTCTATCTCTTCCTGCTCCAGCTTCATGTTTTTCGGGCCAAAGGCTATATCCTTGGCCACAGTTTCTTCAAAGAGCTGATACTCCGGGTACTGGAACACGAGGCCGACTTTTTTCCGGCCCTCTATGCGTTGTTTTTTGTCGGCAAAGTCGTAGCCATCCACTATAACGGTGCCCGCTTCCGGGGGCATTATGCCGCCCATGTGCTGCAGAAGCGTTGACTTGCCGCTGCCGGTATGGCCGATTATTCCGAAAAACTCACCTTTTTCTATATTTAATTCTATATCCTTCAGGGCGGCCTTTTCGCCTGCCGTTCCTGCAAGGTATGTATGGCAAAGCCTCTTTACTTCAATGGGCATATTGCTTCTGCAAGCTCCTCAGCTGTTATGACATCCGCCGGTATATTCATCCCTCCGTCTATAAGCTTATCGCGAAGCATAGCTATGGGCGGCAGGTCAAGGCCGTTGGCCCGGAGTTCCCTCCCCCTGCTGAATACCTCTCTCGGCGTACCCTGGGCTATCAGCATTCCGTCGGCCATGACTATCACCCGGTCGGCCGCCAGCGCCTCTTCCATATATTGCGTTATCATTACTACCGTCATGCCGCGCTCCCTGTTCAGGCGGCCTACTATATCCAGCACGTCCCGTCGCCCCTGGGGATCCAGCATGGCCGTAGCCTCGTCCAGCACCAGAACCTCGGGCTCCATAGCCAGCATGCCGGCTATGGCAATGCGCTGCTTCTGGCCTCCGGAAAGCATATGCGGCGCGCTCCTCGCGTACGCTTCCATTCCAACAGCCTTTAACGATTCGTTCACGCGCCGGCGTATCTCCTCCGGATGCACCCCCAGGTTTTCCGGTCCAAAGGCAACATCCTCCTCCACTATGGTAGTGACTATCTGGTTATCCGGGTTCTGGAACACCATTCCTACCTTTTTGCGTATATTCAGGGTGTTGCCCTCTACAGCAGTATCCATTCCCTCTACCGTAACATGACCCGCGGTGGGCAGAAGCAGCGCGTTGAGATGCTTTGCGAGAGTGCTCTTGCCGCTTCCATTATGGCCCACTATGGCCAGCATTTCGCCCTTATTTATTTCGAGTGAGATATCTTTGAGGGCGGTATGCTCCTCATCATATCTGTAAGTTACATGGTCGATTTTTATCATGTCTGCCGCCGTCTTCCTTGGTCATACACTTTAATAATTGATTATATCATACCTAACGTCACTATTCCACAAGTTCACGTTTTGATTATAAAGTTCGGCAAAAGGCAGGCAATTCTCAAAATGTTTCTTAATACTTTCTTTGTTTACACCAAAATACCTTATTTTTCAGCCCCACGCTGTGGTATAATCTTAACGAATAAGATATACGGAGGTATTTATAATGATAAAGTGTCCTAAATGCGGCAAGGAATACCGCGATGACGCTGTTTTCTGCACTGACTGCGGCATAAGGCTGCACGAGCAGTATACTGCCCCCAACACCGATGCCGGTGCTGACTCGGATCAGCACACCTACACCGCCCCTACCGGCGAGACATACCATAAAAGCGCTCCCTCCGCCCCCGGCGCACCCTCTGACGGAAGGGTTCTGAGCATGTGGGATTATTTCCTCATGGAGCTGGTAACAAAGGTACCCATATTGCGCATAGTTATGTACTGTGTGTGGGGGTTCTCTGCTGACACCAATGAAAACCGCAAAAACTGGTCCCGTGCGCAGCTCATCTGGGCGGCTATCGGTATAGTATTTACCGTGGCCGGCATTGCGCTGGCTGCCCTTCTTGCGGGCACTACCACGGCTATCTTCAGCCGTATCTCCGACTATATGCATTTCTAAGCCGCCAGGCTTTCTTGCACCGAAAATAAAAAAACAGCACTCTGAAAGTTCAGAGTGCTGTTATTTTTATGCACTTAGATGAGCTCGATTACGGCCATCTCGGCAGCGTCGCCACGACGGGGACCCATCTTGAGGATACGGGTGTAGCCGCCGTTGCGTCCCTCGTACTTGGGGGCGATCTCGTTGAATAGCTTCTCTACAACAGGGTGAGCGTGGCCCTTGGTGCGGGCCTTGTACTCGCTCTTAGACTCCTTCTCGTTCTTAGCGGCGGGAATGTCATAGAGATAGGACATGATCTGCCTGCGGGCATGGAGCTTGCTGGGCAGGTCGTTGGTCTTCTCAACCTTTACGATCTGCTGCTTATCGTTGCGGGTTTCCTTTTCAACGGTAGTAGTGTTCTTATATTCGCTTACAGCGAGTGTGATGAGCTTCTCGGCGATGGGACGAACTTCCTTAGCCCGCTTTTCAGTGGTGACGATCTTGCCGTTCCACAGGAGCGCGGTGGTCAGGTTGCGAAGCATCGCGTCGCGCTGGTCGCTCGCCTTACCCAGTTTACGGTTTGGCATATTAGTTCCTCCTGATAATGTTCGTTTAAGGGTTTAGTCTTCGCTGTGACGGAGGGAGAGACCAAGGCCGACCAGCTTCTGCTGTACTTCCTCAAGGGACTTGCGGCCGAGGTTACGCACCTTCATCATTTCTTCCTCATTGCGCTGCACCAGCTCATCAACCGTGTTGATGCCTGCGCGCTTGAGGCAATTATAGGAACGGACTGAGAGGTCAAGCTCCTCGATTGTCATCTCGAGTATCTTTTCCTTCTTGTCCTCTTCCTTCTCCACCATGATCTCGACGCCCTGCACATGCTCGGTCAGGTTGATAAACAACATAAGATGCTCAGTGAGTATCTTTGCCGCGAGACTTACCGCCTCGTCGGGCTTAATGGTGTCATCAGTCCAGACTTCAAGGGTGAGCTTATCGTAGTCGGTGATCTGGCCTACGCGGGTGTCTTCTACGGTGAAGTTGACTTTGCGGATAGGAGTGAATATGGAGTCAACCGCGATCTGGCCTATAGGCATATCGTCACGCTTATTCTTGTCGGCGGAAACATAGCCTCGGCCGGATTCTACGATTATTTCCATATAGAGCTTAGCGCCCTCGTCCAGCGTTGCAATGTGCAGGTCGGGATTTACGATCTCAACGTCGGAATCGACTATCATGTCCCCTGCCTTTACTTCGCAGGCGCCGGAAGCATCGATGATGACCTTCTTTGTGCCATCGCAATGCATCTTCATGCAAAGCTCTTTGAGGTTGAGGATTATCTCAGTTACGTCTTCTCTTACGCCGGGAACAGTGGAGAACTCGTGGAGCACACCGTCGATCTTAACAGAGGATACCGCTACGCCGGGCAGCGAAGAAAGCAGCACGCGGCGGAGTGAGTTACCCAGAGTTATTCCGAAGCCGCGCTCAAGAGGCTCTACGACAAACTTGCCATAGCTTCCAGTAAGCTCTACGCACTCGATCTTGGGCCTTTCTATTTCTATCATTTACATATCCCCTCTCTTGCTTTGTGGTCAGTCGATTAGGGCAGTAAGCGTTACGATTTCCATTATCTGGAGTAGAACTCGACGATGAGGTGTTCCTCAACGGTGAGGTCGATATCGTCACGCTGCGGCATAGCAACAACCTTGCCAGTGAGCTTATCTGCATCCAGCTCAAGCCACTTGGGAATGGGCTTGGAAGCGCCCTGCTCACGGAGCTCTTTCAGGTTCTCCATATCGCGGCTCTTGTCGCGTACGGAGACGGTCTGACCGGGCTTTACCAGGTAGCTGGCGATGTCTACTTTCTTGCCGTCAACCAGGATCAGGCCATGGTTGACCATCTGACGGGCCATAGGACGGCTGTCGGCGAGACCAAGGCGATAGACTACGTTATCCAGCCTGCGCTCCAAAAGGAACAGCATGTTGTCGCCTGTTACGCCGCGCATGTTGGTAGCCATGTCATAGTATTTCCTGAACTGGGACTCGGATATACCATAGGCCCTGCGGCACTTCTGCTTCTCACGGAGCTGAATGCCGTATTCAGACATCTTACGCTGACGGGACTGGCCATGCTGGCCGGGGATAGTGTGACGCTTTACTACCGCGCACTTAGCGGTATAGCAGCGGTCGCCCTTAAGGAACAGCTTAACGCCTTCCCTGCGGCACTGCCTGCAAACAGATTCTGTATATCTTGCCATTGTAGTGCCTCCTTAAACTCTTCTGCGCTTGGGCGGACGGCATCCGTTATGGGGGATAGGAGTCACGTCCTTGATGAGGGTAATGTCCAAACCGGCGCTCTGCAGTGCACGGATGGCGGCTTCACGACCGGAACCAGGGCCCTTTACAAAGACCTCAACGGTGCGAAGGCCATGCTCCATAGCGGCCTTTGCTGCGGTCTCGGAAGCCATCTGCGCTGCGAAGGGAGTGCTCTTCCTGCTGCCGCGGAAGCCGAGGCCGCCTGCGGATGCCCAGGATATAGCATTGCCGTTCACATCGGTAATAGTAACCATAGTGTTGTTGAAGGAGGAACGAATGTGAGCTGCACCGCGCTCAATGTTCTTTTTCTCACGGCGCTTGCGGCTTACGGCCTTCTTGACTTTGCCTTTAGTTGCTGCCATTGCTTAATTCCCTCCTTACTTCTTTCTTCCGCCTACAGCGCGCTTGGGACCCTTGCGGGTACGAGCGTTCTGCTTGGTGCTCTGACCACGAACGGGCAGGCCCTTACGATGACGAACACCGCGATAGCAGCCGATCTCGATGAGGCGCTTGATGTTCATGGAAGTCTCGCGCCTGAGGTCGCCCTCTACCTTTACATGGTGGTCGATGTACTCTCTGAGCTTGCTCACGTCATCCTCGGACAGATCGCGTACGCGAATGTCGGGATCAACGCCGGTGGCTGCGAGAATGTCCGAAGCGGTCTTGCGGCCGATACCGTAAATGTAGGTCAGGCCGATCTCAATTCGCTTGTCTCTTGGCAGGTCAACGCCAGAAATACGTGCCATTGATTTACTTACCTCCGTAATAAATTTGGTTTCACAGCTATGGCGAGCTGTGTGCATAAGGCTTTCGCCTTTGCAGGGGCGCCCGTATGAGCACCCGCCTTGTGGGTTATCACGGCGCGGGTCAGACGCCGCGTGCAGCCGGCTTGCGCCGCCGCAGGGGAATATTGGTTGGATATTCCCGCCCCTCGGCAGACTCAAAGGTCCGCGTCGGAGATATATAGGTACTTGAGATTCGGAATTCCGCATTCAGCATAAATGCGGCAGCCGCCCGAAAGACAAGGACTTATCTGATTCAACGTGCTTAAAACACGACATTTGCAGCAGCGTACAACGCTACTGCGGCAACTTAAATATTGTATCAATTATCATATTGTTTTGTCAACAGCACTCGGGCATTTTTTTGCCCGAAATATACCAAAAACTGGCGATTTTTTCGTCAGTTTGGCTTTTACCCCCGCCGCAAGCCGCCGCATAAGGATAGTGCCTTATACGGCGCCCGGCGGAAATTGTGAGAATGGGTCGATTAACCCTGCTTCTGTTTATGCTTGGGGTTCTCGCAGATCACCATGATGCGGCCTTTACGCTTGATGATCTTGCACTTTTCACAAATGGGCTTTACGGAAGGCCTTACTTTCATTGTATCTTCCTCCTGTTAGTTCTTGGTGCGCCACGTTATGCGGCCGCGTGTCAAATCGTACGGGGACAGCTCTACTGTCACCTTATCTCCCGGCAGTATGCGAATGAAGTTCATTCTAAGCTTACCGGAAATGTGCGCCAATATTTTATGGCCGTTTACCAACTCCACCTCGAACATGGCGTTGGGGAAAGAATCAGTAACGACGCCTTCAACTTCGATTACGTCCGTCTTAGACAAGCTATTCCTCCTTGGATACGGTTTTGTCCTTATAGCCTAAACTGCTCAGGCTCTTTCTTATGGCTGCGTCCGCAAGCATCGCATCTTCCGGAAGCTTTGTAACCTCCAGCCGGCCCTCCTCAAAGCTCAGATGCTTGAGCTTTTTCTTTTTGGGCCGCGACACTCTCCTCGTTTCGCCATCAGCCAGCATCACAAATTCTTCGCCCTCCGTAGCTGTCACAACAAAGGTACGACCTTTATCTCTGCCCGCCTTAGAGGTAACTATGCTTCCGATTATGTCGTTATGCATGGTTATCCTCGCTGAGGGTCAGGATAATGGGATCGCCGTCGGTTATCGCAACGGTATTCTCATAATGCGCGCTGGGTTTGCCGTCGGCAGTTACTGCCGTCCAGCCGTCTGGCATTAGCTTTATCTGCCACGTGCCCATGTTTATCATGGGTTCGATAGCTATGGTCATGCCGGGGATAAGGCGTATTCCTCTGCCGTATCTGCCGCCGACGTAATTTGGTACATCGGGGGATTCGTGCATTTCCCGCCCTATTCCGTGTCCTATCATATCCCTTACCACGCCGTAGCCATTTGACTCGGCATGCTTTTGGATAGCGGCGGATATGTCGGATATGCGGTATCCGACCCTTGCGAACTTAAGCCCTTCAAAGAAGCACTCTTCTGTTACCTTTACCAGCCGTCTTGTTTCCTCAGGCACGTCGCCTATGAGCAGCGTCCTGGTAGCGTCGCCATGGAAGCCGTCCAGCTTTGCGACTACATCACAGCTTACGATGTCCCCGTCCCTGAGCCTGTACTTACCGGGTATTCCGTGTACTACCTGCTCGTTTACCGACGTGCAGATGGTCTTTGGATATCCGTTATAGCCGAGGCAGGAGGGGGAGCCGCCGCGGGAGCGTATAAGCTCTTCAGCGGCCTTGTCCAGCTCTTCAGTAGTTACGCCGGGCTTGGCCATCTCAGCCATTAGCTTAAGCACATCTTCGGTCAAGCGGCCTGCCGCCTTCATCTTTTCGATATCGGCAGCGTTTTTGATAGTGAGCATCAGATACTCTCCACAAGCGCCTTTATGTCGGCAAGCACTTCTTCAGGCGTCCTGTTGCCGTCAACGTTTTTGAGCAGACCCTTGTTGTCATAGAAATCTATGAGAGGCTGGGTCTTATCGTTGTAAACGCTGATGCGGTTCAAAACCGTTTCCGGCTTATCATCATCGCGAATGTACAGGGGAGCGCCGCACTTTTCGCAGGTGTCCCTTGTGTACTTGGATATATGATAGCCTGCTCCGCAGCCGCTGCACATACGGCGTCCGCTTATTCGATCCACCAGTACCCCAGCGGGTACGTCGATATTAACTGCCATATCCACGGCCGTTATGCCCTCCAGGGCTTCAGCCTGGGCTATGGTGCGAGGGAAACCGTCTAAAAGAAAACCATTTTCGCAGTCCGGCTCATTGACGCGGTTCTTGACCATGCCGATTATGATATCATCGCTCACAAGTCCGCCCGCTTCTATGACGGCCTTGGCAGCATTGCCAAGCTCCGTCCCTTCCCGCATCTCCCGGCGAAGCATGTCGCCGGTAGAGATGTGGGCAATGCCGAAATACTCGCATATTTTTTCAGCCTGGGTGCCTTTGCCCGCACCCGGAGGACCTAAAAATACAAGCTTCATAGGACGTATCCTTTTCGTATTAACCGAGGAATCCCTTGTAATGACGCATGAGCATCATGGACTCGAGCTGTTCCGAGGTCTCCAGAGCAACGCTGACCATTATCAGTATGCTGGTAGGGCCAAACATGGAATTGAGGCCGAAGGAGCTCATGAGCAGCGCGGGGATTATAGCTATCAGCATAAGGAAGAACGCACCGAACAGAGTCAGGCGGTTGCATATCTTGGCCAGATATTCGCCTGTGGGCTTGCCGGGACGGATGCCGGGGATAAAGCCGCCGTTCTGCTGAAGGTTCTTGCTTATCTCGATGGGGTTGAAGGAGATAGAGCTGTAGAAGTATGCGAAAGCTATGATAAGCAGGGCGTATATCACGTAATATACGATGCCGCCGATAGCGGTTTGGCCAGGGATCAGATACTTCTGATAGAACTGGTAGAAGCCGCTGTTGGGCCAGAACTGGCCGATCATGCCGGGCACCTGCATAAGGGTCATTGCGAATATCAGAGGCATAACGCCGTTCGCATTGGCCTTGAGGGGAATGTTGGTGCTCTGGCCGCCGTACATCTTGCGGCCTACTACGCGCTTGGCATACTGTACAGGAATGCGGCGAACCGCACGGTCTACTGCTACCACGCCTGCTACCATGATCAGAACGAACACGAGCAGTACGGGCAGTATCCACCACTTGTAGGTTCCCATTATCACGTTGGATACCAGGGACACTATCACCTGAGGTACGGAGGATACTATGGAAGTAAAGATTATGAAGGAAATACCGTTGCCAATGCCCTTATCGGTTATCCTTTCGCCCAGCCATACCAGGAAGGCAGTACCTGCTGTACAGACAATGCCGATAGTAGCGTAGGAAAGGAAGCCCGGATTGGTAACGATCTGCGCCTGATTCTGCAGACCGGATACGATACCGATGCTCTGCACCAGAGCGAGACCGATACCGGTGTAGCGGGTAATGCGCTCGATCTTTTCACGGCCATCTTCCTCCTTGGCCATCTTCTCCAGAGATGGGATAGCAATGGTCAGAAGCTGAATGATTATACTGCCGGTGATGTAAGGCGTAATACCCATGGCAAAGATGGTAAACTGACCGAAGTTGCCGCCGGAAAGCAGGTTGAGGAAGCTCAGTATGCTGTAGGTATCCGCAGCAGCCGCTATCTTGCTGGCGTCTACTCCGGGCACAGGAATAAAGGATCCGAAGCGGTATATCACTACCAGAAGAAGCGTATACAGCATCTTTGTACGGATATCCTTTGCATTCCAGGCGTTAATGAGGGTCTTAAACATCAGATCACCTCAACAGTTCCGCCCGCGGCCTCGATGGCTTTCTGGGCTGTCTCCGTAAACTTAGCAGCCTTAACGTCCAAACGCTTGGTCAATTCGCCGCGGCCCAGAACCTTGAGCCCGTCCTTTTCGATCTTGCTGATTATGCGCTTTTCCTTGAGCAGCTCAGCTGTTACAACAGTGCCGTCCTCAAAGCCGTTGAGGGCTTCTATATTGACGGTGCTGTATTCCTTAGCAAAAATATTGGTGAAACCGCGCTTAGGCAGGCGGCGTGCAAGGGGCATCTGGCCGCCTTCAAAGCCGTTCTTCTTGCTGCCGCTGCGGGCTTTCTGGCCCTTATGACCCTTGGCAGAAGTCTTGCCAAGGCCGGAACCGGTGCCTCTACCTACGCGCTTAGGGGCGCTGGTGGAGCCTTCTACGGGTCTCAAATCGTGAAGATTCATTATGTGCACCTCCGAAATTAAACTTCTTCGACCTTAACAAGGTGCTTTACCTTAAAGATCATGCCGCGGATACACTCGTTATCCGGCTTTACGACTACATTATTAGTCTTGTGAAGACCAAGGGCCTTTACAGTAGCCTGCTGGTCCTTGAGGGCGCCGATGGTGCTCTTTACGAGCGTTATCTTTAAATTAGCCATTTGCAACCTCCTATTAGCCCAAGATTTCTTCTACGGTCTTTCCGCGAAGCTTTGCGATCTCCTCAACGGTACGAAGCTGAGTCAGGCCGTCCATAGTGGCCTTTACGCAGTTGGCGGGATTGTTGGAGCCATAGCTCTTGGTACGGATATCCTTGATGCCTACCATTTCCAGTACCGCACGGGCAGGGCCGCCGGCGATAACGCCAGTACCTTCTTCAGCGGGGAGCATGCGGACATGGCCCTTGCCGAATTTGCCTTCTACTGCGTGAGGAATGCTGGTGCCAACAATTGGTACCTCGATGAGGTGACGCTTTGCGTCCTCGATGCCCTTGCGGACAGCCTCGGGGATTTCAACCGCCTTACCGGTGCCTACGCCAACGTGACCATTGCCGTCGCCTACAACTACCAGGGCTGCAAAGCGCATGTTGCGTCCGCCCTTAACGGTCTTTGCTACGCGGTTGATGGATACAAGCCTATCCTGCAGTTCCATTGTGGATGCATCTATACGTTTCTGCATATTGTACCTCCTTAGAATTCCAGTCCGGCTTTGCGGGCGCCTTCGGCGACCTGTGCTACACGACCAGTGTAAAGATAACCGCCGCGGTCAAATACGACTTCCTTCACGCCCTTTTCCAGAGCGCGGCGACCTGCGACCTCGCCAACGATGTTAGCGGCTTCCTTCTTGGTCTTACCGGCCAGCTGAGCCTTTACTTCAGCGTCCAGAGTGGAAGCGGAAGCGATAGTGTTGCCGGCTACGTCATCAATTATCTGCACGTAGATGTTGTTGAGGCTGCGATAGACGTTGAGCCTGGGCCTCTCCTGAGTGCCGGAAATATAGCGGCGGGTACGGAAATGGCGGGCCTTACGCACAGAGTTCTTATCGATCTTAGAAATCATGATTTACTCTCCTTCTCTATGCATTACTTACCGGTCTTGCCTTCCTTGCGGCGGACATGTTCACCCTCGTAACGTACACCCTTGCCCTTATAAGGCTCAGGCTCGCGGGTTGCACGGATATCCGCAGCTATCTGACCGACCTGCTGCTTGTTTATGCCGTTTACGACTACCTTGTTGGGGGTGGGAACATCAAAGGTGATGCCTTTGGGCTCCTCGAACTCAACGGGGTGAGAATAGCCCAGGTTGAGAACCAGCTTGTTGCCCTGCTTCTGGGCACGGTAGCCGACGCCAACTATCTCAAGAGACTTGGAATAGCCGTGGGTAACGCCTACGACCATGTTGTTGATAAGGGAACGGGACAGGCCGTGAAGGGCTCTGTTCTCCTTCATGTCGTCAGGGCGGGTAACGTGCAGAACGCCGTTATCCATGGAAACATGCATCTTGGGAGAGATCTTCTCGGAAAGTTCGCCCTTGGGGCCCTTTACGACAACGGTGTTATCGTCGCCAACCGTGATTGTCACTCCGCCAGGAATGTTGATCGGAAGTTTTCCGATTCGTGACATTTGTTACACCTCCAGATTATTTTTAATAATGTCATATCCTTCCGCAAGGTTGGTTGCGGAAGGGTATCGGTTTGGTAATTACCAGATATAGCAGAGGACTTCGCCGCCTACGCCCTGCTTGCGGGCTTCGCGGTCGGTCATCACGCCGTGGCTGGTGGAAAGGATAGCTATGCCCATTCCATTGAGGACCTTGGGTACATTGTCCTTGCGGGCATATACGCGCAGGCCGGGCTTGGATATCCTCTTGAGACCGGTGATGACGCGCTGACGGTTGGGACCGTACTTCAGTGCGATGTTCATGGTCTTCTTGGGGCCCTCTTCCTTTATTTCATAGCCCTTGATGTAGCCTTCATCAAGCAGTATCTCGGCGATAGCCTTCTTGATGGTGGAAGCGGGAACGCTTACTTCGTCGTGCTTGGCGGTGTAGGCGTTGCGGATACGGGTCAGCATATCAGCGATGGGATCAGTTATAACCATTCTAATTTCCTCCTTTTCGCCGAGTTACCAGCTTGCCTTGCGGACGCCGGGGATTTCTCCCTTATAGGCCATCTCGCGGAAGCAGATGCGGCAGATGCCATACTTGCGGAGCACGGAGTGGGGACGGCCGCAGATACGGCAGCGGGTATAGGCCCTGGTAGAGAACTTGGGTTCACGGGCCTGCTTGATTTTCATGCTTGTCTTTGCCACTGTGTTGTCCTCCTAAAATTAAGCCTGCATGAAGGGCATGCCCAGGAACTGCAGCAGAGCCCTTGCTTCTTCATCGGTCTTCGCGGTGGTTACGAATACGATATCCATACCGCGGATCTTATCTACGTCATCATAACTGATTTCGGGGAAGATAAGCTGCTCTTTAACGCCCATCGCATAGTTGCCGCGGCCGTCAAAGCTGGTATCCGGGATGCCGCGGAAGTCGCGCACGCGGGGGAGTACGATGTTCATGAGCTTATCAGCGAAGTAGTACATACGGTCGCCGCGGAGAGTAACCTTAGCGCCTACGTTCTGGCCTTCACGTACCTTGAAGTTTGCAACAGACTTCTTGGCCTTGGTTATGATGGGCTTCTGGCCGGCGATGAGGGCCATCTCTTCCAGAGCGGACTCGATGCCCTTGGGGTTATCCTTATCGGAACCCAAACCCATGTTGAGAACGATCTTTTCCAGCTTGGGTATCTGCATCACGTTGGTATAGCCGAACTTCTCCTTCAGCTGGGGAACTACTTCCTCGTTGTACTTTACGCGGAGGCGGGCAGCCTCGGTAAAGGGGCGGGCTTCCTCAACGGCCTTTTTCTTCTTGGCGGGTGCCTGAGCGGCGGATTCTTTCTTTGCCATTCTCTTTTCCTCCTGCCTTAGTCAATGTTCTTGCCGCACTTCTTGCAGACGCGAACCTTCTTGTCACCTTCGTAAGCGTGGCCTACGCGGGTAGCCTTACCGCACTTGGGACAGACCAGCATTACGTTGGACTCGTCGATGCTGCCTTCCTTGGAGATGCGGCCGCCCTCTTCGCCCTGCTTGCGGGGCTTTACGTGGGCAGTTATCATGTTTACGTTCTGTACGATTACGCGCTGGTCCTCAGGCATGGCGGCCAGGATCTTTCCCTGCTTGCCCTTGTCCTTACCGGAGATGACCACTACGGTATCGCCCTTCTTGACGTTAAGCTTATTCATTCTTCAGTCCTCCACGATTAGAGTACTTCGGGTGCGAGAGAAACTATCTTCATGTAGTTCTTCTCGCGCAGTTCCCTGGCAACGGGCCCGAAGATACGGGTGCCCTTGGGGTCCTTATCGTCCTTGATGATAACTGCTGCGTTATCGTCAAAGCGAATGTGGGTGCCGTCTGCACGGTGTACACCGGATACGGTGCGCACTACGACTGCCTTGACGACGTCCTTCTTCTTTACGGCACCGCCGGGGGTAGCGGACTTGACGGAGGCCACGATCACATCGCCTATGTTGGCGTTCTTGACCTTGGAGCCACCCAGAACGCGGATGCACATTATTTCCTTTGCGCCGCTGTTATCTGCGACTTTAAGTCTGGTTTGAGGCTGTATCATTGTCTGCTCCTTTCCGGCTTACTTAGCCTTTTCTATGATCTCGACTACGCGCCAGCGCTTATCCTTGCTGATGGGGCGGGTCTCCATGATCTTTACGGTGTCACCTACGCCGCAGGCGTTCTCCTCGTCATGAGCCTTGAACTTGCGGGTGCGGTTTACCATCTTGCCATACAGGGGATGGCGAACCTTGGTCTTTATGGCCACGGTAACGGTCTTATCCATCTTATCGCTGGTCACGATGCCGGTGCGGGTCTTGCGATAACCTCTGATGATTTCCACGATGATATCCTCCTTTCACCCTTACTCGGCTGCCTTGAGCTGACGCTCGCAGAGGAGAGTCTTTATCCTGGCAACGTCCTTCTTGCACTCGCGAACCCTCTGGGGGTTAGTCAGTGAGCCGGTAGCCATCTGGAAGCGGAGGTTGAACAGCTCTTCCTTGAGGGCCTTTTCCTTGGCGGTGAGCTCTTCGGTGGAAAGTTTTCTGAGTTCGTTAGCCTTCATTGCTCTCGCCTCCTACTACTTCTTTCTTTGCTATCTTGCACTTGATGGGGAGCTTGTGCATTGCAAGACGAAGTGCCTCATGGGCGATTTCTTCGCTTACGCCGGCTATTTCGAACATTACGCGGCCGGGCTTAACAACTGCTACCCAATACTCGGGAGCGCCTTTACCGGAGCCCATACGGGTCTCAGCGGGCTTCTTGGTTACGGGCTTGTCGGGGAATATCTTTATCCAGACCTGACCGCCACGCTTGATGTAACGGGTCATAGCCACACGGGCTGCCTCTATCTGGTTGCTGGTGATCCAGGCGGGCTCCATTGCAACGAGGCCATACTCGCCGTAAGTGATCACGTTGCCGCAATGGGCAGCGCCCTTCATGCGACCGCGGTGTACTCTCCTGCGCTTTACTCTCTTAGGCATCAACATAGTAATCTGCCTCCTTACGCTTTCTTCTGCTTGTTGAGCACTTCGCCCTTATAGATCCAAACCTTTACGCCGATACGGCCGTAAGTGGTGTGTGCCTCGGCAAAGCCGTATTCGATGTCGGCACGCATGGTCTGAAGGGGAATGGAACCATCGTGGTAGCCTTCGCTGCGGGCTATTTCGGCGCCGCCAAGGCGGCCTGCGCACAGCAGCTTGATACCCTTTGCATTTGCCTTCATGGCGCGCTGCATAGCCTGCTTCATCGCGCGGCGGAAGCTTATGCGCTTCTCCAGCTGCTGGGCGATGTTCTCGGCAACGAGCTGAGCGTTAGCGTCAGGGTTGCGAACTTCCATGATGTTTACGTTTACGGGCTTGCCGATCAGGGCGGATACATCTGCCTTGATGGCGTCCACGCCTACGCCGCCTTTGCCGATAAGCATGCCGGGGCGGGCAGTGTGAATGCTTACAGTGACCTTGTTTGCCGCGCGCTCGATGTCGATCTTGGCAACGCCAGCGGCATAATGGACCTTCTTGAGGTGATCCCTGATCTTCTTATCCTCGACGAGGTAATCGGAGAAATCCTTCTTGGACGCATACCAGCGGGTATTCCAGTCCTTGATTACGCCAACGCGGAAGCCGTTCGGATTAACTTTCTGTCCCATGATTTACCTCCTACTTCATCTGGTCCAGGATTATGGTGATGTGGCTGGTGCGCTTGCGAATGCGAGTCGCCCTGCCCTGTGCCCTGGGCCTGAAGCGCTTCAGGGTAGGGCCCTGATTTGCGAATACTTCCGCCACATAAAGGTTGTCGGCGGAGAGGCCGAGGTTGTTCTCCGCATTTGCTATAGCGGAGTTCAGGAGCTTCAGCACGGGCTCGGATGCAGCCTTGGGGGTGTACATCAGAATGCCCTTTGCTTCGTTTACGCTCTTACCGCGGATCAGGTCGATAACGACCTTGACTTTGCGGGAGGAGATTCTTACATAGCGGGCTATTGCATGGGGACGCTTGTCGGCGTTTGCCTTGCGGGCCGCGCTCTTTTCTCTTGACCTGGTTGCCATTCTACGCTTCCTCCTTATTATTTTCCGCCGGTGGACTTCTCGGAGCCCCTGTGGCCGCGGAAGGTGCGGGTGGGTGCGAACTCACCCAGCTTGTGACCGACCATTTCTTCGGTTACATATACGGGAACGTGCTTCCTGCCATCATGGACGGCGATAGTGTGACCTACGAAGTCCGGGAAGATGGTAGATGCGCGGGACCATGTCTTGACGACGGATTTCTTGCCGCTTTCGTTCATAGCCTGTACACGGTTGAACAGACGCTCTTCAACGTAAGGGCCTTTCTTTACTGACCTGCTCATACTTATCTCCTTTCGCTACTATTTGCCGTTTCTGCGGCGTACGATGAACTTATCGTTTACGTTCTTGGTCTTGCGGGTCTTATAACCAAGAGCGGGCTTGCCCCAAGGGGTTACAGGGCCGGGACGGCCCACGGGGGACTTACCCTCACCACCGCCATGGGGATGGTCGCAGGGGTTCATGACAGAACCGCGAACGGTGGGACGGAAACCCATGTGACGGGTGCGGCCGGCCTTACCGAGCATGATATTTGCATGGTCGATGTTGCCTACCTGACCGATAGTAGCCTTGGCGTTCATGGGAACCAGACGAACCTCGCCGCTGGGAAGACGTACCTGAGCGTACTTGCCTTCCTTGGCCATGAGCTGCGCGGCGTTGCCTGCGGAGCGGACCAGCTGGGCGCCCTTGCCGGGCTTGATCTCGATGCAGTGGATCATGGTGCCCACGGGGATATTCTTTATCTCGAGGGCGTTGCCGATCTTGATATCAGCGTTCTCGCCGGAGATAACGGTGTCGCCAACGTTCAGGCCCAGGGGAGCGATGATGTAGCGCTTCTCGCCGTCTGCGTAGTTCAGCAGGGCGATGTTGGCGGAACGGTTGGGGTCGTATTCGATGGTAGCTACCTTTGCGGGTACGCCGTCCTTGTTGCGCTTGAAGTCGATTATACGATACTTGCGCTTTGCGCCGCCGCCGCGATGACGTACGGTGATACGGCCATGGTTGTTGCGGCCGCCGCTGGACTTGAGGTCTTCAAGCAGGGACCTTTCCGGAGTGGTGCAGGTGATCTCATCGTAAGCGGAGACCGTCATGCCGCGCTGGCCGGGGGTTGTGGGTTTAATCTTCCTGATAGCCATTGGTGTTCCTCCTTACTGGGCGATGCTGTCGAAGAACTCGATTCCCTTGGAATCCTTCTTCAGCTTCACGTAAGCCTTCTTGGTGGCGGGGCGGCGGCCCTGATGCAGGCCCTGCCTCTTCATCTTGCCAAGGTTGTTGACGGTGTTCACGCTGTCAACCTGTACGCCGAATATCTCTTCGATAGCGGACTTGACCTCAGTCTTGGTAGCCCTCTTGTCAACGATAAAGGCATAGGTCTTGTTTGCCATATTGTCGTAGCTCTTCTCGGTGAGTACGGGCTTGATGATGATGTCGTGTGCGAACTTCATTATACGTACACCTCCTCGATTTTGGCTACCGCATCCTTAGTAAGGATAAGGGTCTTGTACTTCAGGATCTCGTAGACGTTAAGGGTGCCTACCAGAGTAGTCTTTACGTTGGGGATATTGCTGGTGGCGCGCTCTACGATCTCGTCCTTCTCGGGCAGCACTACCAGGGCGTTGTCAGTCTTGATGTTTGCCAGCACCTTGACCATCTCCTTGGTTTTGGGAGCTGCGATATCAAGGGCATCGAAAACTACGATCGCGTTATCGTTTACCTTGCTGGAAAGGGCGCTCTTCATGGCGACGCGCTTTACCTTCTTGTTTACGCTTACGCGATAATCCCTGGGCTTGGGGGCAAACACGGTGCCGCCGTGAGTCCACTGGGGAGAGCGGGTTGAACCCTGACGGGCACGGCCGGTGCCCTTCTGCCTCCAGGGCTTGATGCCGCCGCCGCTGACCTCTGCGCGGGTCAATGCGGACTGGGTTCCCTGACGCTGGTTGGCCAGGTAAGCGGTTACTACGGTGTGGAGCACTGCTTCGTTTACTTCGTGGCCGAAGATCTCTTCGCTGAGCTTCACCTTGCCGATCTCTTCGCCGGCAATATTGTACAATGCAACATTAGGCATTTAGTGCTTCCTCCTTTACTTAACGGTCTCGCGGACGGTTACGAGGCTGCCCTTGGCGCCGGGTATAGCACCCTTTACGAGGAGCAGGTTACGGTCTGCGTCGACGCGCACAACTTCGAGGTTCTGAACAGTTACGCGCTCGCTGCCCATATGGCCGGGCAGGTGCTTGGTCTTGAATACCTCACCGGGGTAGGTGCAGGCGCCCATGGAGCCGGGAACACGGTAGGAATGGGAACCGTGAGTCTTGCGGCCGCGGCCCTGATTCCAGCGCTTGATGTTGCCCTCGAAGCCCTTGCCCTTGCTGGTGGCGGTAACGTCTACATGGTCGCCGTTCGCGAAGATGTCAGCCTTGATGACCTGTCCTACTTCATAAGCAGCGGTATCATCGAACTTGAACTCGCGGGTGTAACGGTGTGCCTCAACGCCGGCCTTCTTGAAGTGGCCCAGCATAGGCTTGGTGCAGAGCTTTTCGCGGATGGGCTTGAAGGCTACCTGAACTGCTTCATAACCATCGTGCTCAACGCTCTTTTTCTGAACTACGGGGCAGGGACCGGCAAGAACTACGGTCACGGGGATCATGGTGCCGTCTTCCCTGAACATCTGGGTCATGCCCAGCTTAGTGCCCAAAATAGCTTTCTTCATCTTTCTTACACCTCCGTGGCTTAGAGCTTAATCTCGATGTCCACACCGGCGGGAAGATCGAGCTTCATCAGCGCGTCCACGGTCTTGGCAGAGGGCTGAAGTATGTCGATCAGGCGCTTGTGGGTTCTCATCTCGAACTGCTCGCGGCTGTCCTTATACTTGTGGGGAGAACGGAGAATGGTTACTATCTCCTTCTCGGTAGGAAGGGGGATGGGGCCGGAAACGCATGCGCCGGTCCTCTTGGCCGTTTCCACGATCTTACTGGCGCTCTGGTCGATAAGATTGTGTTCGTAGGCCTTCAGCTTGATACGAATCTTCTGATTTGCCATGTTATTTTCCTCCTTTTAGTATGCGGGCTGTACACGCGGCCGAGCGTTTCTTTTCTAAAATGCTTCAGCCGGGCACATAGGCCCGTTGCCCGTATCGTGGGCGCCCTGCGGAAATTACCCGGATGGCATAACCGGCAACCTCCCGCAAAGGCATGACGCTGGTTATTTCGTTGACGCGCACGAGTACACAGGAGCCCGGACGCGCAACGTACATATAATAGCGCATCTGAGCCCGCAATGCAAGGCTTTTTTATAAAAAATCCCGAATTTTCTCAAAATATATTATCGTGCCCACGCCACCGGGTGTTTCATATATAAAATCAAGACTCTTTCTATATATGAAGAAAGCTTTTCCCCCGGATGTATCCGGTGGAAAAGCCTTCTTGCCGCCAGCGCTGGCGTTGACAGTACACGCCATATCCCCATTCTTGCCCGTCTCGGAAGTCAGTTCTGGGGTATACCTCCTCGCCCTTTATCTCTGCAACTGCGGGTTTCGCAGCCCGGGCGCCTTGCTCAGCGTCACTGTGCCGTCCATGAGCGTCAGCATAAACAGCGGCCGCATATGAGCTTAGCCATCGTCTTTTTTGCGGGCTCTTTCTTATTCATTTATTTCTTTCTCCTGCTCCATTGGCAGCGCAAAGCTGAACACAGCACCGCCGTCGAGGGCATTCTCCACAGTCATCGTGCCGCCATGGGCCTTTACTATAGATGAGCACAGCGACAGGCCAATACCCATGCCGCGGCCCTTATCCCCGGGCCTGTCCGTCTCCACGTAGCCATCCATAATCCACATCATGCGGCCAACGTCTACACCCTTGCCGTGATCCCTTACGGTGAAAACTGCTTTACCGTCCTTTTCCGCCACCTGCACGGTTATGGGCTCGTTGCTGCCGCTGTGATAGATGGCGTTTTCTATGAGATTTATTATCACCTGCTCTATCAGTGTAGAGTCCATGGGAACCTCAAAGGGCTCCGCGGAAGCTATGACGTTGAGCTTTTGCTCCGGGAACCTGCGGCGTACCTGCGACACCGCATGAGCCACTATATCTTCCGCCATGTCCGGCACTTTCTGTATACCCCCGCCTCCGTCGCTTATCCTTGTCACGGAAAGCAGGTTCTCCACCATGCGCACCAGCCAGTCGGAGTTATCCCTTATATCCTTCAGCAGCGCCATACGTGTTTGCTCGTCTATTACTTTCCAGTCCGAAATCAGAAGGCTGCTGGATCCGGATATAGAAGTAAGCGGCGTCCTCAGGTCGTGGGATATTGCCCGAAGCAGATTGCTCCTGAGTTTTTCCTTTTCAGCCTCCATCTCTACGCGCTCACGTTCGCGGTAGCCCGTCACTAAGGTACTGGTAATTACGGAGGTTATCAGCATTATAAAAAAGGTTATGGGGTAGCCGGTCATCGAGAAGTTGAACGCCCAATACGGCAGCGTAAAGAAATAGTTCACGCCTATTACGCTTATCAGCGAAGCAATGAAGCCGTAAAAATACCCCGGTGTTACACAGGACACCACCACTACCGCCAGTGCGTATATCATGGAAACGTTATTGTTTTGTATAAAAAACTCGTGCAGCACAAAACTCAATGCTGTAGCCGCCATCATTATCAGCAGCGTGTCCACCATGGGACGCCATTCCAGCCGGAAGGTCTTTATTTTCTTTATCGTATTTGTTGCAAACCATTTCATAAAATTGATTATACCATTTCGTGTTGAAAAATAATATATGCTAAGCATATGTGTCGCTTTAACAGAGCAGCAGTCCATTGGCCGGAAAGGATCCGCAAAAATCACACCGCGATTGTTAAGTTTTCGTCAAGTGTTTTTTATTATTTCTTAGCATCTCTTAACGTTTCTTAGCGGGTGATGAACGGACGGAATATTTAAATCCACCGGCTGTGTATGTATAATATTATTAAAGTCTACAGGAGGTCTGTTGCTGTATGAAGAATCTTCCTATAGTATTGATAGTGGAAGACGACAAGGCCATTGTTCACCTTCTTACTACCATACTCGATGCAAACGATTACCGCGTAGTGCAGGTAAACACCGGCCGCGAGGCTCTTTCCACCATATCCTCCCACTGTCCCGACGTAGTTCTGCTGGATCTTGGCCTGCCGGATATAGACGGTCTGGATATCATCAAGAATGTCCGGCAATGGTCCCAGGTGCCAATAATAGTGCTTTCTGCCCGGAATCGCGAGCGCGACAAGGTTGAAGCATTGGATCTAGGCGCGGACGACTACGTAACAAAGCCCTTCGGCACCGCCGAGCTGCTGGCCCGCATACGCATAGCCCTGCGCCATGTCAGCACCGGCGCACCGGATACACCCACCGGCAAGGCGCAAAACGGCCGTCTCACCATTGACTACGACAAGCGCCGCGTATACCTCGACGATCATGAGATACACCTGACTCAGGTAGAATATAAGATAGTCATGCTCACTATGCTGCACATCGGCAAGGTATTGACTTACGACTTTATAATACGCTGCGTATGGGGCGCCCGGCCTACCGTAAACAACCAGATACTGCGCGTAAATATGGCCAACATTCGCCGCAAGCTGGAGGAAAACCCCGCAGATCCTCAGTTCATCATAACCGAGACAGGCGTAGGTTACCGTATGATAGACCACGCGGAAGAAAACATTTAAAGGAGGCCCACAATGCCTGAGATTACTCCCTTTATAAACCTTTGTTCTTACGTTTCGATGTTTTCCCTCGCCATGATGTTGCTGATGATATTCCTGTTCAGGTTTTACCGCATACAGGGCAAAAATTACCGCGTAGCCGGCTTCTTCCTTATAGTATTCTCCATACTTTTCATAGTCGGCGTGATTCTGATAGGAATATTCTACCGATAAACAGACGATGTCCAAAAGCCTTCGGATTTACCTCCGGAAGGCTTTTTTATTTATCCAATACTCGGTAAAAAGAGCCGGATTGCTCCGGCTCTTGATTTTACTTTGGCGATTAGGCCTTCTTCTTCTCGGTGAAATGCTCTGCGCCGTACTCCTTGGCCAGCTTGATGACCACGGGAGACAGAGCCAACAGGGCGATAAGGTTAGGAATGGCCATGCAGGCGTTGAGGGTATCGGCTATATCCCATGCAAGGCTCAGGTCCATGGTAGCGCCAACCACTACCATGATGCAGAACAGAATCTGGTAGGGCTTAATGACCTTGGTGCCGAACAGATACTCTGCACAGCGGGTGCCGTAGAGGCCCCAGCTGAGTATGGTGGAACCCGCGAAGAGCGAGAGACCGATTGCAACTACTACAGAAGCGAACTGGCCGTAGGTAGCTGAGAATGCAGCGTTGGTCAGAAGAACGCCGGGGTTGGTGCCGTAGGGAATCTCAACGCCGCTCATGAGGATTACCAGAGAAGTCATGGTGCAGATGACGGTAGTATCTGCGAATACTTCAAAGATGCCGTAGAGGCCCTGATGTACGGGACCCTCAGTCTCAGCAGCAGCGTGGGCCATAGGAGCGGAACCAAGACCGGCCTCATTGGAGAACACGCCGCGGCCAACGCCGCGCTTCATAGCTTCGACTATGCCGATACCCAGGGCGCCGCCCACTATGGCAGAGGGATTGAAAGCGCCCACAACGATCTGACGGATGATCTCCGGGAAGCTGCCGATGTGGATAAAGATCAGAATTAGGGAGGATACGATGTAGATGATAGCCATTACGGGAACCAGCTTCTCAGTAACCTCACCAATGCGCTTGATGCCGCCGAGGTAGGTAACAGCGCATACGATTGCCATTACGATACCGGCAATCAGGGCTATGGTGCCCTCAGAACCAACGGTAGAGGGGATCAGAGTAGTAATAGCGGAACTGATAGAAGTAGCTATGGAGTTCATCTGGGTCATATTGCCTATACCGAAGGCGCAGATAGCACCCAGTACAGCGAATACGCCGCCCAGCCATGCCCACTTCTTGCCAAGGCCGTTCTTTATGTAGTACATAGGACCGCCTACCCAGTCGCCCTTATCGTTCTTTTCGCGATACTTTATGGCGAGGGTAACCTCAGAGAACTTGGTAGCCATGCCCACGAGGGCGGAAACTTCCATCCAGAACACAGCGCCGGGGCCGCCAAGGGCGATAGCGCCGGTTACGCCGACGATGTTACCGGTACCTACTGTCGCCGCGAGGGCTGTCGTAACGGCCTGCATGGGAGTGATAGCGCCTTCCTTGGCCTCTACCTTCTGGCTTTTGTCAAACACCTTGCCTATGGTATTCTTGATAGCATAGCCAAAGTGCCTGAACTGGAAGAAACCGAGACGCACGGTCATATAGATGCCCGTACCAACGATGAGGATCAACATGGGGATGCCCCATACAATACCGTTTACAGTACTGTTGATCTCAATAATTTTGTCCATCAAAGTCACGAATGATACCTCCAATTATAAAAGATTCTCCCAAGCGTTTAATGACAGGTTTTGCAAGATAGGAAAGAACGTATTTCGCTTGGTTGAGATAATTATAATCACTTCCCCTCTGATTGCACAATACATGTCAGCTTTTCTGAACACGTTCTTAACGGCTGTGGCTGTATCCTTTACGGGTTGTGTATCTCGAGGGCCGGAATCGTTAAAAATTCCCCATTTATTGATGTTTTTCCATCAATTCGGTGGTATTTGTGCTGCTTTTATCCTTCGCCCCCGCTATAATTCTTCTTCAATTCTGCTTTAATCCTTTATACAAAATATACTCCCTTGAATGCATTTCAGAACCCGCGTGTTTTAGTTTAAAATATATCAAATATTGTATTTCCTGCATCACCGTATACACTTATACAATAAAAAAACGGCGGAACGGTTTCCCGTTCCACCGATATTACTTATGAGTTTTTGCTTATCTTTAGTACATACCGCCCATGCCGCCCATGTCGCCGCCGGGAGCGGGTGCTGCGGGAGGAGTGGGAATATCGCATACCAGGCTCTCGGTAGTAAGAACCATAGCAGCGATGGAGGCCGCATTCTGGAGTGCACTGCGAGTGACCTTGGTAGGATCGATAATTCCCTTATCTTCCATTACGCAGTATTCGTCGTTGCGTGCATCGTAACCGTAGCCGGTCTTGCCGGAGCGCTTGATGTTCTCAACTATCACGGAACCCTCCAGACCTGCGTTAGCCGCAATCTGACGTACGGGCTCCTCAAGGGCGCGAACGACGATCTTTACGCCGGTACGCTTGTCGCCTTCGTACTCGCCTTCAAGCTTCTTTACCTTGTCGATGACGTTCACAAGAGCTACGCCGCCGCCGGGGACAATGCCCTCTTCAACGGCCGCACGTGTAGCGTTCAGGGCGTCCTCTATGCGGAGCTTTATCTCCTTCATCTCAACTTCAGTGGCTGCGCCTACTGCGATGACGGCTACGCCGCCAGCCAGCTTAGCCAGACGCTCCTGAAGCTTTTCCTTGTCGTAATCGGAGGTAGTTTCCTCTATCTGAGCCTTGATGGAGCTTATGCGGGCGCGTATCTCGGAAGGATCGCCGGAACCCTCGACGATAGTGGTGTTCTCCTTGTCGACCTTGACCTGACGGGCACGGCCCAGCATGTCAATGGTAGCTTCCTTGAGAGTCATGCCCAGCTCCTCGCTGATGACCTGACCGCCTGTGAGGATAGCGATATCCTGCAGCATTGCCTTGCGCCTGTCGCCAAAGCCGGGGGCCTTTACGGCTACGCAGGTGAAGGTGCCGCGGAGCTTGTTGACTACCAGAGTAGCCAGCGCTTCGCCCTCTACGTCCTCGGCGATGATGAGCAGCTTGGCGCCCTGCTGAACAACGCTCTCGAGAACGGGCAGAATGTCCTGAATGTTGGATATCTTCTTATCGGTAATGAGGATATAGGGGTTATCAAGTATGGCTTCCATCTTGTCGGTATCAGTTACCATGTATGCGGAAGCATAGCCCCGGTCAAACTGCATGCCTTCTACGATGTTCAGCTCGGTCTTCATGGTCTTGGACTCTTCAACGGTGATGACGCCGTCATTGCCCACCTTTTCCATAGCTTCGCTAATCAGCGCGCCTACCCGCTCGTCGCCCGCGGAAATGGAAGCGACCTGTGCGATGGCCTGCTTGGAGCCTACGGGCTTGGATATATCCTTCAGCGCCTTTACAGCCTCGTCAACTGCTGCCTCGATTCCCTTCTTGACTTCCATGGGATTGGCGCCTGCGGCTACGTTCTTCATGCCCTCGCGAATGATTGCCTGGGCAAGGAGGGTAGCTGTGGTAGTGCCGTCGCCTGCAACGTCGTTTGTCTTAATGGAAACTTCCTTTACAAGCTGTGCGCCCATATTCTCGAAGGGGTCTTCCAGCTCGATTTCCTTGGCGATAGTCACGCCATCGTTAGTGATGAGGGGTGCGCCGTACTTCTTGTCGAGTACTACATTGCGGCCTTTGGGGCCGAGGGTTATCTTGACGGTATCGGCAAGGGCATTCATGCCGGCTTCCAGAGCCCTGCGTGCCTCTTCTCCGTATTTAAGCTGCTTTGCCATAGTGTTTTTCTCCTTTTACTCTGAATTTAATGTTATTCAACAACTGCAAGTATATCGTTCTGGCGTACTATCTTATACTCTTCGCCATCCAGCTTTACTTCGGTGCCCGCATAATTGGAGATGACGACCTTATCGCCTACTTCAACATACATGGTCACTTCCTTGCCGTCCACGACGCCGCCGGGACCAACTGCTACGACTTCGGATACGACGGGCTTTTCCTTTGCGCTGCCGGTAAGAATGATGCCGCTCTTGGTGGTCTCTTCCGCCTCGGTGCTCTTAAGTACCACGCGGTCAAGTAAGGGTTTGAGTTTCATAATTATAATTGCCTCCTATATGGTGTTATATTGTACTTCTGCGGATCTCGTTGTTAGCACTCATTGTCATTGAGTGCTAACCGACAATCCATAATATAATACAAGTCGGATCGTATTTCAATAGTATCCCACGCATTTTCACATTTAATCCTTATTTTGTGTCTTTTGTCTTTTCCGAGCCTTTTGCGGTATTTTTTATATATACTATTTTCCCATGGGATGATATACTTATTCACAAAAACGACGGGAGAGCAGTATATGGCTGAATGGACAAAATGGGATAGGCGTTTCATGGAGCTTGCGGCCACTATAGGCACATGGTCCAGCTGCTATCAGGAGAACCGCCACATAGGCGCTGTCATAGTCAGGAACAAGCGCATAATCACCACAGGCTACAACGGCGCACCCGCCAGAATAAAGAGCTGCGTCGAAAAAGGCGAATGCATGAGGCGTCGGCTGGGCATCCCCTCCGGCACACGGCATGAACTGTGCTACGCCATACACGCCGAACAGAACGCTATAATACAGGCTGCGAAGCTGGGCATATCAATAGAAGGAGCGACCATATACTGCACCCACCAGCCCTGCGTCATCTGTGCCAAGATGATAGTAAACAGCGGCATATCAAGGGTGGTATACGGAGAGGGCTACCCCGACGAGTTCTCTTTGAAAATATTCAAAGAGGCAGGGGTGGAGCTGACGAAATTCGACCAATAGCATATTTATTTCGAATAATAATGACTGGTATGCTCTATATTCTGTTTTGCGGTAAGCTTCACTGAATATTCTACTCTGTGAGACCAGCGCCGCAACCTGTAAGCATGCGGGCAAAAATCCGCGGGAGCTATCCTTGCTTTTTTACATATCAGCTTGGGAGCTGATCCTTACTGCCGCTGAAAATATCCACGAGAGCACAGATACCCGCAACTGTTATATTTTAATAAGTTCTCCGTTTTGCATTTTGTATTTCAGGGCAGCAGCTGCCGTCCATCGGCTGTTATGGGTGACCATTACCACTCCTGCGCCCTTTTGCGCGGCCTCTGCCAGCAGCTCTTCCACGGCTATAAAATCTCCGCCGTTTACGCTCATATTGACGTCCTTAAGCGGGCATACCGTTTCGCCCATGCGGTATTCTTTTTTTACATGTTCAATTCTTCATATTTCCATATCAGTTTATATCCCCCCGCATTATTGCAGTCTGCGGCTCCAGCGCAGCGCTGCGGCATCTGCGCTCCACAGCGAAAATGAGGCAATCGTACTGCCTGTAGCAACACACTGCACGCTGAGATCTGCCTTATACAACATTTTTTGCCCTCCTTAAGCTTTACCAACTCTCCCGCCGGCGTTTTTTATTCGCTCCATATTGACAACCGGCCCGGCATATCGTATCATATTTTTGTCCCGTATGAGACAAATATAGCTGTTGGAGCTGACCATGACTGATATTAAAATTAGCGCCGCCGACCTCAAGGCCATACGCAGCTGTCCGCTGTTTAACGGAATGGACGATGGGGAGCTTGCGAAGCTGCTCTCGTTTGAGGGCTGCTCCATACGTGATTTTTCCGCCGGAAAAATGCTGCCTGCCGACTGTATGCTCGTTGTGCTTTCCGGCAGCGTAACAATAGAAAAGCTGGCCTCGGACGGAAGATATCTGCTCATGCGCGAGGCAAGGCCTTCCGAGGCCCTAAACGTATCCCGGGCATTTGCAGCCGAGGAAGACATAAGCAGGCTCATCGCAGGGAAAAACTGCCGCGTGCTCTTCATGGACGGCAGCTTCGTTACCGCAGCTCTGAAACGGGGAGGCAGCTTTGCAGTCAACTTTGCGGAATTCCTGGTGGGCCGGGTGCTGTTCCTTAATAAAAAAATAGCTTCCCTCGCCGGATATTCCGCCAGCAGCAGGCTGACGATGTATATTGAGGACAACGCCTCGATTCAGGACGGAGTAATGCAGCTAAGGCTCCCCTGTAGCCTTACCGACTTCGCGGAGATGCTCGGCGTAGGCCGCGCCTCCCTTTACAGGACGCTGGACGCCATGGAAGCGGAAGGAAAAATCACCCGCCGCGGACGAAATATCATAATAAAAAAATAAGTATAAAAACAAATTTGTACATATTCGAAACCATCAGAAAAGGAGAAACACTTATGAAGAAAATCACCGCGCTGATCATATCGCTGCTGATGGCCGCACTCTGCGCCGCCTGCACCCCAAAGGAGCAGCTCACAGTAAACGTTGCCGCAATGAAGGGCCCCACCGGCATAGGCATGGCCCAGCTCAGTTCCCTTGCGGAGGAGAGCAAAACCGAGTACAATTATTCCATAACCTACGCGGGCAGCCCCGATGAAGTCACGGGCGGCCTGATATCCGGCGAGCTGGACATAGCCGCCGTGCCCGTGAACCTGGGCGCAGTACTCTTCAACAAAACTGAAGGTCAGATACTCACCGCAGCCGTCAATACCCTGGGCGTGCTGTACGTAGTGGAAAATGGTGACGGCGTACAATCCATAGCCGATCTCGCGGGCAGGAAAATATTGGCTGCCGGACAGGGCAGCACCCCCGAATATATATTAAACTATATTCTGGATAAAAACGGCCTTGCCGGCTCTGTGGAAGTTGAATATGCAGCCGAGCACGCCGAAGCTGTGACCAAACTGGCCTCAGGAGAAGCAGATATAATAGTGGTGCCTGAGCCCTTTGTGACCACTGCTCTCAGCAAGGCGGAGGGCGCCCGCATTGCGCTGGACCTCACCGCCGAGTGGGAAAGCGTATCCGACGCTCAGCTGGTGCAGGGCTGTCTGGTGGTGCGCAAGGCCTTTGCCGATGAGCACCCCGAGGCGCTGAAGGCATTTCTCAGGGAATACGCCGCCTCTGCAGAATACGCAGTCAATTCTCCCGCAGAAGCCGGTGCGCTGGTGGAAAAGAACGGCATAATGGCCAGCGCGGCTCTTGCCGAAAAGGCCATACCCAACTGCAACATAGTCTGCATAACCGGCGACGAAATGAAGGCCATGGTGAGCGGCATGCTGAAGGTACTGTTCGACGCCAACCCCAAGTCCGTGGGCGGCAAGCTGCCCGGTGACGAGATGTTCTATGTGGGATAATGCTTAACCCTCAGGGAGATACATGAAGGACTTACTGAAGCACTCCGCCGTAGCCGCCGCATGGCTGGCGCTCTGGCAAATACTGTATCTTACGCTGGGGAGGGCAATAATACTGCCCTCTCCTCTTTCGGTTGCCCGGCGCATGGCGGAGCTTATAATAACGCTGCCCTTCTGGCGGGATATAGCCGCATCTCTTATACGCATACTCATAGGCTACCTTTCGGCCCTCGTAACAGGCGTAGCCATTGGCATACTTACCGCCAAGTCAAAGGTAATGGACGCGTTCCTTTCCCCCCTTTCCAGGATAGTCCGTGCCACCCCTGTGGCATCGTTTATAATGCTGCTGTTCCTGTTTCTCACCAAGGAACGCATACCCATTGTGACGTCCTTTCTTATGGTCATGCCGGTGGTGTGGTCCAACGTATACGAGGGCATAACCGGCACCGACGTAAAGCTTCTGGAAATGGCAAGGGTATTCAGGCTGAGCTTTTCGGATACTCTTCGCCACATATACCTGCCCGGCATAATGCCCTTTTTCATGGCGGCGGCCAAGGCGGGCATGGGCCTCGCGTGGAAGGCGGGGATAGCCGCAGAGGTGCTGGCCTCCCCCTCCCTCGGCATAGGCACGGAGCTTTATAACGCAAAGATATACCTTGAGACGGTAGACCTTTTCGCATGGACCGCCGTGATAATACTTATAAGCATCGCCCTTGAGCGGCTGTTTGTAAGGCTTTTGAGGAGGGTATATGATACGCCTTGATCACGTTTACAAGGGCTTTAACTGCAATGCGGTGCTGGAGGATATATCCCTCGCACTGCCGGAAAAGGGCTTCTGCGCCATAACCGGCCGCTCAGGCCGGGGCAAGACTACCCTGCTGTATCTCATAGCTGGGCTGTACCAGCCTGACCGCGGCAGCATACAAAGGAACGGCGAAATAATAAGCATGGTATTCCAGGAGGACAGGCTGCTGCCCTGGGAGACCGCGGCGCAGAACGCCGCCATAGCCTCCACCCGGGAAATTGCGGCTGAGCTTCTTACCGAGCTGGGCCTTGGCGCCGAGCTGGACAAATATCCTAAGGAGCTTTCCGGCGGAATGAAGCGCAGGGTATCCATAGCCCGGGCGTTGGCCGCCAGAGCAGACGTATACATAATGGACGAGCCGTTTAGAGGCCTTGACCCAGAAACGCGCTCCGCCGTATTCGGCGTAATACGCCGCCGCACCGAGGACGCTCTGCTCATCATGGTAACTCACGACCCCACAGACGCCGAGTGTGCCGATATGCGCATCGACCTTTGATAAGGCCCCTTTCGGGGCCTGCAGAGTGTCAAAAAAGTGGCTGAACGCCACTTTTTTGAGTTTTCTCATTCGGTGCTTGCGCCTATGGCGCGGCCAGCACCGAATGCAGGGAAAGCCTTGCTGCGCAAGGGCTTTTGCGGATTTGCCGCGCACCCCCCAGGGGGCCTTCTCTTGCCCCTGCGGGGCAATTCACCTTGTGTCGCCAAATCCGAATAAAGCCATAAGGGGCTGCGGCCCCTTATCAACCCCGGGTTTTTTTGACAGACTGAAGGCCCCTTTCGGGGCCTGTTTATTTGCGGTAAAGCTCGTTCAGCTCCGCCGCAGGGCGCGGCCTTACGGCTATGCGCGGCGACGGAAGGGCATAATCAAAATTGTTATTGTATCTGGGGTCGCCTCTGATGAGCGTATCCCTCACTGTATCGTAGTATCGCATCCTGTCCTGCCCGTCGGCGTCCGCAACGCTGTGTATCCTGCCGTGATACTTCATTACGACGTTTGGCGCGTATATGAGGCTGTAGCCCCTCCTGTCCAGCCGCGTGCAGTACTCGGTATCAAAGCCCGTCTCGTTGAAGCTCTCGTCAAAGCAGCCCGCGTTGAAGAATAAGTCCATCGGGGTCATCATGCACACCCACGACAGGGCGGATACGGTGCGCAGTGTGCCTGTAAAGCGCAGCTTTTGCCCGCTTTCCCGGTCGTCCGGCGTCCCTGCGTATGGGCTGCCCTGCCAGCCCCCTATGCCTATTGTTATGCCGGTATATACCAGCCTTCCGTCCTGGCCGATAAGTTTGGGGCCTACCCCTCCGCAGCCGCGGCGCTCTGACTGAGACAGCATGTCGTACAGCCAGTTTATGCCCAGCGCCTCCACATTGCTGTCCATAAAAAGGCAGTTTTCCCGGTCAGCCTCCTTTGCTGCGGCGTTGAGCAGCGCCGGCAGCGGCATGCCTTTGCCGCAAAACACTTTCGCCGCGCCGTTGCGCCGGAGTATGTCGTAGTATTTCAGCGTTTGTCCGTCGGTGCTGCCCCCGTCGGCAATTATTATTTCCACCTGCTTCTGCCCTCTCAGCGAACCGTCCATGCTGTTGAGCAGCCTCATAAGGGGAATATGTGAGTTTTTGTTGTATATCACGATTGCAGCGCTGGGTCTCCTTATTATAGCCTCTACTCTGAAGCTTCCCCTCCATTCCCCGGGAAATACCCTGATATCGTCATTTTTTTTAAGGTGGTTTTCCAGTACCTGCCGCCCCTCCGGGCCTATATCCCTCCTGTCGTGCGCCGTGTACAGCACCTGCTGTATATGACAGGCGCTGCTGCACCTGTCTGCCAGCCGCAGATTATAGGCGTATCTGTCGCAGCCTGTGACCCCCGTCATTCCTCCGGACGCTTCAAACAGCGCCCTGCTCGCCATAACGCCGCGGCCCAGCATGTCGAAGCTATACTCCGTCACCCTGTCCATGCATGGCTTGAACAGCGGATCGCACCTTTGCCCCTCCTCCAGCCTGTCCTCGTCGCAAAATATCAAATCATTGCCCTCGGTATTTTTTGCGAAGGTATACAGCGCGTCCGGGCGGAGAATATCGCCCGGCCACATATACATGATAAAGTCGAACTCGTCCGTCTTAGGGCTTTTGGAGATTATCCACCGGCTGTAGGTCTGTTCCTTTACGGAGTCCTCGGTGAGCCGTCTCAGTTTATCCCCGTCCTCTCCCGCTATGGCTACGGCTATCACGGGCATTCCGGAAAAATCCTCCCTTCGCTGTGCCGCAAGCTGCTCCTCCGTAGGGGAATTCTCAATGACATACTCATCGTATCTTTCGTCGACGCGACAGACGCCCCCGGGCTTTTGACCCAGGAGCGTCTTTGCAAAGTCGAATATGCTGTTTTTGTTGTTATCGCTCCTGCTCATATCAGGAGTCTGCCCAATTACTTGAGTCCCAATTCCTTCGCCACGTCAAGATTCTTGTATGCGTACTGCCATGGGTCGTCGTAATCGGGCGCGTCGGCATGCTGTATGCCTCGGCACGCACCCATGACGCACTTCATCATAGATTGGGCGTAATCCCGGTACAGGTCGTTTCTGCAGTAAGCCCTGCAGTTGGCCTTGACCTCCATTTCCCGGCGTTCGTTGCGTATGCCAAGATTGTGCTCGCGCTTGACCGCGCCTATCTCCCGGGCCACGTCCATGCGCCGCTCAAAGAGCTCTATAAGCTGACGGTCTATCTCGTCTATCTGGCCGCGGAGTTCGTCTATCTTCTCCTCATGGGTTTCCATCGGCTAATCTCCTTATATCTTTTCCGGCTCTTCCACCGGCTCGTCTGCCAAGGTGACGGATTTTATCACCATATCTATCTTGGGCCTGTCCCTAAAGTCTGTGGGAACGGAGGCGATTTCGTCCACTATGTCCATTCCCTCAACTACCCTGCCGAATGCCGCGTACTGGCCGTCAAGGTGGGGCGCGTCCTGGTGCATTATGAAGAACTGGGAACCTGCGCTGTCCGGCCGCATAGAGCGCGCCATGGATATGACGCCCCTCTTGTGCTTCAGGGGGTTCCTGAAGCCGTTAGATGCAAACTCGCCCTTTATACTGTAGCCCGGGCCGCCCATGCCTGTGCCATCGGGGCAGCCGCCCTGTATCATAAAGCCGGGTATGACTCTGTGGAATATCAGGCCATTATAGAAACCCTTGTCCGCAAGGCTTACGAAGTTTTTTACTGTGTTAGGCGCGGCCTGCCTGTCCATCTCCAGCTTTATCTTACCTCCGCCTTCCATTTCGATTATTACCATTATAATATTCTCCTTTTGCTTTTTTGTATTATATCACAGGCTTAAAGCCTCATCAATGCAGCATCGTCATGGCCAGCGCGCCGTAAAGGTTGAACATCATTCCCGCAGCCATAATAAACGCCGAAATCCCCCCCGGTTCATCTTTTTTCAGCAGCAGATACATAAGGGCCATGGGCAGCATGTCCACCGTATACCTTGCGCCGAACTGCCAGCCGCCCAGCGTCTTATGGGCGCAGAGCAGCAACAGCTCTATGAGTACGGCAATCACTATACATAACCGTACCGCATCAAGCTTTTTCTGACGCACGTCCTTTACCACCGCAGCAAACCATATAAGAAACATTGGATTGGCAATGTAGAACATAAACCCGTCGAATAACGGGTATTCGAGCGTCAGGTCAGCCCTTAACGTCACGGGGCGAAGCAATAGATTATAAAGATTGGGAAGTATGTAGCTCAGGCTGAACTGCCCCTTTTCGCTCTCCGTGAATTCAGGCAGATAGTTGTGACCGAATTCCAACACATTGCCGAAGCGGACATAATTATAGAGCATATAGCATAGGGCTATGAACGCAGGTATTATGAGAGACCGTATCTGGCCGCCTATCCTGTCCGCCATAGGCCTGTCCTTATCCGCCGTGTAAAAGTACGCCATGAGGGGCAGAAACATACAGACCGAG
Source organism: Clostridiales bacterium (assembly GCA_004557245.1). GTDB lineage: Bacteria > Bacillota > Clostridia > Christensenellales > CAG-138 > SFEL01. The sequence goes on along the minus strand of SFEL01000009.1, from coordinate 8,567 downwards.
AAGGGCCTGCACCCAACCGCAAGGGCGGCCATGGCGTACGCCGCCACCCGCATTTTTTGCTGTGCGAAATAAACGCAGGCTGTCAGCAGCAGCATATTCAGCCCCTGGGCAAGGAACCATACTCCGCCCGAGGTGCTTAGCCAGAGCATATTGCTTCCCCACACGTAGGCTATGGCAAAAAACACAGCCCCGCCTCGCTTCATGCCAGCCTTTTTTAATATCTTATAGGCGATCATGGCGGTAAATATGCCGTAAAGTGCAGACACCAGATTGCTCGGCGTTCTCTCGCCGAAAAGCAGCACGAATGGCAGCATCACAACGCTGGGCAGGGGCGGGAAGGAAAGGTAGTATTTGCCGTTGTAAACCGCAAGCTCCAGCCATTCGTAATTCTTCCCCATATCCAGCCTCCCGGAAAGCCAGGACATGGCCTGCAGAGAGTAGCTGTCCCAGCAGTTATAGGAAAGCAGTGTGCCGCCAAAAAGCATATGTATAAATATATAGCCCAGCAGCATCAAAGCCGGTATACATAGCATACCGGTATCGATGCCTCTGAGTTTTTTAAGCAACTCTTTCATAGACCTATGATACTCTCAAAGCCTCAAATTATCAAGCTCTGCGTCCTCCCCGCCCGCAGCACAGGCCCTCCGTCATCACTGCGAGGAACTCCGTTATTGTGGGCATGCAGCATACATCGTACGCGCCAAACAGCTCTTTGAGCTTGTCGTTGCCCGTCTCCCACGTGCGCTGTATGGCAAAGCGTATACAGCGCTCCATTGCCGCCCGCTTTATGCCGAATTTTTCCTCCACCAACCGGTACATTTCCCCAGCCGAGCCGTACAGTCTCTCCGGCTCCATTCCCGTCTTTTCCAGTATGCACAGCACATAGGCATAGCCTTTGTATTTTGGGTGCATACCTACCGCCCTCAGCATATTCGCCGCGCTTCTCTTCTCATACATATTATTCTTCCCCCGATGATTTATATAATTTTGAAATGACAGCGGGTATAAATGAAAGACCTGATTCATTTTGATGTTGTACTTCTACTGTACTTTGCTGCAATATTCCGGTCAATGTATTCGACAAAAGGCAAAAGTTTATTATATAAAAGGGCCATTCAGGATATAAGCTATTAGAGACTGTCGAAAAAGTGGCTGAACGCCACTTTTTCGAGTTTTTTTCATCCGGTGCTTGCGCCTATGGCGCGGTCAGCACCGAATGCAAAGTGCGAAAACCTCTTGGTTTTCATCCGTTCTGACGCACATGTCGTCAGAGCCGGATTGAATATAAGGGGCTGCGGCCCCTTATCAACCCCGGGGTTTTTTGACAGACTAGCTATTATTCATATACCGAATATCATCCATGCGGTTTTCTCATACTAGCCATTAGAAAGTAGGTTAAGCATATCTTTCTATGTACCTTGCATTAATCCCTTCACGGCGGTATAATTGATACAATAAAAACAGAGAAATGATTTTCCTGCTATTCGTCTGTTCGCATTTATTTTTTTCATTTCCAATCTTCATTTTAGATGGGCGGACTGCAAATTTCAGCTGTTTTTTAGGTTATTGTAGCGTAATAGTTTTAGCAATAACTTTATTATGCTTTTAGGCGGTGTTAATTTTCAGTTAAGATGCCGCTTTGAAGGCGAAATCATTATCGCTTATATTTTTTTGAAAGAGGGTAAATCTATGGAACAGAAACAACAGTGGGGCAGCCGCTTCGGCTATCTAATGGTAGCCGCCGGGGCGTCCATCGGTCTCGGCAACATCTGGAAATTCCCTTATCTGGCCTATCGTGGAGGAGGCGGCGTATTCCTTGTAGTATATCTTCTTGTGGTGCTTGCTCTGGCCAAACCCATGGTGGAGATGGAAACGGCCATAGGCCGCCACAGCGGCCTTGACACCGTCACAGCCTTCGAGTGCATCAACCCCAAGTGGGGCTTTGTGGGCTGGATAGGCAATCTCTGCACAATAATGATAAATTTCTACTACGTAGTAGTAGGCGGATGGGTGCTTCGCTATCTCTTCCAGTTCATATTCGTGGGCAACTTCGGCGGCGATCCCAGTGCCTTCTTTAAGGGCTTCACCTCGGATCCCGTGCAGCCCATAATCTGGTCAATGATACTGCTGGTATTCGTATCTGCCATGCTTCTCTTCGGCATTACCAACAAGGTTGAAAGGCTTGCCAAGTTCATAATGCCCGCACTGATACTCATGCTCATCATCTGCGGCGTTTACGCCTGCACCATAACCGAGGGCGCGGCAGAGGGTCTGAAGTACTATCTGCTGCCCGATTTCAGCAAGTTTACCGTTAAGGTATTCGCAGATGCTGTAACGCAGGTGCTGTTCTCAGTGGGCATAGGCTGGAGCCTGTTTATCACCCTTGGCGCAAATATACCTAAAAAGAACAACCTGAAGAGCGACGCTCTGATCATAAGCTTTGCCGATACCTTTGCCGCTGTTCTCGCGGGATTCGTCATCATCCCCTCCGCCTTCGGCGCAGGCATAGACGTTCAGAAAGGCCCGGCCCTCGTATTCGAGGTCATGTCCGGCATATTCCTCAACCTGCCCGGCGGGCGCATAATAGGCAGTTGCTTCTTCCTTGCGCTGATATTCGCGGTCATCTCCTCCCTCTTCAGCTTCTTCGAGACAAATATCCGCACCGCCGAAGTAAAGCTAAAGATGGGACGCAAAAAGGCCACATTGATAATCGCCATCATAATCGGCATCGCCAACATATTCGTATCGCTGGGCTTCGGCCCCATGAAGGGCTTACAGATACCCTGGCTCTATTACGGCAGCACCGAGTTCTACGGGCTGTATGACTGGCTGGACTGCTTCAGCGGCTACGTGCTCATGCCTCTCGGCTGTATACTGGTCTGTCTCTTCGTTTCCAAGGTATGGGGCTGGAAGAAGTACGAAGCCGAGCTTACCCATGACGGCCGGGACGGCAGTATAAATCTTTGGAATAAGATAAGCGCCTATGTGATAATCCCGCTGTTCATGATAATCGTAATACTCAACGTATTTGGCTTCATAAAGTAAAAACAGCATATAACAAGAGGGGCGCCACATTTGTGGCGCCCCTCAGTCTGTCAAAAAACCCCAGGGTTGATAAGGGGCCACAGTCCCTTATGGCTTTATTCGGATTTGGCGACATGTGAGGCAAATCCGCAAAAAGCGCTTGCGCAGCAAGGCTTTCCCTGCATTCGGTGCTGGCCGCGCCAGAAGCGCAAGCACCGGATGAAAAAACTCGAAAAAGTGGCGTTCAGCCACTTTTTCGACAGTCTCAGAGGGGCGCCACATTTGTGGCGCCCCTCTTGTTTTTTCTTTGCTTATGCGGCTATCTTATGGCCCGAGTTGTAACGTTTACGCTGTATTGCGAATATGGCTGCCAGTATCGCAAATCCAATCAGGTCGGAGATAGTACCCGGTATTATCATTCCCAAGCCTCCTACGATGAGCAGTATCCGTTCATACCATTTGCAGTGATCCTGAACAAAGCCCGCAAGGCCGCCGGACAGTGCGTACATTCCTACGAGTGCCGTTGCAACATTCTGCACCACCGCCCATACCGTAGTGTCTATCATCAGCATGGCAGGGTTCATAACAAAGATATAGGGTACAATGAACGCTCCTATAGCCAGCCTGGTTGCGTTCACGCCGGTCTTGAACGGTTCGCCCTTGGCAATGGCGGAACCTGCCATTGCGGCGAGGGCCACAGGAGGAGTAATATCCGCCACTATGCCAAAATAGAATACGAACAGGTGGGCGCTCATTATTATAGCCATGGTGGGCTCGGTCACAGGAACCCCCCGCATCATGCATACCATATTTATTATGGCAGGGGCACATATGGTAGAGGTTATCAGGTAGTTAGCCGTAGTAGGCACGCCCATGCCCAGCACTATGGAGGAAATCATGGTAAAGAACAGCAGCAGATAGATGTTATTGCCCGCTATCTGTGCAAGGCCGGTAGCCAGCTTGAGTCCGAGACCGGTCAGGGTAACGGTGCCCACTATCATGCCCGCCATTGCACATGCGACAACTACGGACAAAACGCTGCGGGAGCCGTTTTTCAAGGCATCAACTATCATGTCGTAAGGATCGAACCCCAGCGCCGCGTTTATCCATTCCCTGGCAGTAAGCTTTTCCCGTATCCGGCAGCCGCGTATAACGCATATTGCCAGCCATATGCCTATGGCAGCAAGGGAATACACAGTAAAATGCAGTCCCGTGTTCATGCCGACCACCATCATCGCAGCGGGTATAAGGCACAGCCACTGTATGCTGCATGCCATGAGAGATGCGAGTATCGCACCCAGCGCCGCATAGGTGGGGGTCACCTTTGCAGAAAGCATGTATATCATAAATATCAACGGCATAAGCAGATGGCCCCGTTCCCTCATAACGACGCCTATCTTGGGTATGTCCTTGTTTTCCATGCCCTTAAGGCCTATCTTGCGGGCCTCATGGTGCACGCTTATCAGTATACCCGAGAAATACAGCACCGCCGGTATTATGGCGGATTTCACCACCTGGGCGTATGTAAAGCCAGTGCTTTCCGCCATCAGAAACGCCGCAGCGCCCATTATGGGGGGCATTATCTGCCCGCCGGTAGAAGCCGCCGCTTCCACTGCGCCAGCAAATTCGGGCTTATAACCCAGCTTTTTCATTGCCGGTATAGTGAACGAGCCTGTAGATACCGTATTGGCCACGGAAGATCCTGATACCGTACCCTGAAGAGCGGAAGATATTACAGCCACCTTTGCAGGGCCGCCTATGTGCTTGCCCGCCACCGCGTTTGCAAGGTCTATGAACAGCCTGCCCACGCCAGTCTTCTCAAGGAAAGCGCCAAACAATATGAACAGGAATATATAGGTGGAGGACACGCCCAGAGGAGTTCCGAATACGCCGTTGAGGGTAAAGTACATATGGTTCACTATCTGGCGCACGCTGTAGCCCCTGTGGCCGAAGGTGCCGGGTATAAGGTTGCCGAACTTGGCGTAAAGAAGAAATGCCAGCACAACTATCAATATAGGCATGCCTACCACACGACGGCAGCCCTCCATCAGCAGCAGTATACCGACCGCCCCCACAACTATATCCATAGAGGAGTAATTGCCCACGTTCTTAATGATATACTCATAGTTGAGAGGGATGTACAGTACCACGGCCGCCGCAAGTATTGCAAGAACGTAATCGTACCACTGTACCTTGTTCTTTGCCATATGCTTGCCTGCGGGGTAAAGAAGGAATACCAGCAGCAGCGCGAATGCAAGGTGTACCGAGCGCAGCACCTGAGCGGGTATCGTCCAGATGCTTGTATATATCTGGAACAGGGCAAAGGCTATAAGTATTGCGGAAATAACAAGAGAAATTCCCTTGGGCAGCCCGTTGCGGAAGGCGGATTCGCGGTCGTACTGTTCAAGCACCTTAGCGGCTTCCATCGCTGCTATTTCTTCCTCGCTCATTCCTGTGGTATCGATGTTCAGCTCGATGCCTTTAGCTTTTGGCTTCTTATCTTTTTTCTTTTTTAATAACTCCATTAAATCCTCTCCGGTGCCAGTATTTGTTAAATATCTTAACGCTCCCATAAACCTCAAATTAGGAGAGCTTTCGCCCTCCTAATTCTTATTAGGCTTACGTTGTGCAGTGTTACATGATGCCCTTTTCCTTGTAGTACTTGACAGCTCCGGGATGGAAGTCCACGGTAACGCCCTGAAGTGCGGTGTCCAGGGTAACTTCTTTTCCGTGGGCGTTGCCGGCGATAAGGTCAGCCTGGTTCTCGAAGAGGGTCTTGGTAATGTTGTAAACTACTTCCTCGTCCAGATCGGTAGTGGTAGTGAGCACTGCCATCATGGCAACGGTCTCGGCCACCTCCACACCGTATACGTCAGTGCCAATGGTAGTCTTGGCGTAGAATGGGTACTGGGCGATAAGGTTGTCTGCGATCTCACCGTCGATGGGAACTACCACTATGTCAGTGTAGTTGGCCAACTCGGTTATGGCACTGTTAGGCAGTGCGGAAGTGGCAAACGCCGCGTCCACAGTGCCGTTCTGCATGGCTGTGGAAGCCTCGGAAAAGCTGAGGTACTGCACGTCAAAGTCGGAGTAGCTCATGCCGGCAGCCGCAATTATCTGGCTGGCGTTTACCTCGGATCCGGAGCCCTGGTCGCCTACGCATACTTTTTTGCCCTTGAGATCCGCTATGGTCTTGATGCCGCTGGACTTGGTGGCTACCAGCTGCACCGCCTCGGGATAGAGGGAAGCTATTGCGCATAGGTTCTCCATGGCGCCGTCGTCCTTCATGGACTCGGTACCGGTGACGGCATACTGGAGAACGTCGTTCTGCATGAATGCAATCTCTGCTTCCTTGTTTTTGAGTTTGCGGGCGTTGTCGATGGAGCCGCCTGAGGTCTGAGCCGTGACTTCAACGTTGTCTATCTTGCTGGTAAGGACGTTGGCTATAACGCCGCCAAAGGCATAATAGGTGCCCGCGTCACCGCCGGTAGCCATGTTGAGTCTGTGTATATCAGAGCCGCCGCCAGCGCAGGCGGTAAGGCCCAGTGCCATTGTGAATACCAAAGCTATTGCGATCAATTTCCTCATGAGTTTCTCCTCCTATATCAGAACAAATTGAGTACCCTTGAATACCTGTATACAATAACACAAACATTCACGTATTACAAGCATAGTTTAAAAATTATCACTGATATTTTTGCATTTAACTCTGCGCACGGCTCAACAGGCCCTGCTGTTTTTTCGCACAAAAACACGGCTCGGAGTTTGTCTCCGAGCCGCTTTTGCCGTTGTCTTATTAAATTCGTTATTCAACCCTGGCCCCGCACTGGCTGCAAAATTTCATTCCCTGGGCAACCTCCGCACCGCAGCCGGGGCATATCCTGCTCTGCGGAGCCTCGGCGGCTTCAGGTACGGGGGGCTCTATCCTGGTGCCGCACTGAGGGCAAAACTTCGCGTCTGCGTTAAGGTTAGCGCCACACTGGGAACATTTCACGCTCTGCCCTTCCGCAGGCATGCTGGTATCAAGCACGGGAATGCCGGGCTGCACGCTCGTCTGTGTTTTGACCGCGGAGGCAGCTTCCTCTGCTGCCGCGGCTTCCGCCGCCCTTCGTTCGCCCTCGGCCTTTATGGCCACTATCTGCTTTTGAGCCTCGTCTATGGCCGCCGTGCGCTGGTCCAGTTGGGAATACATCGCAGCAGCTTCCGCGGGCTCGCCCTCGCCGCCGTTAATGCGATGAGCATAGTACGCCTCGCCGAGCTGTCTGTAAATATCGTTCATAGCGCTGCGCTCGGAAGCTATCCTCGCGTTAATCTTCGCCATTTCGATGGCGTCGCCCGTCTTGTCGCCCACGTTCTTGGCTATGGAATTGATCTTGTCAAAAAATGCCATTTTGATCCCTCCTTGTATCGCTTTACTATATATTATCGCAAATCTGCTCCGCTATAATTCTATTGCAGAAATCATATCATTAAAGCCGCCGCATTTCCATACTTTTAACGCTATACAGCTACGGTTTTGCAAATATTTAATATTTTCTTCCATGTTTGACACAGTTGTTTGCGAATGATACAATTTCCGTATCGTTAAACTAAAGCTGTTACCAGATATCGAAAGGGTATTTTATGCTGGTTCTAATAAAGGGCGCAGGGGATCTGGCCACAGGTGTTGCAGTTCGCTTAAAGCGCGCGGGCATGGATATAGTCATGACTGACCTTGTAAAGCCCAGCGCAATACGCCGCTCCGTAGCTTTCTCCGAGGCCATGTATCACGGTACAGCCAAGGTTGAAAGCATAACTGCCGTTCTTGTTCCAGATGCCGAAACCGCAAAGGCTGTAATAACCCAGGGAAATATACCCATACTGGCTGACGAGACCGGCCGCACCGCGCTTACTCTTTGCCCGGACGCAATGGTGGACGCCATAATCGCCAAGCGCAACACAGGAACATCCATCTCTGACGCCCCTGTCGTCATAGCCCTCGGCCCCGGCTTTACAGTGGGCACGGACTGCCATGCCGCAGTAGAGACAAAGCGGGGTCACTACATGGGCCGAGTATACTATGAAAAGGGACAGAGCCCCATACCCAACACCGGCATACCCGGCATAATAGCCGGGCGCGGCGCCGAGCGCGTAATGCACGCTCCTGCCGAGGGAGTATTCCACTGCATACACGCCATAGGCGACAGGGTGAAGGCACAGGAGACGGTGGCTATCGTCGGCGGCAAAGAAGTAAAAGCTCAAATAGACGGCACCCTCCGTGGCCTGCTGCCGGACGGCTTCTACGCTGCCGAGGGCATGAAGTGCGCCGACGTGGATCCCCGCTGCGAATACGAACACTGCTTCTCCTGTTCGGACAAGTCCTTGGCCATGGGCGGCGCTGTGCTGGAAGCCATAATGCACTTTACCGGCAAATAAAAATAAGCGCAGTTTAAATAAGCGGCAGTTTGATATGCACCCCGAAAGTTAGACACTTTCGGAGGTGCATATTTTTAATGAGCAAAAAGGGACAAAAATACAAAAGATACTCGGCAGAATTCAAAACA
>SFEL01000025.1 GCA_004557245.1 Clostridiales bacterium | reverse complement strand
CCGCCATACTCCCTTCTTCTCCGGCTACCGTCCTCAGTTCTATTTCCGCACCACCGACGTTACCGGCTCCATCAAGCTGCCCGAGGGCGTTGAGATGGTTATGCCTGGCGACCACATCACCATGGAGATCGATCTGATCACCCCCATCGCCATGGACGAAGGTCTCCGCTTCGCTATCCGCGAAGGCGGCCGCACCGTTGCTTCCGGCGTTGTTTCCGCGATCATCGAGTAATCAAAGCGCAGGCTCAAATAAAGGAGTGGCTTAGGCCACTCCTTTAAGTATGTCGAAAAAGTGGCTGAACGCCACTTTTTCGACACTCTGAAAGGAGCGTATAAGCCGCTCCTTTATTTTTTTGTCAGGCTTTTCTTTTCTCTTTGCTTCTTTCTGCTTTTCTTTTCTCCTGAAAAGAAAAGAGAAAGAAGTCGCCCCTTCCTACTTATCCACGCTTTCCCCCAGCTTCCTTTTTACCCGGCTCAGGGCATTGTCTACGCTCTTGAGGGGGCATGGCACCGCACCGGCTATCTGACGGTAGGTCATACCCTGAAGGAAAAGCTCCGTTACCCTTCTTTCGAGGGGGGTGAGGCGGGTATTTATCACGTCTCTGAGGGCAGCCGCCGTTTCACGGCTTATGAAACGCTCCTCCGGGTCGCCGCCCGGCTGCTCTATCAGCTCAAGGAGCTCACGGTCTCCGCTTTCCGGGGTACGGTAGAGGGATATGTAGCTGTTCAGCGGCTGATGCTTCCGGCGGCGGCTGGCGTTAATGGCGCTGAGTATCTGCCGGGTTATGCAAAGCTCCGCAAAGGAAGCAAAGCTGGCGTTGTGATCCTCCCGATAGTCCCGTATGGCCTTGTACAGGCCTATCATCCCCTCCTGAATAAGGTCGTCCCTGTCCGCGCCTATGAGAAAATAAGGCCGGGCCAGCATGCGCACAGTATCCTTATACTCCGCGCAAAGCTGCTCCATGGCGTCATTGTCGCCCGATTGGGCAAGCCGCACCAGCCTTCCGTCCTTATTTTCCCTTTTTTCCATTACAAGCTAACCCTGCCTCTTCTTTTCGAACATGAGTATGGCTGCGGCCACCGCCGCGTTGAGGGAATCTATGTGGCCCCACATGGGTATGGACACAAGGAAGTCGCACTTCTCGCGGATGAGCCTGCTTAGACCGTCGCCCTCGCTGCCTATCACTAAGCCTATGGCACCCTTCAGGTCCGCCTTGGTCATTTCGGTGCCCTCCATGTCCGCGCCGGCTATCCACAGCCCTTCGTCCTTGAGACGGTCTATGGCTCCCGCAAGGTTGGATACCCGGGCCACCTTCATGTACTCCACCGCGCCCGCAGAAGCCTTGCAGGCCGCTGCGGTCACGGATGCGCTGCGTCGCTTGGGTATTATTACGCCGTGGGCGCCGGCGCATTCCGCGCTGCGGATTATGCTGCCCAGATTGTGGGGATCCTCCACGCCGTCAAGGAGTATTATGAACGGCTTCTCGTCCTTATCCCTTGCGTCCCTGAGTATGTCGGATATGTCGCAGTACTCTACGCCCGGCACCTGGGCCAGAATTCCCTGATGGTTGCCCGGCTTGCCGCCGTGGCCGAAGGGCATACATATCTCGTCCAGCTTGTAGCGGTCCACCTCGCGTATCTGTATGTTGTTGTCCCGGGCAAGGTTCACAACCTCCCGGAGAGAGCCGTCCAGCTCCTTGCTCACCAGTATCCGGTCTATGCTGCGGCCTGACTTCACAGCTTCCCGCACGGCGTTGCGGCCCATTATTATGTATGGCAGCTCGTCGGGCTCGTTGGTGTTGGGGGTATTCTCCCGGCTCTCGGGCTTCTTATTGAGGGGCTTATCCTTGAAGGGCCTGTCCTCGCGCTTATCGTCCGACTTCTTGTAGGGCTTATCCTGACGGTCGTCAAACTTCTTGCCATAAGGCTTTCTGCCGTCAAGCTTCTTATAGGGCTTGGAATCCCGGGCTATGTCCCTTTCAAAATCCTTCTGACCGTAGCCGCCCCGGTTGTAGCTCTTCCGGCCGTAGTCGCCGTTGCTGCGCCTGTTGTCGTATGCCATGCTATTTCTCCTCATCCTCTGTAAAAAGGCTTTGTTTTATATTGTCCATAAGCTCGCGTATGCGGCCGTCCTCGCCGGACAGAAACAGGTACCCCAGCAGCGCCTCAAGGCCTGAAGCCGCCCTGTAATCCGACATTTCCGCGTGTTTGGGTACGGTACCCATATGGCTGTTGCGCCCCCGCTTGAATATGTACAGCTCGTCCTCCGTGAGTTGTTCCATTATCGCCATGGCCCCCGCTGCCTGGGCCTTTGCGCAGACCTTCCTGGTGGCCATTACATGCAGGCCGTGAGCCGTAGCGTCGCTGCCCTCTATGAGCCAGCTGCGCACGTAAAGGTCGTATACCGTGTCGCCTATGTAGGCCAGCACCAGCGGGTTCATGAGGCGGGGGTTTTTCCGCTGCTCCCCCAGTATGCGGTTTATCATGGCGTCCATAATCTGCCTGTCCTTCGCCTTTGCATATCAATTCTATTATATTATAAGCGACAAAGGTCCATTAGTCCAGCGGCTTACACCCCAAATCCCCCTCAAGATAGCTGAAAATCCCTCGCGCTATGGCGCGGGCGAGCTTCTTTTGATGCTGCTCCTGCTGCAAAAGCGCCTCATCACCGCTGTTTGAGAGGAAACCGCACTCCACCAGCACGGATACCGGCATGCTCTCCCGTATCACATAATAGTCGCCGGGATTGGCTATGCGCCGGGCCGCCCCCAGCTCGTCTGTTATGCTGTCTATAACGGTCTTTGCAAGCTTCTCCCCCTCGGCGCTGCCCTTCATGTAGAAGGCCATTGGCCCATGTACCGATGGATCGGTGAACTTGTTCATATGAACGCTCACCACCAGATCCACCCCTTCTCCGTTCATTATTTTGCCCCTGGCGGCCATGTCCGCCTTCTTGCCCTCTGCCAGCGCCCTTTCGTCGCTGCGGGTGAGTATGGCCTCCATTCCCAGCGCCTCCAGCTCCTCCTTCAGGTACAGGCTCACGGCAAGGTTCAGCCCCGCCTCCTTTACTCCCGATACTCCCACCGCGCCGCAGTCGCTGCCGCCGTGACCCGGATCGATAACTACCCTATACCCCTTTTTTGGGGTGCTGACGGGTATGGTATCGCTGTTTGCCGCCAATATCACCACCGCTGCCAAGCCCAGCATCAATATAACTATCTTTCCTATCAAACGCCTCTTGCCCATATGACACACCTCACGGGTAAATCATATGTGATAGAAGCTGTGCTTATTCCTTTTGGGCGTATTTTATTCTTTTCGCAGGATCTGTATGCCCTTTCCTGCATGGTATAAATAAGTGAATGACAACCTTGCATAAAGCATGACAAGAAAAACAGCGGTGCGAATGCAATCAGAAATCTACAACACTGGAAAACCCTGTGCTACGTATTGAACGCGGCACAGGGCTTTTTCCCCTTTCTGGCGGTTTTGTGCGTGCGGCATATTCGATGCCCTGTACGCAGGGCGCAACTTTGCACTTCACAGAATCGGACGATATGTAGCCAAACCGCAAAAGGTCATACAAAACCGCGCACCGGCTGCACGATACCGTAAATCACGGAACAGTATAAGCCATATACGCAGAAGGCAGATACTTCACGAATCAGGCAAGCATTGATTTTTCTCACCTAATTTCAAGCCCGTTTTGCCCGAAACCCTCTGCAAATCCGATTCACTTAGAAGATGTTCACAGTTTTATTCGAGAAACTGTCTTGACAATGGTAGCTGGAATTAAACGCCAATTCGTCAATCTTGATGGTCGGAGGTAGAGAATACCTACTCCCATTTCTGACTGATAGGATGGATTTGTATGCGATTCAAGGTCGAAAATTCAAGATTATTTCGCCTGAGAACGACGCAAAAAGATGAGAATGTATATTTTCACGTCTCTGCACGAACGCAGTTTATCAGGCAGATAAAAGTCGTTTTCAACTCATTCCCTGTTGGATCGCTCCAACTCTAAAAGAGCTTTTTTCATTTCCAACCCGCCGCCATAGCCGACAAGCGATCCGCTTGCACCAATGACGCGATGGCATGGGATAGCGATAAAAATGGGATTTGCATGATTTGCCATGCCAACTGCCCGGAATGCTTTCGGGTGTTCGATGGCTTCCGCAATGTCTTTATAGCTGCGCGTTTCGCCATAAGGGATCTCCCGCAGTGCCGCCCAGACGCGTTCCTGAAACGGCGTTCCGTGCAGCCGGTACGGAAAATCAAACGCTTTGCGCGTCCCTGCAAAATATTCGTCCAACTGCCGAAATACCAGTCGAGTCAGCTCGTTCGGCACGTCGGCTTTTGCGGCCCTATCTGCGTTTTTGAGCGCTGTGACCGCGCCGTCCTCCCAGTCCAGTTGAATATCGCCCACCGGCGAAGGATAAATAGCGGTTCCCTTCATAGCACTTGATGCTCCTTTCGATACGCTGTCGGCGTTTGCCCGGTCTGTTGCTTGAAAAAACGGTTAAACGCGGCAAGGCTGGAAAAGCCCGCCTGATACGCAACATCGATCACCTTTTCCGGCGATCCTGCCAGCATTTCTTTTGCTGTGCGCAGCCGGAGTGAGTCGGCATATTCCTTTGGAGTCACACCGTATTCCTGCTTGAAAACATCCGTCATCCGCCGCGGCGTCAAGCCCACATCGTCCAGAGATGACGCCTTATCCAGCCGCGCCTTGATCTCCGCCGCGATCTCCCGCATGGGCTGGTACTCCAAGAGGTCACTGCGGCAGCGCTTACAAGGGCGGAACCCAGCGGCGCGGGCTTCTTCGCCGGATGCAAAATAGCAGAGATTTTCCCGCTTCGGCGGCTTTGATTTGCAGGAGGGGCGGCAGAAAATGCCCGTCGTTTTCACCGCATAGAAGAACAGCCCGTCATAGCTTGCGTCCGAGCGCTGCACGGCTTCCCACATTTCCGGTTCTGTCATACGCTCACACTCCTCATAAATTTTTCAGAATCAACGAAATGCCGGACAGTACCAGAAGAACAGAAGTGATCTTTCTGACCAGCTTTTCATCCATGCGGCTGCTGCATTTGATGCCCGCATACAGCCCCAAAAGCGCAAACGGAATCAGTAACAGAACGGACTTCACGGTGTCCAGCGTCAGAAGCCCTAACGCGCTGTAAAGAACGATGCGGAAGGTGTTGTCTACGATAAACACCGCGCTGATGTTTGCCTTGAACGAACCGCCACCCTCGGTCACGCGGCTGACATAGGCGGCAAGCAGCGCGCCCACGCCGAACAGTCCGCACAGTACGCCCGCCGTCACGCCGATGATCGCCAGCACGAGCTTCGACGAGCGAACCTTCTTTTTGCGGTACTCCCGCGAAAGCAGCTCCACTCCAAACACTGCTACCACAACGCCGAATACCAACTTGATGGCTCTGGCATCCACATTTTTGAGCAAAAGCGCACCGGGAATGCTGCCTGCCAGCACCAAAGCTGCCAGCGGAAGATACACCTTTGGGTCAAGGCTCTTTCGGTTCTTCCACGTCAGAATCAGGTTTGTCGGATAGCCCAGCAGCAGGTCAATGGGAGAAATATTGGCATTTGACGCGCCGAAGCTCAGGATGGACGTGAATACCAGTGTGTTGGCAAAGCCGCACAAACCTTTAATAAAGTAAGCGGCAACCGCCGCGATGATCCATAAGTACATGATAAATGCCTTTCTACCTCTTTCCGGCAGGATCTGTCAGTTCTGGAATTGCACCGCTAGCGATCGCCCAGAGGTACAAGCCGGCAACAGTTCCATACGGAGCGTAGCGTTTTTGATAGCGCTCAAACTTTGTCCTGTCGATCTGTCGGTGACGGTAAAGCATTCTCATGCCCCGCTGAATAGCAAGGTCGCCAAAACTCACGACATTCGGTCGCTGCATACAGAATGTCAAAATCATTTCCGCTGTCCACACACCCACACCTTTGAGTTTCGTCAGTTCCAGGATAACTTCCTCATCACTCAAACTCCAGAGTTGTTCCAAATTCAAAGTGCCGCTCTTCACCTGCTTCGCAAAATCCAGCATGTAATCTGCTTTTTTGTAGGTCATTCCAATCTGTTGAAGCCGGTCACGCCCCAGCGAAGTCAATGAATCTGCTGTTACTGTTCCGGCTGCGGTCAGCAGGCGGCTCCAGATCGTTGCCTGTGCCGCTGTTGAAATCTGCTGCCCGATGATATGATGTACAATAGCAGAAAACAGATCGGAATCCACTTCACGGTTGATATGACCGATTTGCTGGATTGCCCAACCAAGACGTTTGTCTTTGGACGTTAAATATGTCGTTTCACAATCACCGTATTGAAAAAACATGAGAACAAATCCCCTTTACTGTCTGCATTATATCATGCTTTCGTCCAAGATGCTTTGCAAAAATGGAAATTCAATTTCTGCTATCCAAAGGGTTTGGGATTATCCCAAAATACAAAAACAGGGCGTTTCGGTGGTCAGCCGGAGCGCTCTGTTTTTCCGGTGTGGGTACTCACCGGATTTGCTTGCTGCTCTGCAAGGAAATCCCGATCAACCCACGCCGTTTTTCGCAAGTGTAGCTACACTTGCTGTGCTTGCTCTTCCTCTCATAATCGCATTGACTCGAACGTTTGTTCTTGTTATAATTGGAATAAGAGATTGAAAAAAGCCTTGGAATGCAGCTATTTTTCATTGGCAAATGGCGGCATCGCCGCCTTGATTACCTGTCTGCGCAGCAGAGCATCGCTGTCAAGGACGCGCAGCGAGGCGAAGCCGATTCCTTGACAGCGGTGATCGGCTGTGCTACCTGCCATCCCGAAACTACGGAGGACATACGAATATGAAAACAAATAATTCTCTCAAAGAGAACCATCCCGAAGCGAAGAAGAAATTGCGTCTGCCGGATCAGTTGGAGCTGGTGATGGAGGACGGAACTGTGTATCGTGTGCGCAGCTTTTTTGTCGCAGAACAGCAGATGGGCGAGGTGCTGGACGCTCTCTCCCTCGAAAAAGTCAATCGGGAGAACTGAATCCCGGCAGATTGCCCAGTGGAATCCATAGCCGTGCTGTGGTATAATCCTTGTAGATTTCTGATTGTATCACGCACTGCATTTCGGGAGGTTAAATAAGAAAATGCAGGAAAACTATATCGTTGGTATTTACGCACGGCTGAGCCGGGACGATGAGCGTGCCGGGGAATCCGTGTCCATAGAAAATCAAAAGGAAATGCTCTCCCGCTATGTGCGGGAACAGGGTTGGACGCTGTACGATTATTACTGTGACGATGGCGTTTCGGGTACGACCTTCGACCGTCCGGGACTGAACCGGCTGGTGCAGGATGCCACGGATCACAAGATCAATCTTGTCCTCTGCAAAGACCTATCGCGCCTCGGTCGAGATTACATCGAAGCGGGTAAGTACACGGACTTTGTGTTTCCGTCCCTCGGCTGCCGTTTCATCGCGCTGAATGATGGCGTTGACACCCTCCGAAAGAACAACGAGATGCTGGTCATTCTGAAAAATGTGATGAATGACCTCTATGCGCGGGACACCAGCAGCAAGATCAAGGCAGTCAAGCTGTCCACGTTCAAGAGCGGCAAGTATGTCGGCTGCTATGCGCCCCTCGGTTATAAGAAAAGCGAAGCGGACAAGCACGTTCTTGAGATCGACCCCGTGACGGCTCCTGTGGTGCGGCACATCTTTGACCTGCGCTTGCAGGGCTACGGCTTCCGCAAGATTGCCTTGCAGCTCAACGCAGAAAAAGTCCCTGCGCCAAGGAGCTTTTACTACATGGCAGAGGGGCGGGAAAATCTGCGGGGCGAGACACCGTTCTGGAACGACGTGACGGTCAAAACCATTCTCCGCAATGAGGTCTATATCGGTCACATGGTACAGAATAAGACCGGAACGGTGTCCTACAAGAACCACAAGCAGGTTAGCAAACCGGAATCCGAGTGGATCAAGGTTGAAAACACCCATGAGCCGCTGATCTCACAGGAAACGTGGGACGCTGTTCAGCGGATGGACAACCACCCGGCGAGAGGGCGCAGCGGCAAGAGCGGCACGATTGCCCTGTTTGGCGGTCTGCTGCGGTGTATGGACTGTGGATCGTCCATGCGGTATATGAGGGACTATCGCAAAAAGGTTTCCGCGAAGGAGCCGGAATACAAGGCGTATGTCTGCAACCGCTACGCATCGGGCGGCAAAAACGCCTGTTCATCCCACTACATCAACCAGAAGGTGCTGACGCAGATCGTCATGACAGACATTCGCTGCAAGGCGATGTGGGCGCAGAACAGCCGTGAGACGCTGAGGACGCAGCTTTTAGTGAGGGAACAGAACGCCAGCGTGGAGCGCACCCGAACGCTGCAAGCAGAGCTGAACGCCATCGGCAAACGGCTCCCGGAGCTGGATAAGCTGATTCAGTCAGCTTATGAGGATAAGGTTTTGGGGCGCATTCCGGAGAGCTTGTGCGTCAATCTTCTCAACCAGTACGAAGCCGAACGTCGGGAAAAGCAGGAGCGTTATAAGGAGTTGACCGGACAACTTGCCGCCAGCTGGGAAACGGAGTCCTCCGTGGACGCATGGCTGGACATGATGCAGGACTACGCCCAGCTTGAAGAATTAGACCGTCCCACGCTGGTGCGGCTGATTCAGAAAATTGAGATCAGCGAACGCTATACCGTGGACGATCACGAGGAACGGGACATTCACATTTACTACAATTTCGTCGGTTATATCGAAGCATAAGCCGTCATTCTTTATTCGAGGTTGACTAATGAATGGTTTTATATGTATATACACTGCATATTCAGGGTAGATATCCACACTCTCAACATAGTTATCAACATTCCATCTGCCTTAAAGGGGGAGTTTTTGGCATTTTACCCCTATTCTCAACATCTGAATATTCAATGTCATGTTTCTAACCATATGCAGCGAAAATTCATTGCCATTATTTTTTGCGCTTATGGCGGTTGCAGTAAATTGCATATCTGACCATTGAATTCCGCTATGGCCTTCGTTCATATTCGACCTTGACATTTGCAATAAGCTTCATCACATTCGCATATATAAATAAGAAAAAAGCCGCCCACAAAGTGGGCGGCAGCTATCGGCTACCTGTCGAATTCCTTCTTTTCCCTTGCGTAGGGAATCTCGGGATGCTCTTTAAGCATCCATTCCTTGAACTCCTCCGGGGTACCCTTGGTAAAGCCCGCCTTGTCAAGGCGCACAAAATCGTTATCCACGGCAAGGTCAAAGTAACTCTTGGCTTCCACAAACTTTTTTATCTGCTTGAAGAATACCTCGTTGCTGAATTCGCCGTCCTCAAAGAGGCGTATGGTGTTCCCTACGATAACCTTGCAATTCCAGAACTTCTTTCCCTTCTGCACCCGCATCATCTTGAACTGCTTGCCCGCCAGCATGGGGCGAAACAGAATGCTGCGGTAAAAGCTAATCAGCATAAGCATCAGCGCAAGGGATTTCCAGCGCAAGGGCATATCTCTATGATAGAACACTATGGCGCCCACTGTAGCAAGCAGAAATATTACCATCCAGGGCCAGAAGCTCAGCACCTTATAAAATATCGGAGTAGTCCAGCGCTGATAGCGCCTTATGTCCATTTTGTATTCGTTTTCAAACATTCTGTATCCTCCAAAGAAGTGTGTTAAAGGGACATCAATATATTATCACATTTACCGGTCATAGTCCATATTTTTGCATTCATCGCGCCCCTCAACTTTTCTTTATGCTTATAAGAAGCCTTTTTCCTCCAGCAGACTGACGAGTTTTCGGGCTTTTGCCCGCCGTTTTTCCGCCACGTAAGCTTTTGTAATATTCCCTTTGTGGCATGATACGCTGTACGGAAAAAGGCCGCCCCTTTCGGGACAGCCTTTGATTAAGCGATCCGGCTTATTACGCCTTCTTGGCCTTGAGGTCCTTGGCGCGGGCGGACAGTATGCTGTAGGAGGTCCACAGAAGAACTACGCATACTACGTAGATCAGGATGTGCATGGGCAGGCTGGTGATGACCTTCCAAGCAAGGAATACGCCCACGAGACCGCCGATCATGTTGCCCAGAGTAGCTACTACATCGTAACGGGACTTCTTGATGAACACGATGGAGTTAGCGGGCATGAGCAGAGCGCAGGAAGACATGAACACGGGGAAGCATACGGAACCGGAGCAGCCCAGCAGCAGGCAGGTAGCCATGCAGGGTGCGTAGAGGCCGAAGCCAACGTCCATCAGAGCGCCCCAGAAGAAGTTCAGGATAACCGCTACCCAGAACTGCCACTGGCCTACGGTGAAGCCAATACCGTCGCCGATGGTGCCGAAGGGGCCAATGCCGGCGTTCTTGCAGGCCATTACAACGGCAGTCGCGAGCATCGCGCAGCCGAGCCACAGACGGATCTGGTTAACATCCCACTTGGTGATTATCTCGGCCATAGCATATGCACCGACCATGGCGGATACGCACATCGCTACCAGGAAGATGGGTTCGCATTCAACGGTGTTGGTGAAGATCAGAGCCTCGAAGATGACGGGGAAGGTATCGCCGACGTTCAGAGTGCCGGGGATGTTGATGTCATCCACGTTCTTGAAGGCCTTGTACATGAAGGTGGAAGGAGCAAAGGAACCGCAGCCCAGGGTGTCCAGGAAGTTAGCCAGAACACCTACGAACAGGCCCTGCGCCCAGAGCTTACCGCCAGCCTTTGAAGCCTCGCCCTTGTGGTTCTTGTTGATGTCGATGAGCAGATCAGCAGCTATGCCCACGAAGCATACGGCCAAGATAATTTGAAGTGCCAGTACCATTAAATAATTCCTCCAACTAAAGATTTTAATTTGGAATTGATGACAGTTTCTTCTTCCGGCGACTATACGCCCCGCATTTCCCCTATGCGTGAGTATAATTGAGCCAGAATCAGTTACGTCACGTTAATATTGTAACAACAGTGTGTCTTTTTGTCAACGAACTTTGGGATTTCAATCTTCTTATGTCTATGTTTTTTTTCGTGCTCAAACTTATCCCGATTGCAAATTTCGCAATATATTTGGGCGTTTTTTCTCTTTATCCACAATATGATGTAGCCATAACGCCGAATTATTTTTTATATTCCAATTTTGCATGATTTTCGGTTTTTAGCAGAATTCTTTCATAATTAAGCCTTTCACGATTTGCTGCGGCAACAAGCGGCGGTTTTATCTTCTTTGCGCGAAAGTTCCCTTTTTCTTTCATATGTATTGCCGCTATGTTATAATATTGGATATGAAGAGCACTGACAAAAGATACGTTTTATTCATATCCTGCGCCGCCCTGCTTGCACTGGCGGTATGGTTCGCACTCTGGTGTGGGTCCGCCCGATACGCCGTGCTGCCCATGCTGTATGCATCGCTGACTGCGGCGCTGTTCGGCTTGGGTCTGCTCAGGCTCATACCCTTCGCCCTCTCCTTTGAGGAGGCCCCTTCCCCGGAGATATCTCCCCGGAATTCCCGCCGGGACAGGCGGCACCCCTGGGCCGCCATAGCCTGCCGTGTCATACTGCTGCACATGGCGCTCTATGCCATAGCCTACCTGTTCGACCTTGTCAAAAACGGCTACTCCGGCGGCCTTTTGGATACCTTCCGGCATCTTTGGCTGCGCACCGATTCCCCCAGCTATCTGGGCATAGCGGAAAACTGGTACGTAACCGAGGGAGACGCAAGGTTCCATATAGTTTTCTTCCCGCTGTATCCAATACTGATAAGAATATTCTCCCTTTTCACCGGGGGCAGCGCCTTTGGTGGAGCGATGCTCGTCACCACCCTCTGCGCTATAGGCTCCGCCATTGCGGCCTATGAGCTTTTCGCGTTGGATACGGACAGGAGGACCGCCCTTTTCGCGGCCACCCTGCTTTGCCTGTTCCCCGGCAGCATATTCCTGCTTGCCCCCATGACCGAGAGCCTTTTCCTGCTGACAAGCCTCCTGTGCATGTACATGTGCCGAAAAAAGAAATACCTGCTCAGCGGCCTTTTCGGCTGCCTTGCGGCTCTCACCCGCTCCGTTGGCATACTGCTGATACTGCCGGTATTCATGGAAGCCGCATACGATTACTTCAAGGGAGCATCCATCCATAAGCGGGACCTTGTCAGCCGTCTCGCCGGGTGCTGCATGATAGCCCTCGGCACCGCCCTCTACCTCATCATAAACAAGGCTGTAACGGGCAGCTTTTTCACCTTCATGAGCTACCAGCACGACCACTGGAGCCAGGGCCTTGGCCCCTTCTTCGGCACCGCCGCATACCAGCTCCAGTACTTTCTCTCCTCTCTGCACACGGGGGAGGCCGCCATGGGGCTGACGCTGTTCCTGCCAAACCTCATATGCTGCCTCCTCGGCCTTATTATACTGGCGCTTTCTGCCGGTAAGCTTCGCCCCTCCTACGCCGCCTACGGCCTGCTTTACTACGCGGTGACGGTGGGCTGCACATGGCTGCTCAGCGGCCCCAGGTATCTTGCGGTATGCTTCCCTATTGCCGCCGGGCTGTGCGCCCTGGTGAAGGGACGCCTTCCGCGCTGGATATTGGCCCTTCTCTCCCTCGTCATGATGCTCATGTACATGTGGGCCTACGTGCTTGGGTACAGCGTGTATTAAGGCGCCACCTTCTCTATCTCTATACCTGTATAGTAGTGCTTGAGTATCTCCTCATACCCTGCCCCTTCCAGGGCCATGGCTCTGGCGCCGTACTGGCTCATGCCCACGCCGTGGCCGTAGCCCTTGGTACGTATAGTCACCTTTTCGCCTATGGACAGGGTAAAGTTGGCGCTGTTCAGGTCGAAAAGCTTGCGCAGCTCCCGCCCGCTGACCGTTACCTTGTTCAGCTTCAGCTCCTTTACCCGCCCGCTGTCGTAGCGCGACACCACCTTGACCTGTTCGCCCAGCCTGTTCTTTTTCAGCTGGGCGGCAGGCCATTTTTTATTTACTCTATTCGTAAACTCCCCGAGGGACACGGTCACCTCGGCGGCATACTTCCCTGCCGTCTCCTCGCCCGGGCTGTCCACCCCCACAAGATATGGCAGCGCCGCCGAAAACACGTTCTGTGCGTCCTCCGTCCTGCCCCCGGCGGAGGAGTGATACAGGGCCTCTATGGGCTCTCCCTTGTACGCGGCGTACTCCCCCTCCGTCTCATATACCGCCTGACGCAGCTTATCCATATACTGCCTGGCGTCTCCCCCAAATTTTTTCTTCAGCTGCTCCGGGCTCCTGTAGCTCTGACAACAGCCGCTGTCGGTACATATATCCGCGCCGCTGCACCCGCTTCCCCCAAAGGCCGTCATGTGCCTTACGGCATATGTACGGGCGGCTACAGCCTGCGCCTTCAGCGCCTCCAGAGGGAAGGAGGCGGGCATCTCTGCCCCCACTACCCCTATGAGGTATTCTTCAAGGGGCATTTCTTCTGTTTTTCCGCTTGCCCTGTCGTAAAGGGATATGCTCAGCATTCCCTCCGGCTTTTCATTGGGCTGTCTCGATATGATGCAGCCCCGCACCGCGCAAAGCAGCACTATCGCGGCTACAGCAGCAAGGCCCATGGCGCTCAGACGCGGGCAATGATATTTGTCATATCTTCTCATGGCAATATATCTATGCGGCGGGGCAAACTAAAATACGTTGCGGCGGGGGCGTTTACGGTTTATAATTGATATTAAGGAAAATATCGTTTTACGGCGAATTCTGGAGGATGCAATGGCACAGGATACTCAAAAGCTTCGGGAGCTGCTTCAGCAATACATAGGCGACGTATACGCCGAGGCTTTGCAATATACCAACGACCCGGCCGCTGCCAAGGAGGTCACCCGCAGGGTTATGACCCTGCTCAAGCGCAGCCAGGAGGCCGGCCTTGCGGTGAACCCTTCCATGGCCAAGCGGCTCACTCAGGACTGCTGCAGGGAGCGCGAGTACTATGAGAACCGGAGGGCTACCTTCGTGAACGGCACTATAGCCGACATGCCGGATTTTGACACCGCGCTCTCCGAAATATCCCCCGCGGAGGTACAGGCCCGAGCGCGCAGCGAGGCGGAGACAAAGGCCGCAGAGGCCCACGCCGCCATTCGCGCCGCAGAGGCCATGGGCGCAAAGGTAATCACCTCAAAGCCCGCGCCGCCCCCTGGGGCCTCAATACATAGCGATCCCGAAGTGATAGACCTAAACGAGTTTGACGATGAGGACGACGAGCTGGATTACGGCGACGAATACGACGAAGAATACGATGAAGAAGAAACTCTAAAGGAAGAAAAGCCCCGCAGAGAAAAGCCCAGGGCCGGGAAAAAGCCCGCCAGCGGTTTTTCCATATTCCTGCTGGCGATTATGGTGCTGCTGCTGCTATTCCTCCTGATATGCCTTGTGGTAATGCTCATGAAGTGCGGCATAATACCCGGCGCAGACAGCCATTTTGTGCGCAGCTTCGCCATATGGTTCAACTCGCACCTTTTCCCGCTGTTTTAACGTACTGTTTACAATTTAGACTATATATAATGATATTATATGGTTAGGAGGTGATACCATGGACCCTGTAATGGATTATATTATGGGCTGGAGCACTCCCGCCCTCATCTGCCTTATCGCAGGACTCATACTTATGGTTTGCGAAATGTTTACCCCCGGAATGGGGATTCCCGGCATCCTCGGCGGGCTGTGTCTGCTGGGCGCAATAGTGCTCAGGGCGGATTCCCTCACCACGGCGCTCATCACCCTCATACTCATACTGCTGCCCTTAATGATAGCCGCCGGAATAATATTCCGCTCCTTTTCCAAGGGCATACTGGCCCGCTCCAAGATAGTGCTGAAGGATTCCATAGATGGCGAATCCACCTCCCTTGGAGATAAAGACGCCCAGCGCCTCATAGGTCTGGAAGGTGAATGCGTTACCGCCCTCAGGCCGGTGGGTGCAGGCGACTTCGGAGGCAGAAGGCTGGATATCGTAAGCGAGGGTGGCTTCATACAAAAGGGCGCAAAGGTAAGGATCACCGCCATAGACGGCGTAAGGATCATGGTGAAAGAGATCTAAGAGAGATATGAGTTACAAATTCTGCAAAAAGTGCGGCACGCTCTACAGCGAGGCGGACGGCGAATGCCCCCGCTGCACCGATAAAAAGCTTACCGCCGAAGGCATGCGGGACGCCGTATACGATACCCGCATGAGCGAAGAGGACATCGAGAAAAAGCGCAAAAAAGACTGGAAGTACCTTATTATAGGCGTGCCGGCGTTCATCGCCTTCATCTATGTCATATTCTTCCTGTATAATATCATCGCAACAAAATAGACTACTGAATAAAGGAGAAAACCTATGGAATTCATCGCCCCCATTTTTATACTTATTCTTATAATAGTATTCCTTGCCATATTCTTCAGCTTTGTACCCATAGGGCTGTGGATATCCGCAACCGCCTCCGGGTTGAAGGTAGGCGTGGGCCAGCTGGTGGCCATGCGCATACGAAAGGTGGTCCCTTCCCGCATAATCAACCCCGCCATAAAATCCACCAAGGCAGGCATGAGCCTCTCCCTCAACAAGCTTGAGGCCCACTACCTTGCAGGCGGCAACGTGGACCGGGTAGTCAACGCACTGATCGCCGCGCAGCGCGCCGGCATACCTCTCGATTTCGAGCGTGCGTGCGCCATCGACCTTGCCGGCCGCGACGTGCTCAACGCAGTACAGATGAGCGTCAATCCCAAGGTTATTGAAACCCCCGTAATAGCGGCCATAGCCAAGGACGGTATCGAGCTTCGGGCCAAGGCCCGCGTCACCGTCCGCGCCAATATAGACCGTCTGGTAGGCGGCGCAGGTGAGGAGACCATCATCGCCCGTATAGGCGAGGGCATAGTTACCACCGTAGGCTCCTCCAAGAGCCACAAGGACGTGCTTGAAAACCCCGACCTTATATCCCAGACCGTGCTCAACAAGGGCCTTGATGCAGGCACTGCGTTCGAAATACTCTCCATAGACATAGCGGACGTGGACGTAGGCCGCAACGTGGGCGCCCAGCTCCAGATAGACCAGGCTGAGGCCGATAAGCGCATAGCACAGGCCAAGGCTGAGGAGCGCCGCGCCATGGCGGTAGCTCAGGAGCAGGAGAACAAGGCGGAGGTACAGGGCATGCGCGCCCGCGTCATCGAGGCCGAGGCAGAGGTGCCCAAGGCCATCGCCGCCGCATTCCGCGAAGGCAAGTTAGGCGTCATGGATTACTACAACATGCAGAACGTGATCTCCGACACCCACATGCGGGACGCCATAGCGGGCGACACTTCCAAGAACTCCTGATGTATGAGCCATATTCCAGGGCAAAGGAGGTGTGGCCATGAGCGGCCTGATATTTTTAGCGATACTGTTTTTCGCCATATCCTACATTGCCAAAGAGGGCAAGGCTAAAAGAGAAGACGGCGGTGCGGCGCGCCCCCAGCACAGCGAGGCGACCTCATCACAGCCTGAGCGGCCCCTTCGGCAAGGCACGCCCTACGCCCCCAGAAGCGGCGCCTACCGCCCGGCAGCGGCTCCCAGACCCGAACCCGACGTTGAGCTCTGCACCCATGACCGGCCCGACGCCTTCCAGCCAGCGGAGCCCTTTAAGGAGGCTTCCTCCGGCAGCATGAACTACGTCTCCACCGAAGGTGAGGGCACCGAAAGCGTGGAGTGCAGCCTGACCGGCCATACCCACCCCGGCGTTCACTCCGGGGCCGATGCCGCAGGAGCTCGTCCCCGCTCACCGGCAGAGCCCGCCTCTCGCCCCTTCCTCTCCGCCGCAGACCGCGACGCCTGCAGGCGGGCAGTAATATACGCGGAGATTCTGGGCAAGCCCAAGGCGATGCGAAAGTAAAATAAAAGAGTGTCAAAAAAGTCCATGTGGACTTTTTTGAGATAACAGATTTTGCCTAAACCGCATACGCGTTTCCGGGCGGCAAAATCAGAAAAGTACGAAAACCTAAAGGTTTTCATCCGTTCTGACGCACATGTCGTCAGAGCCGGATTGAAAATAAGGGGCTGCGGCCCCTTATCAACCCCGGGGTTTATCAACAAACTGAAAAGGAACGGCAAATGATATGCACCCCGAAAGTTAGACACTTTCGGAGGTGCATATTTTTAATGAGCAAAAAGGGACAAAAATACAAAAGATACTCGGCAGAATTCAA
>SFEL01000008.1 GCA_004557245.1 Clostridiales bacterium | reverse complement strand
TATCAATGAAACTGAAAGGAATGAGCCCGGTACAATACCGAACTCATTCCATAACAACTTAATATTCTTTTTTGTCTAATCTTCGGGGTTCACTTCAAAAACCGTTCCTTTTTGTATTTCTTTTTACTCGCTGACCCCAGCCTCGGCTTCCGCCCGGCACACCCGGTCTACCCGAAACTTCTCTATGCGGTGGTTGTCCATGGAAAGTACCTTTATGTCCAGATTTTCGTATTCCAGAGTGTCCCCTTCCTCGGGTATGTGGCCAAGCTGCTCGGTTATCCATCCGCCTGCAGAGGTAGCGTCGGTGTCCGCCTTTATGCCGAAGTAGCCTATGAAGTCGTCCATATCCATTGCCCCGTCCACGGTAAAGCTGTTCTCGCCGGTCTGCTGGACTGTCTCTGTGATCTCGTCATGCTCGTCCCAGATCTCGCCTACCAGCTCCTCCAGTATATCCTCCATGGTTATCATTCCGCAGGTGCCGCCGTATTCGTCCAGCACCACCGCCACGTGGGCCTTCTTCCTTTGCAGGAGCTTGAGTATGCTGCTTATCTTCTCGTTTTTCAGCACATACACCGCAGGGGCGATTATATGGCTTATATCCCGGTCAATTATGCCGTTGCCCGTATAAAAGTCCTTCTGGTGTATCACGCCTATTATGTTGTCAATATCCCCATCATACACCGGCAGGCGGGAATACTTTGTCTCGGAAAACACTTTGGCGATATCCTCCTTGCTTGCGTCCTTGGACACCGCCTCCATATCCACCCGGTGGGTGAGTATGTCCTCCGCCTCCCTCTCGGTGAACTCTATTGCGTTCTTCAGAAGCTCGCCCTCGCTGCCGTCTATGCTGCCCTCCTGCTGGACCTCGTCAACGAGCATCAGAAGCTCCTCCTGAGACATCTTATTGTCGCTTTCCAGCCTGAATACTCTGTTGAGCAGCTTTTTCCACAGGGAAAACAGCCAATTCAGCGGGCAGAGTATCACTGTGAGCAGCCTAAGAAGGGCGGCTGATTTCAGGGCGAACTTCTCGGGGCAGTCCTTTGCGAGGCTCTTTGGCGATATCTCGCCAAATATGAGCACCAGCACTGTCACGACGCCTGTGGAGATGGCCGCGCCGCTTGCGCCGTAAATGTTTACGAATATCATCGTGCCGATGGCCGCAAGCGCTATATTTACTATGTTGTTGCCCACAAGTATGGTGGAAAGCAGCCTGTCATAGTTCTCCGAGAGCTTCAGCGCAAGCTCCGCGTCCTTGTCCCCCTTTTCCGCCATGGCCCGCACCCGGGTCCTGTTCATGGAGTTGAAGGCGGTCTCTGTAGCCGAAAAATATGCCGACAGCGCCAGCAGCGCCGCCATTATCAATATATTTTTAACTAAGTCGTCCATTGCCCACGTCGCAACTGTCACATTCCATTTTAGTTACATCACCTTCCTGTTTTTATTAGCACAAACGCACTTGTTATAATTATACTGTCTGCATATGCAAGCGTCAACAGCGTGCCCGGCTTTTTTGAATGTATGTCAATTTTATGAATTCTAAACTTTATTATTGACTTTAATATTATTTAGGTTATACTTTAATTATTCGAAAGGAGTTTATGTCCTATGGCAATAGAGATGATACCGGAGTGGCTTGCAAACCTGGAGGAGGAAGACGTTGCCTTCATAAAGCGGTTCCTGCTTGCCTCAGGCTCCCTGAAGGAGATAGCGGCCCAGTACGGCGTAAGCTACCCCACAGTGCGGCTGCGGCTGGACCGGCTTATCCAGAAGATAAAAATGAGCGAATCTACCGAGTCCGACCCTTACATAGCAATGGTAAAGCATCTGGCCGTAGACGACAGGCTGGACTTCGACACCGCCAAGCTTCTGATAAACGAGTACAAAAAGACCCGCAAGGAGGGGCAATAGATGGTAAACTTCAGCATGATGACGTTCTTATTTTTCATAGTGCTGCCCATTGGGCTGTGTGTGTTGGAGATATTCCTTTCCCGCATGGACAATAAGTATATAGGCCTCATACTGCCGGCAATTACCTTCATCTACTCCCTTATAGCCCTGCTCAGCTTCGCCACTTTCGACGGAGTCACCACAGGTGAAATAGTGGGCAGTATGCTCATCACTTTCCTCGGTACCAACCTGCCTACGTTGATACTCCTTGGCATATACTTCCTCTGCCGGGAAAACATGAGGCGTAAGAGGCAGCTGGATAAGATGAACAAGCAGGATCTGGGCTAAACAGACAATAAAAAAGAGGCCCCTATAGCCCAGTGTCCGTAAAACAATGAATCCTGCGTATGGTTTGGAACATACGCAGGATTTGTTAATGTCCAATCTTTAAACTTGCTGGCGGCGAACGGCAAGTCCACAGGGGATAGCCACTTTAGCGGCGCGGGGAGGTGCAGCCACCTTGACTTGATGAAGCTGCACAGGAAGCATTATACTCCTGACAGGAGAGTACAGAAGTGTGCCCCTGGCAGCAGCGGCCCGACAAAATTCAATTCATCTATCTTAAATTGTTGATTTCTTTCTGAAGATTTGCAAGGAATCTGCCTGCGTGAGCACCATCCATCTGCGTATGATGAAACTGAAAAGAGATTGACAGATAATACTTGAAAAGCTTCTTTTTATATCTGCCCCAGATCATAAACGGATTGTTGAAAATACCGCTGTTCATGCCGACAGCACCATCGATTTCCGTATCAACGATTGCCGATGTGCCAATTACCATACTGTCAGCGGACAGATCCCGATCCTGACAGCTATTGGCAACCTGAGAGGTATATTTTAAGTAATCCTGATTAAATGTATTTAGATCATTCGAATACAGAATATCGCAGGAGCTTACTTCTCCGATTTTATTCTTAACAATTGTGTTCACTGCAATTGTGTCATATTGCATCAGCTTATCGCCAACCGGAAGAAGATAAAATTCCTTCACATCCACAGCAGCTTTTCCTATGCAATAGTCAAGAAGCATATTGAATTTCAAACGCTTCTTTTTGCTGATTCTGATCAGATTTGTCACATCCATCATCTTAAAGAAGGTCACCATTGGGTTCGGAGCCTGCATCCAAAGCTCAAACGCCATAGCTCTGGTTGTATCTTTAGGGTTTGTTTCTTTTGCCATGATTTCCTCCCATCACTCAAGACAGTTTGTCGCTCTGCTGACATCGTAGCTAATGACATCATACATTTGGTGAACACGCAATAGGGCTCGCAGCAATTGAAATTGCTGCGAGCCTTCACTGTTTTACGGACCCCTATGGAGCCTCTCTTTTATTTATTCCCTTGAGGATTAGACCTTGGCCTGATATTCGAAGGGAAGGGGTACTACGGTGCCGGGAGTGGTGATCTCCTCCAGCTGCTCCAAAGCTGCCTTGACTATTGCAGTCTGCTGCTCTACATTGTGGGGAGCGCCGGCGTTTGCGCCCATGGGAACCAGGGGAGCAACGGCACGGGGGGTACCGGTCTGCTTAACAACGGGGGGCAGAGCCGCGATGATGATGGTGGGGATACCTACGGATTCGATTGCTCTCTGCACAAGAACTGCAGAGCGGTGGCAGGTGCCTCAGCCAGCGGTCATCAATACGCCGTCTACGCCCTCATCCTTGAGGCGCTTGGCAATTGCCGGACCGGTCTCATGGGTGAACTTTTCGATGTTGCCGCCGCCGCCCATGAAGCCTACATGTACGGGAGCTACGCCCTTGATGAAGCCAGCCTTGGCCAGCTCATGGAGCCTGTCTATGGGGAACATGCAGTTGATGTCCTTGTTGACGTCGCTGTTGTCGTAACCGCCGTGGGAAACCATCAGATCGCTGGAGGGAGTGGTGTCGTAAATTTCACGCCAGGTGAAGTCGCCGGCCAGATTGAAGCGCTTATCCTCTTTACGATGTACGCCTGCTGCGGTAGCAATAGCTATTACCATCTCGTTCAGGGGCTTGGTTACAGGTGCCCATACCGGTGGAGGCGTAACGGGAACGAAAATTTCGGACTGCAGTCCCTTAACAACTGTTAAGTTCATTTTTATCCTCCTATTAAAAATCAATTATCTTTTTTGGCCTGCATTTCTGCCTGCCTTCTCATGTACATATCGTGATTGCTTACGTATTTTTTGTTTGGCTCGGCGCTGAGCTGCTTAGGGGCGCTCATCGTCCATGCCACAGGCTGATCATTCTTTATTTCGTAGTCCGTGAGGAACATTCGCATGGGGAATCGGAAACCACCCGGGCAGTTTGTGAGTTGCAAACCCGTGGCTCCGTCCTGCACGTCGTTTACCCTGCCCTCCATCACAAAGGTCTCTCCTTCTGCGACTTTGGTTATTTCAGGGTATTGGACGGGGACTGCCACAGGCCCGAGCTGTTCCGGAAAACTCATGTTCCAGCCAAACTCCTGGCCGACTACCAATGGATGCTCATGGAGCAGCATCCACTGAGGTATCTCAAGATACCCGAGGCGCCCTTTAAGGTCTATGGCGGCGGAGCCGTCATCCCTTATCTCCACAAGAACGCCTTCTATGTAGATGATCTTATCGCCGAACTTAAGCATATCTTTAGTTGTACTTTTCCTTACGCTTCTGGCTCATGGGCAGGGACTGCTCATTTGCTACCAGATCCATCTTCTTGCCGGTGGCGGTCTCGATCAGCTCGATGTTGGTGGCCTTAACGTTGGGGTTCCACTTCTTCTCGGGAGCCTTTACGGTTTCGCCGGCCATCTGTGCCTTCAGCATTGCGAGGGCGCGGACAGCGTCTTCGTGGCAGAGAGTGTTGCAGCCAAGGACTTCGTTCTCGATACCGGCCTCGGACTTATTGTTATCTACCATGGAGGTCATGTACTTGTTGCCGACCACCAGAGCGCCCTGTACCGCGCAGAAGGACATGCCCACTACGGGAACGCCGCGCATACCGATCTGCTCCAGATGGCTTGCAAAGTCAACGTGGTTGTTGCCAAAGCCTTCGGTGGTTACGAATGCGCCGTCAACGTCCATGGATTCTACGGTCTGGCCTACGCGGCGGGATACGTAGAACTTTTCGCCGTTGATCTGAGGAGAACCTACGAGTACTACGCCGCAGAGGTCGATCTCGGGATCGGCCAGGCACTCGAGAACCAGGGGCTCTCTCCAGTAATGGCGGGACATTTCCTTGGAAGCGGGGCCGATGCAGGTGAGGGCATGTACGGCGCCGTCCAGTATCTCAAGAGGATTGCAGACTACGGGGACGTTGCCCAGGTCTACGTTAGGCTTGCCGCCCAGCATGCCGACAGGCTCCATGGGGAGAAGCAGATTGTCGTGCATAGCGCCCTGTCCCATGATCTCCTTGACGATAACCACCTTCTTCTTGTGGGGGTGACGCTTCTGCTCAAAGGTCTCGGTGGAGACAACCAGACTCTCGTCCAGCTTCTTCAGAGCAACGCGGATCTCCTGGGTGATGATGTCGGTAGCATGGTGTGCTGCCAGAGGGCCAGGACGGGTCATGTTGGTCTTTTCCTTGATGGTCATCTGAGTCTTGATGAAGATCTCACCCTTCTCAGGACAGCCGGGACGGCCCCACATGATGTTCTCGTCGAGGATACCCTCGGAAGAACCGAACTCACCGATCTGTACGCCGTTATCATCGGTACCGGTCAGCATCATTACGACGCCGTCCAGAACGCGGGTAACGCCGGCGCCCAGTACATCGTCGCCTTCCTTGGTGGCGATGGGCTGTACGTCCATGATGGTCTCGGAATAGGTGTGATACTCAGCGGGAGTTATGATGTCGATCTTCAGATCGTGTACCAGCTCCTGAGAATCGATGCACTCCTTCTCGATGCCTTCGCGGATGTAAAGGGTGGTGCCCTCTATCTTGGTCTCGGGACCGCGCTTTACTTCGGTGATCTTAAAGTGCTTGCGGGTGAGGGTGCGGATAACCTTCTCCTCTGCTTCTTCCTCTGCGGGAGCGGCAGCGCCTGCTACTGTGGCAGGTACTACAGCGCCGGCAGTACCGGCAGCTGCGAAAGCGCCTATGGGAAGCTCCAGATCAATGCCCTTGCCCTCGTCGATATGAATCTTAAGTACGCCGCCGTGAACTGCTGCGGGGGCAGCGGCTACGGGAGCGGCAGCTACGGGAGCGGCTTCCTCAGCGGCGGGAGCCTCTTCCTCTACTTCCTTCATACCCTCGAGAAGGTCGGGAGTCAGGGGAGTGAGTGAGTCGGCGGTCTTGGTGAGGGTTGCGCCCATGGCCTGACCGATGGTTACGGCACCGTCGAGCTTGAGCAGGCCAGACTCTACCAGGTCATCAAAGATGGCTGGGTCTTCCAGGTTGTGCTCGGAAAGCACTACGCCAGCTTCTGCTCTGCAGCACAATACGGCGGGGTCGTTTTTGTGCTCAAGTGCGTATTCGGCTGAAATAGACATGTGTTTCCTCCTATATAAATTATATTTGGTACTTAAGTTTTGGCTTAAGTTAAACCACTAAAAATTTTGGCATCGCGAAAATGGCTGAAAGCCATTTTCACGATAGCTTAAGTGCATTAAAACTCGCTCAGATCCTGATCCACAGTCTTGCTGATGGTCAGGTGCCTGTACAGCGGGTGATGTATGGTGCGCATCACATGGTCGGTCTGGTGTATTACCTTCAAGCCCATCTTCAGGGTGCCGCAGGTAACTACGGTATTGGAGCAATCGGAGCAGTTGCCGATGATGAGGTACTCCGCGCCTGCGCGTTTCATCTCCAGCACCTTTGCGATCTGGCCGGGGCAGTTGCCGGGGTTCTCGCACTTGCGGGGCGCGCCGGGCTTTACTTCGATGGCCTGCTTGCAGAAGGTCACAGATACGACCTCGGCGTTGTACTTCTTGGCTATATCCCGCATGCGGGCTTCGCCGCCGCCGCAGGCACATACCAGAAGGCCTACCTTTGCGCCATGGAGATCGAGGAAGGGAACGGTCACTATGATAGCGCCGGTGGTCTTTGTGGTGGGGGCTTCCAGGGTTGTGGGAAGGCCGGTGAATGCGCCGCCCATTATTATCTCGCCGTACTCGCCGTCGATGCCGCCCACCTTGTCCAGCATATCCTCAACGGAAATGCCTACGGGCATATCCATGAATACCTGTGCGTCGGGTCCGCCATGTACCCTGCCTACTACGGAAATGTTCTTGCATATGCAGGGCTTCTGATCCTCGATAGCCTCGGCTACCCGGAGAACCGTCTCGCAGTTTACCACGTTTGCATGGGCCGCGGAGGGGAGCTGGGTGGGCCCAAGGAGGATGCCCAGGCACTCGCGCACTACCGCGCGCTCTTCGCCCATGGGGTAAATATCGGGAAGGAGATGAATGCTGATATCAGGCTTGTCGGCAATGGCCTTCTTAACGGCGGAGATTGCCCTGGCATTCTTGCGCTTGATGGCGAAGATGGCCTTTTTGGCATTGGAAATTTCCATGCAGTACTCTACGCCGCGGACGGTCTTTTCAGCCTGCTGTTCAAGCTGCATTATGTTGTGCTTGAGGCCGGGCTCGCACTCTGCCGCGTTTACCAGTATATAGCCGCCCTCAAGGTCTGCGCCCAGCTTTACGCCGGTGGGGAAGCCTGCGCCGCCCATGCCCACTATGCCGGCCTCTTTGACCATCTCCAGCTTGCTGTCGCTCTTCTTTATGGGGATGTACTTGTCAGGCTGCTCGTCGTCGGGCTGGATCACTATGGCCTGGTCGGTTACTTCCTCTACCGTGCCGTAAACGGAGGAGAAGATGTTTGCGCCGAGACCGGTGGGAGTGGCTACCAGTGTGCCCTTTTCTACCTTGTCGCCGGGCTTTACTATTGCCGCGCAAGGCGCGCCAACATGCTGCTTGAGCAAAAGTTTGATTTTCCTCATGATGCCCTTCCTTTTCCTTTTTAATTAGTGGTTTTATTATATTATAAGAAACGTTGATCGGACAGGAAGCCGCCATCAGCTATTTCTATTCGTTAGAACAGACTGCCCCCTGAGCAAAGTTAATTATACATCAATATATTGTAAAAGTCTATCTCAACCGTGAAAATTAGCCTTCACATTTTCTAATGCCGGCTTTGGTTGGCTTAAGATTACCAACTGTTGTATTCTTGAAGTTTTTGAACACAAAATATGGTATACTGATTTATTTTGGGGGTACATAAAATATTTATCCGATATGAGTCACGCCCCAAAATAACTTTTTGGGGCGCGAACGCTTGGTGGCGGGAACGTGTGGGAATCGAACCCACCCAGGACGCTACTAACGCCCAACGGCTGGTTTTGAAGACCAGGAGGCACACCAGTACCTATCCGCCCCCATGCGGCCCGTTTCCACCGGGTTTTATATTTTCCGCGCTGAAGCAGCGCTTTTCTCTACCGGGACAGGATAGCATAAATCATCGGTTTTTTCAATACCGATTGTGAAGCAATAGCAAAATATTTATCAGGCAGCAGTAAATAGCATGGGAGGAGGGCATTCGCTTATTGACTTTTGCATCTGTTTGAGTGATAATAAGCACTGGGGATTGATAAATTTTTCATTAGTCCCTCCTTCACCGAATGACGAAAACATTTTTCCGCCACAGCAAAATTTTTTACAGTAACCCGCGTTTTCATTTTGGCGCCTCCTTTTGCGCCATTAAATATAATAAATAGGAGAGCAGGTCATGAATTACAACCCCAAGATCAACCTTGACAGGTTTGAAGCAAGCTTCAAGGCCATTGATGCTCATACCGCCGGCGAGTTCTGCCGCGTGGTATACTCCGGCTTCCCCAAGCCCGAGGGCAACACCCCCATCGAGCGCAAGCACTGGCTCGAAAAGAACTATAACCACTATCGCACTGCTCTGATGCTTGAGCCCCGCGGTCACCACGACATGTTCGGCGCCTTCATCTGCGAGCCTCTCGATCCTCAGGCTGACTTCGCAATATTCTTCATCGACACCGGCGGATGGCTCAACATGTGCGGCCACTGCACCATCGGCGCCGTTACCGTAGCCGTCGAGACCGGCATGGTAGAGGCCAAGGAGCCCTACACCGAGGTAGTCCTGGAAGCCCCCGCAGGTATAATCCGCACCAAGGCAGAGGTCAAGGATGGCAAGGTTCTGGGCGTAACCCTCGAGAACGTCCCCGCCTTCCTGTATAAGCCCAACCAGAAGGTAGTCATAGACGGCAAGGAGATCACCTTTGACATTTCCTTCGGCGGCTCCTTCTTCGCCCTTGTGGATACCGACAAGCTGGGCCTGGTGGACGAGATCAACGAAAAGACCGTTCCATACCTGACTCAGCTGGGCATGAAGATGATGGAGAAGATCAACAAGGAGATCAAGATACAGCATCCCCGTCTGGACATCACCACCGTGGATCTGGTGGAGTTCTACGGCCACAACGTATCCCCCGACGCCGACAAGCGCAATGTTGTCATCTTCGGCGAGGCACAGGCTGACCGTTCCCCCTGCGGCACCGGCACCAGCGCCAAGCTGGGCACTCTGTATGCCCACGGCGAGATCGGCATCGGCGAGCCCTTCATCTATGAGTCCTTCATGGGCACCAAGTTCAAGGGCGTCATAAAGGAAGAGGTGGACGAGTGCGGCTACAAGGCTGTCATACCTCTCATCACCGGTTCTGCTTACCTCACCGGCGAGGCCACCTATGCCATCGACCCCACCGATCCTCTGAAGTACGGCTTCATCGTAGGCTAAAGCTTACAGGCAATATAAAAGGAGCAGCGCAGGCTGCTCCTTTTATATTGTCAAAAAAGTCCAGGTGGACTTTTTTGAGATAACAGATTTTGCCTAAAACGCATACGCGTTTCCGGGCGGCAAAATCAGAAAAGTGCGAAAACCTAAAGGTTTTCATCCGTTCTGACGCACACCCCCCAGGGGGCCCTCTCTTGCCCCTGCGGGGCAATTCACCTTGTGTCGCCAAATCCGAATAAAGCCATAAGGGCCCTTATCAACCCCGGGGTTTTTCGAGTTTTTACGGTTTTCCCCGTTCTTTTAATTTCCGTCAGGCTTTTCTTTTCTCTTTGCTTCTTTTCTCTTTGCTTTTCTCCTGAAAAGAAAAGAGAAAGAAGGGCATGGATTCGCCGCGTCAGTACGCCACCCTCTCGCTCTCGGTGCCGTTTCGCCTGGTGACTCGGATATTGTCGAGATACTCCAGCAATGGCTTGGCGCTCTTGCGGCTGGTGCCTATCATGTCGCGTATCATGGCGATGGAGATCTTGCCCTCGGCAGCCAGTATTTCCCTTGCCTTGGCCGCAACCATGTCGGTATACTTGGGCAGGGTAATAAGGTCGTCCGCCAGAAGTATGACCTTGCCCTCGGCGGCGAGCAGCTGCAAAAGGTCCTCCGCCATGGCAGGCTGTATGCCGGGAAATTGTATGTCGGCAATCTTTATAAATTCAAACCCCGCCTTGTCCAGCATGGCGGTAAGAGCGCTTTCGAACTTCTGATAAATCTCGTCGTGGGGTATTGTGTAGCTGCCCTCGCATATGAACTCGCCGCTGCGCTTTATGCGGCCAGCGTCCTCAAGGCGCTGCATGAATTCGTCAAATACGTTCTGCTTCAGCTTATTCAGGAACTTTACCCGAAGCTCCGCCTTGCGGCTGCCCAGCCTGTATGGATTCTTTTTATGGAAATCCTCAAGGTATGCAACCATATCGTCAGTCACCTTATCCCGATAGGATGCGTGCATAAGATAGATATCCTTCTTCATGGGGAAGGTGGTGACAAGGCCCTGCCCGGTAAGCTTTTCCACCTCGGCCATGGTCTCCTCGGCGGTAAGGCCGGTGAGCTTTGCCACCTCCGCCGCGGTTATGGCGGAATCGCTGTGCTGCTTGATTATGAGCTCTATCATATCCCCGTGGCCGCCCTCTTCCTTGACGGTCATCTCGGATATGGTCTTTTCGTCGAACCGCTTCTTCTTGGTGGGGTTGGCCTCTATGACTACGCCGCCGCCGATAGTCTCCATTGGCGAGTAAAAGCGCACTATGAACCTGTCCCCACGGCGTACGGCTATCTCCCCCTCAAGGCGGAGCTGGGCAAGGCCGCTCTCGCCCGGGCCTATCTCGTCCTTATCCAGCAGCACCGCACGGCACAGCACCTCGCTGGTGCCGGTAAAAAGGTGCAGGCGGGTGCGGTTGTCTATCACCCGGTTTGAGGAGGGCAGCACGCGGAGCCGCACGTCCAGCATCATTGTGTTCTTCATGCTGTTGACGGGGGCCAGCACGCAGCCCCGGTGTATTTCGTTCTTCTTGATATTGGAAAGGTTTATGGCTACCCGCTGGCCGGCGAAGCACTCCTCCGCATCCTTGCCGTGTACCTGTATGCTGCGTATCTTGCAGGTTTTATCCACAGGATATATGGCAAGCTGGTCCTCCTTGCGTATTCGGCCGGAAATAAGTGTGCCTGTGACTATGGTGCCGAAGCCGGATATGGAGAATACCCGGTCTATGGGCAGCCGGGGTATGGTATCTATGTCCTTGGGGGTGACCTCCTCCTCTGCCATGTGCTCGATCAGGCTCACCAGGTTGTCCAGACCCGCGCCGGTAACGCTGGATACCTCTGCCATGGGCGCGTTTTCGCAGAAGCTGCCCTTCAGCTCCTCCCGGATGTCCTCCTTTACCATCTCCAGCCAGTCCTCATCCACAAGGTCGCACTTGTTAAGGACGATTATGCACTTCTCTATTCCCAACAGGCCAAGTATATCCACGTGCTCCCGGGTCTGCGGCATTATGCCCTCGTCCGCGGCGATGACCAGCAGGACCAGGTCCATGCCCACTACTCCCGCCACCATGTTGTTTACGAACTTCTCGTGGCCCGGCACGTCTATTATGCCAACCCGGTTGCCGCTGGGCAGGTCGAACCAGGTAAAGCCCAGGTCTATGGTGATGCCCCTGCGCTGCTCCTCCTCCCAGCGGTCGGTGTTGCGGCCGGTGAGCGCCTTTATGAGGGTGGTCTTGCCGTGGTCTATGTGGCCGGCGGTGCCTACTATTATATTCTTCATATTTTACTTTGCCCCCAGTATTTCGGTAACTTCCGCTGCGATAAGCTCAGCCTCGCCGGGCTGCACCGTGCGCATATCCATGAGCGCCCGATCCTCCTGTACCCGGCAGATGATGGGTTTCTTCGCCCTGCGCAGCGCCTCCTCAAAGGACGCGGTGGTCATGCCGTTGGGCTTTATGGCAACGGCGCTGCTCCTGAGCCTCTCCAGGGGCATGGAGCCGCCCCCCACCTGTGATTCGCAATCCACGACCTCCACCCGGGCATTGACGTTTTTCAGCATGGCGGCAAGCTTTTCCGCCCGCTCCCGAATTTCCATGGGCGGCTGTGTGAGCATGCGCAGCACGGGTATGTTCCGTATGGCGTTTTCCTCCGACAGGTACTCCTGAAGGGTAAGCTCCAATGCGGCTGCCGTGAACTTGTCTATCCGAAACGCCCGGGTCAGGGGGTGCTTCTTTATCTTTTTGATGTAATCCCTGCGGCCCACTATTATGCCCGCCTGAGGCCCGCCCAGCAGCTTGTCCCCCGAAAAGCAGACTATGGCCGCCCCCGCCCTTATGGATTCCTGCACAGTAGGCTCATAGGTGAGGCCGTATTTGGAAAGGTCTATCAGTACGCCGCTGCCTATGTCCTCTATGACGGGCAGGCCGTGCTTATTGCCAAGCTCCACAAGCTCTGCCACGCTTACGCTCTCGGTAAAGCCCACCACCCGGAAATTGCTGGTGTGGACCTTGAGCAGCGCCACGGTGTTCTCGTTTATTGCATCCTCGTAATCGGAAAGGTGGGTCTTGTTGGTGGTGCCAAGGTCTACCATCACCGCCCCGCTCTGGGCCATAACGTCTGGCACCCGGAACTTTCCGCCTATCTCCACCAGCTCCCCACGGGATACCGGCACCTCGCCGCCCCGGCAGAGGGCGGACAGGGTGAGCATTACGGCCGCCGCGTTGTTGTTTACGGCCATGGCCGCCTCTGCGCCGGTTATTTTACAGAGCAGCTTCTCAAAGTGGGAATACCTCTCCCCCCTCGCCCCGGCCTCAAGGTCGTATTCCAGGTTTGAATAGCCGGACACCATCGCCATCAGGTGGTCCGCGTGCTTCCTGGATATGAGGGCGCGCCCAAGGTTCGTGTGCAGCACAGTACCCGTGGCGTTGACGACGGGCTTAAGGTTAGGGGAAAACAGCTTTTCCGCCGCCGACGCTATGTCGGGCAGGAGGCTTTCCGTGCGGCGGATAATCTCCGTCTCGTCCTCGGACTTTCCTATGAACTCCCTGAGGGCCTCGGTGCGCTCGCGAATGCAGTCAACGGTGATCTCCCGGCCGTAGCGGTCAAAGAGCCCCGCCGAATCGCACTGCTCTATCAATGTATCCACCTTGGGTATGGCTCTGAAAAAACGGTTTTTATCCATAACAGGGGGCCTCCTCTGAAAACGTACATTTTTAATAGTATTTTACCATATTAAGGGCAAAGATAAAAGCGGAAAGGCCGGTAATGATTTTGTCCCGGTTTGGCCCTGAAATATTGACAAAGCCCGCTTGAGTCAATAAACTATAATAGATTATGCAATAATATAAATAAGAAAAAATCAGGCAATCCACTAAGGAGAAAATACATGGCAGAGAAAAAGACATTCTACATCACCACACCCATATACTACCCCAGCGACAAGCTGCACATTGGCCACAGCTATACCACCGTAGCCGCAGACGCCATCGCCCGCTACAAGCGCATGACGGGCTACGACGTATACTTCCTCACCGGAAGCGACGAGCACGGCCAGAAGATAGAGCGCAAGGCAAAGGCCAAGGGCATTACCCCCAAGCAGTACGTGGACGAGATAGTAGCTTCCTTCCAGGATCTCTGGAAGCTCATGTGCATATCCAACGACGGCTTCGTCCGCACCACCGACGATTACCACGTAAAGGCCGTGCAGAAGATATTCCGCAAGCTGTACGAGCAGGGCGATATTTACAAGTCCGCCTACGAGGGCTGGTATTGCACCCCCTGCGAGAGCTTCTGGCTGGAGCGCCAGCTGAAGGACGGCTGCTGCCCGGACTGCGGCATGCCCGTCGAGAAGGTCAAGGAGGAGAGCTACTTCTTCAAGATGAGCAAGTATGCCCCCCGCCTCATACAGTACATAAAGGATCACCCGGACTTCATACAGCCTCCCGCCCGCACCAACGAGATGCTGAACAACTTCCTGCTGCCCGGCCTTGAGGATCTCTGCGTATCCCGTACCAGCTTCACCTGGGGCATACCCGTGGACTTCGACGAGAAGCACGTCGTATACGTATGGCTGGACGCCCTTTCCAATTACA
Source organism: Clostridiales bacterium (assembly GCA_004557245.1). Taxonomy (GTDB): domain Bacteria; phylum Bacillota; class Clostridia; order Christensenellales; family CAG-138; genus SFEL01. The sequence continues at coordinate 50,390 of SFEL01000008.1, read as the reverse complement.
TAACAAAGCTGGGCTTCTATTCCGACGACGACAGCATGTACAAAAAATACTGGCCCGCCGACGTTCACCTTGTGGGCAAGGAGATAGTAAGGTTCCATACCATAATATGGCCTATCATGCTCATGGCGCTGGGCGAGCCCCTGCCAAAGCAGGTATTCGGCCACGGCTGGCTTATACTGGAGGGCGGCAAGATGAGCAAGTCCAAGGGCAACGTGGTGGATCCCGTCAAGCTCTGCAACCGCTACGGCGTGGACGCTATCCGCTACTTCCTGCTTCGGGAAGTGCCCTTCGGCAGCGACGGCGTATTCTCCAACGAGGCGCTTATTTACCGCATAAATTCCGACCTGGCAAACGACCTTGGCAACCTGCTCTCCCGCACAGTAAGCATGATAGACAAGTACTTCGGCGGCGTTGTCCCCGCCCCCACCTGCCCGGTACCGGAGGAGGACGAGGCCATAATAGCCCTTGCCGATGGCCTGCCGGAGAAGGTGGAGCGGTACATGACGGAATTCAAGGCCCCCGAGGCGCTGGAATCCATATGGGCCCTCATAGGCGCATGCAACAAGTACATAGACGTGACCGCGCCATGGATACTTGCAAAGGACGAGGCCAAAAAGGACAGGCTGGCCACCGTCATGTACAACCTTGCGGAAAGCCTCCGCATAGTGGGCATATTCCTTCAGCCCTACCTTCCCAACACCGCCCCCAGGCTCTTCGAGCAGCTGGGCGTTTCCGGCGAGCTCACCGCCTACGAAGCCCGTGGGTTCGGCAAGCTGCCCGCAGGCACCCGGGTACACAAGGGAGAGGCCCTGTTCCCCCGCATAGACGTTAAGAAGGAGCTTGAGGAGCTGGAAAAGGAGAACTCAGCCTCCCACGCCGCCGAAGCCTCCGCCAGCGCAGCCCCCGCGCCCAAGGCCGAGGAGGCCAAGGACGAGGAGCCTCAGGAGCTGATAGACTTTGACACCTTCTGCAAGGTAAAGATGAAGACCGCCAGGGTCATAGACTGCAAGTTCGTAGAGAAGAGCAAGAAGCTTCTGCAGTTCACGCTGGACTGCGGCGAAGCCCGGCCCCGCACCATACTTTCCGGCATTCGCAAGTGGTATTCCGAGCCCGAGAAGCTCATAGGCCGCACGGTAATAATCGCCGCAAACCTTGCCCCCCGGAAGATAGCCGGCATAGAAAGCCAGGGCATGATACTTTCCTCCATAACCGATGATGGCGAGGACGAGACCCTCTCCATGCTCACCGTAATGGAGCCGGACAGTATTCCCGGCGGAAGCGAGGTAGGTTAGTATAAAACTTAAGGCATACAAAAGGGGCGGCAACAGCCGTCCCTTTTTATTTTTGATCGAATAAGAATTGGCTTCACTTTATCGCGTCAACGGGCAGATAGCCGTAGGCCTGCAGGTAAGGTACGTATACCTGCGCCCAGCTGCCATTCATGGTCACGGAGCTTACAACCACCCTTACGCCGCTGCCCAGAGAGGCGATCTCCGCGCTGGAGGCAGAGGCGGAAGCGTACAGGGGAGTTTTGTAGTTGGTGGCATAGGTGTAGCCCGGGCTCACATCGTAGCAGGGGTTGTAGCAGCCGCTGCCGCTGTAGTCGATCCTCGCGCCGCAGTTGGAGCAGTAGGCGTTGCCATAGGTTATGGCCTTGCCGCACCTGCCGCAGTAATACCTGGCGCCGGTGCTGCCGCCGGGATTGTAGCTGCCCTTCTGGGTGAGATACAGGCTGCTGCAATAGCCCTGTACTCCGGTGCGGGTCTTTACGGATATCCACTTGCCGTAGGTCTGTCCGGTAAAGGTCACGGACTCGCCCCTGTCAAGGGTGTATACCACGCGGTAGTTGGTGCCGGGGCCCTGACGGACGTTCAGGCCGGTGGTGGCATAATAGGTACCGTAGTTGCCGCTGGGATAGCTGGGGGTGCTGGGAGTACTGGGGGTGCTGGGGGTGCTGCCGTTCTGCCTTGCGTAGAGCTTGAGGTATTTAGCGCTGGCATAGGCGGTGGAACCGTCGGCGGTGAGCAGCTTATACCAGTTGCCGGACTTGCCGATGGCGGTACACTGCTGGCCCCTGTTCAGGGAGCCCACGATGGAATACTTGGTGCTGGGGCCCTGACGGACGTTCAGCGCAGTAGTGGCATAGTAGATGTCGCCGCAGTCCTGGCATACCTTAAGGGTAACGCCGCGCCTGCTGGGATAGCAGCCGGTGTTGTAGCCGGGCTCATATCTGGAATAGGAGAGATAATTTCCCGCCACATAGCCGTAGCCGTAGCTGCCCCACGCTATCTCATACCAGCCGTTATATGCGCGGCCGGTAGCTGTTACCATCTCGTTCTGCTCCAGGGAGCCTATGATGTAATAGCTGGTGCCAGGGCCGCTGCGGACATTCACCGCACTGGTGGCGTACATTCTGGTCTCGGCGGAGGCGACCGCGGTAAAGCTAAGCATGAGCGCCGCTATCAGCAGGACCGAAAGGACCTTTGAAACTTTTCTTTTCATTTTTTATTCATACCTCCCGATAGAATATCCGGCGATGCTCTTTTCGCTCGCCCTGTGTGTATCTGTATTATAGCCAAGAATAAAGAAAAAATGTTATGTTTATCTTTAAGAATTTGTTAACGATTGATAAAATTGGGTCAGGTATCCTTTTGATATACAACATATAGGGTGGCATAAAGCCCCATTTTTGCCGATATTATTCACAAATCCCGCCTTGTACGGCCATAACCCCGATGATATAATAAACCAATAAATAAAACTGAAAGCATTGGAGAACGCTATGGACGAAAATAAGAACAGCACCCCGGAAAGCACTCCGGAGGAAAAAAATATAAAAGCAGCGCAGCCGGCGGAGGGCGAGGCAGCCCCGCCGGAAGCCAACACTGCCGGGCCCGAAGAGGGCAAAAACAAAAGGAGCCTCCGCAACACCATACTGACCTGCATAAGCATCGCTCTGGTATTGTTTGCGGCCATAATAGTGCTGCGCCAGTACGTATACCTGCCCGGCAAGTACGAGGCGCCCCCCACCCCCGCCGTTACAGAGACCCCCGAGGCGGCAGAGGCCACGCCCGAGCCCACCCCCTACGTCAAAAAAATACCCGTGATGATGTACTTTACCGGCAGGGAGATAAGCTTCCCCGTAGAGTCCGTGGGTATAGTTCCCTATACCGACAGCAAGGGCAATGAGGTCAAGGCCGAGGACGGCAGCACGGTGTACACCATGGGTACGGTGGATTCCGAGAAGGTAGCCGCATGGCTGGATGCCAGCGCCTCCCCCGGAGAGTACGGCAACGCCTTATTCAACGGCCATGTGTCATGGAAAAAGGTAGCGGGCGTTTTCTCCGTACTCCCCAAGATGGAAGAGGGAGAGGAAATAGTAGTCGAGTACGACGACGGCAGCACCATGACCTTCACCGTTACCAACGTTGACATTTACGGCATAGACGACGTACCGGAGACCGTGATGGCCTACGACACCGGCGATTCCCGCATGACGCTGATCACCTGCTACGGCGAAAGCTGGAACAGCGGCCTGGGCACACGCAACCAGCGCTGTGTGGTCGTAGCCAAGCCCAAGGACGAATCCCAGGTCATACTGCGCCCCGCGGTCACGCCGGATCCCGACGAGGAGTGCGATACCTGAGACGACTGATTTTTGCAGCATGCAAATAAAACACCGTCCCGCTGCCCGGGGCGGTGTTTCCTTTTAATTCACATTCCTTTAACCGCCCTTTAACCTTGCCCCATTATAATATACTTAAAATTATTGTATGATTTTTGCGTTTCATACTTCATATGGGAGGTTCACATGCCGGAAAAGACCGCCATAATATTCGGGGATTCTATAATGAAGGGCACGGTGTATGAGGGCGGAAGGTACCGCTCCTGCTATACCGAGGTTTTTCTGCCCCAGATGGAGGGGCTGGACATAGCTCTTGATAACCGCTCCCGCTTCGGCTACACCGCGGAACGCGGGCTGGGGCTCATTAAAAAGGCCATCGCTGCCGGGGAAAAGCCGGATTACGCCCTGGTGGAATACGGCGGCAACGACTGCAATTTCGACTGGCCGGCCATAGGCCGGGATCCGGACTACCCCCATCAGCCCGTCACAGCCCTTGCCGATTTTGAAGCCACCATGCGGGAATGCATAGGACTGCTGCGGGGCGCAGGCATAACACCGGTACTAATGTCGCTGCCGCCGGTGGATTCCGATAAGTACTATGAATACATAATATCCAAAGGTGTTGACAGGTGCAGCCTGTTGAAGTTTCTCGGATCGCCTCTTTCCATATACCGCTATCAGGAGCTGTATTCCGTCGCCATATCAAAGCTGGCCCGGTCGGAGGAGCTGCCCTTTGTTGACGTGCGCTCCGCATTTCTCGAGTGCATAGGCAGCCCTTTTAGCCAGCTCATATCCGGCGACGGCCTGCACCCCACCGAAAAAGGGTATGAGATAGTTGCCAGGTGCTTCCGGGAGCGGCTGGAATCCATAAAGGAATAGCTTGCACGGCAGAAAATTACCATAACCCTCTTGCAATTATACGAAAAGTATTGTATCATAATCAAGTGCGGCGACGTAGGCTCGTCCGCACTGATCGTGGAGCAGTATCGAAGTGGTCATAACGGGCACGACTGGAAATCGTGTGACGGTCGAAAGCCGTCCGTGAGTTCGAATCTCACCTGCTCCGCCAAAAAAGCAACCACCCATTCGGGTGGTTGCTTTTTTGCAGTTGTAATAGTGAGATTCGAAGGGAACGTCCCCGTGAGGGGGAAAAGGCATCCGGTGGATGGCTTTTCAGTTCCCCGAGCTGGCGGCGGCACTGCCCCAGTGCCGCCGGACGAATCTCACCTGCTCCGCCAACAACAAAAGACCTCCCTTGCGGGGGTCTTTTGTTGTTATGATGAAGAGAACACTTAATCGCTATCCGCCTGAAGCTTAAACGACTGCTCGATTATCTCCATGACTTGATCCGTATCAGATATGTGTTCCATTGAAAGCTCCACATCGCCGTTACCCCAGCGCCCCAGACCGGTAACATCACGGCAGATGCCCTTTGGATCGATGACTTCTGCAAACTTCATATTCACAGAAATCCGCAATCTCTGCTTCTTAAAAATTATATCGGCAAAATTGGTGTCGAGCTTATAGGCAACATACAGCTTCTTGAATTCGCGCTTGACGTCGGGTGACAGGTTCAGGATGCGGCGGTCAAGAGCTTCAAACAAAGCTCTTGTAAATTCGTTGGGGGCATATGTATCCAAGCTGTATCTTTCCGTTGGCTTATTTTCCGCACAATAGGGAGCAAGCTCGGCCTTCGTCATGGTCGGGAACGCCCATATTTCCCGTGCCTTTTTCGCAAGCTGGTCAGCCCGCTCTTTTATAGTGCCTTCATTCCACTCCGTCTGCTTTACTACAAATCCGTTCAGCTTGAGCGCACTTTCTTTAAAGCCGCCTTCCATATTCATCTTGGTCATAAATGGATTATCGCTCATTTCAGAGTTATAAGCCGTAAGAGTCAGATTCCCTATTGTATGCAGATATCTTCTCTGTACTTCTTTCCACTGCGGCCCAAGCATTTTTTGCCAGCTTACGCTTAAATTGCCGTTCTGGGGCATAATGTGTTCAATAGTATAATTTTTTATTTGTATAGGAGCCTTGTTTCCATAGTTTTCCAAATGGCTGAGAATGAAGTTGCGGGAACGCATATTATAAATATCCTTCGCTGCAAAAGCAGCGGTGAATTTATCGTCATTCGGGAAATCCTTATACCCTTCGCACAATATGAAAAACGCCTTTATCGAATTCAGGTAATCTTCTGTGCGTATTTCATTTTTAAGCGTTGCAAAGGTTTTATTGAGAGAATTCGTCGGCATATCGCAGATGCTTCTTCTCAGGACATAGCTTATGCACAGGCGCATTATCTCGATGAATTCTTCCTCTGAAATAATATGCTTTGCAAAGTCGTTATGCACTCTGAGCAGGAACGGATACGAAACCTCCATCCGCAGGTCTATAATATCCTCATACAGAAGCTTAAACGCGGGATTATTGCTGCGCTTGAAAACAATATCCGTATAGTACTTAGCGTAAGTAAGAAGATCCTGGCACAGCTCGCGTATCGTTTCAAACTCACAGTTAAGGTGGTATAGCTTGAATTCCTCATAAACCCTTCCCTGCTTGGGTATGTATGCAAGCTTCATCGTCAGGTAATCGCGGAAGAATCTGTCCATAACGGAGTCCTGCGTTTCATACATAAACAGCTTCTCCATCGGCCGCCATAGATGCTCATAGATATATGCCTGCTCCTTCGGCTCCAGGCCCATTAAAACGTAGTTGCGTATCAGGTCGGACTCCGAAAGAGCTTTTCCCGTTGAATTCAGGCTCTCGAATATTGCCTGCGCATCGTCAAGCGTTCTGTCAAGTGTAATGTTTACGATTTGAAGCTTGCCTACGGATTCATAAATCTCTGCCGGAAGGAGCTCCATGTCCGCTATTTTCCCCGCAAAAAAACTGTAATTATCGAGCAGCCTTGATTTTGTATTCTCCGCTATGGGCTTTCCTTCAACCAAGGCGATGAGGATTTCCCGATCTGTTTCGGTAAGAAGGAGCTTATATCTGTCGTCGCCGCTTTCATACTCGTTCTTTAATAGCATATTGTCAATACGCCGGGCGTTAATCGTCGTATCCCCCGGATTTTGTATTGCATATTCTCTCAATGCTATAAACAGCAGCGTAAGGGTAGTCATACGCTGCTGCCCGTCGATTATCATGTATTTCTGAATTCCGGTAGGCATGGCCTTTTCCGCAATGTTTACGATGGAGCCGACAAAATGACCGTCCCTTTTTCTTTTCTGCATTTCTACTATGTCGTTCCAAAGGCGCTCGCATTGTTCAATGTCCCAGCTGTAGCAGCGCTGATAAACGGGGATCAGAAACTGCCTGTTCCCGTTGAGTATCTCGTAAATATTCCCCTTTGTCGCATCCATAGCACCGATCTCCTGAATAATATGAATAGCATCATTGCTGCCTGATATTATTTTATCGGATACGAAGCAAAATGTCTATATCCCCCCCTACTCATACACCTCCCGCTTGAGCACGCCGATGTAGGGCAGGTTGCGGTAATGGCCCGCATAGTCCAGGCCGTATCCCACCACGAACTCGTCAGGTATGTCAAAGCCCACCGCGTCCGCGCCTATCCCGCCCCCATGGCAGGGCTTATCAAGAAGGCATACCGTCTTCATGGAAGCGGGCTTTCTTGAGGCGAACAGCTCCTTCAGGTACTGGAGTGTAAGGCCGCTGTCTATTATGTCTTCCACGATCACCACGTGGCGGCCGGTTATGTTGGAATCCAGATCCTTGATTATCCGCACAACGCCTGTGGACTTAGAGCTTACGCCGTAGCTGGACACCGCTATGAAGTCCATAAACACCCCGCAGTCCATTGCCCTGCAAAGATCGGTATAGAATACCGACGCACCCTTGAGTATGCACACCATAAGAGGCTGCTTGCCCCGGTACTCCTCTGCAAGAGCCGCGCCCATCTCCTTAACACGGGCATTTATCTGCTCCTGTGTGAACAGTACCTTCTGAATGTCGTTTTCCGGTGTAGTTATACGCATTTTGGTTCTCCTTATATGTAAATTTTAATATTTACGCTTTCTTTACGGCCAGGGCCATATAAGAGTCTATAGGAAAAGGGTGCGGTTGTCCAGCAAAATCGGTATTGCTATTTGCTTCTTTATTTGCTATTTTAATAATTGCGCAAAACTGAATCATTTTTCTATATTTCATCCTTTTACGCAAAAGAGGTGCGAATATGCGCTCGGAAAAACTCGATATCAAGACCGTCATAGGCATCACCGGGGCATATGTGGCTTACATGATGGGCTCCGGTTTTTCCACAGGTCAGGAGATACTTCAATACTTCGCCTGCTACGGCATAGCGGGCCTGTTCAGCATACTCCTGTGCATGGGGCTGCTAATATTCGCCGCGGTGTCCTTCACCAGGGCCGGTCACAGGGAAAGGTTCCAAAAGCCTGAGGACGTATACATATACTACTGCGGCAAAAAGCTCGGCAAGGCCTACCACTACTTCACCTCGGTATCCATATACCTCTGCTTTATAGTGATGGTGGCGGCCGCCGGCGCAGCCGTGGAGCAGCACTTCGGCATATCCCGCATAGCCGGCGCAATAGCCGTGGGCGTGCTGGCCTGCGCAACCGTCATGCTGGGGCTCAACAATCTGGTGAGCATACTGGGCCGCATAGGGCCTGTTATGATAGTCATGGTCATACTCATGGGCGCCATCACCATATGTCGCTCCGACCTCGGCGCTGCCGCCGGCACTATCGCCAAAATACCCGATATGCAGCTTCTTCGGGCCTCCGGCAGCTGGGTGTTGGCGTCCATAAGCTACGTGGGCATAAGCGTGGTATGGCTGGCCAGCTATCTTACCTCCATCGGCAAGAGCGCAAGCAGCATCAGGAGCGCTTCCGCCGGTGCGGCTGGCGGCGTTATCGCCTTCTATATAGGAATGCTCCTGATATACTTCGCCATAATGCTCTATATCGACGACCTGGCGGGCACCCAGATACCCATGCTCATACTTGCAGGCCGCATAAGCCCGGCCATGAGCGGGGTGTTCTCCGCAATAATCGTCACCGGCATATACACAGCTTCCGTGCCGCTGCTCTGGCAGACCGCCTTCCGCCTTGCTGAGGAGGGCTCCCTGCGCTTCAAGCGCATAGCCGTGATACTGGCCGCCGCAGGCATAGCGGCAAGCCTGCTGCTGCCCTTCAACCGCCTTATGAACATAGTTTACGTACTCATAGGCTATCTGGGCTTCCTGCTGCTGGCATGCATGGTGCTGAAGGCCGCAAAAATAATAAAATAAATAAATGAGAGTAAAGTATGAAGCGCCTGATAACAGTCCTTATCCTTCCCCTGCTCCTGCTCACCGCCTGCAAAGGCACCGAAAAGCTCGACCCCGGGGACTATACCTTCCCGCCGGAGGACGTGCGGGAGATGGAATGGGCGCTGGATGAGGCCGGGCTTGACGGCTACAAGGCGGAGGACGCCCGCATGACCACCGACAAGGTGCCGGACGACATCGCCATAATGCGGCTCACGAAAGACGGCTGCAATACGGTCGTAATGGTCAATATGCTGCTTTTTGGCGGCGTGGAGCGGCAGTGCGGCATCAGCTTCGGCTATAATCAGAAGCCGGGGGACGAGGAGCAGCTGAGCGCCTTTGTTTCAGACGACTACCCGCTTTTCTGGAGGCTGGCGGGCATAGCCCTTGAAGCGCCGGAGGCGGTGGAAAGGCTGCAAAAGGACTGCGCCGAATATTTCACCGAACCGCCGGAGGATACCTCACAATGGAAATGGAGCGGCAGCGAGGGCGAGCTTTCCTGCACCGCGAGCTATTACTTCCACCCCGGCTTTGAGCTTTGGCTGCCCTCGGAGATAACACTGTGCAGCTCCTCACCCAGGCCTTCTCGGAAGGCTTGAGTTAGTGTAAGCACTCTGTTTCCATCCTTAACCGTCGGTTTTCCACTGTAAGGTCTTCCCCAGCTTTTTTATCAATCTTCGGCCTTCGGTAGCCTGCCCTTTTTAATGTCGGTTGCCGATCTTGATCTTCCCCGTCTTTCTTTCATCAGATTTAATTCTTGCTAGTATTTTTTGCCCTTTTTTCCCATTAAAATATGCACCTCCTATAGTATCTGGCTTTAGGGGTGCATATCATCTTCTGGACTCTAATAATTTTATATGGGGCTGCTGTGTTGCTTGCTGCTCTTCAGGCAATTAGGCATGAGCTAATTTCCCAATAAGCACTTTTAGATAATCCCATGTGCGTGCAATAGATTCCTTGGACACCTTTTCCTTGGTAGAATGTACATCAAACAAATCTGGACCTATTGAAATAATGTCCATTCCGGGCTTCTTGTTATCCCAATAGCCACATTCAAGGCCTGCATGGATTGCTGCCACTTTTGCCTTTTTCCCAAACATTTCTTCATAGAGTGCTATGGCCATCTCGCGCAGTGGAGATTCTCTTCTATACTGCCATCCCGGATAATCACTTTCGAAAATACAGGCATCACAATTCGCGTCAGCAATAATCTGGATTTTATCCCGCAGCATATATTTTTGAGACGCCACAGAGCTTCTCATAGACATCAGCAATGTCATTTTACCATCTTCACATGTAAGTGAACCCAAATTCATGGAAGTCTCAATCAATCCTTGGATTGCAAAGGAATATCCCGTTACACCATAAGGTAACAGCATCAGGCTGTGACAAATTTCCTTCTGGTACCTTTCCGTATATACACTTGCTTCTTTTACTGCTTCTCCCTCTTCTATAAGGAAGGAAACAGAGTCCGTATATTGAAGTTCCTCCTGAAAAGTTCTTTCAATCTCGGTTAGCTTTTCCCTTAGCTTGCCCAAGTCATTTTTCTTTACGTAGAAACAAACTCTGCCGCTATTGGCTATTGCATTAGCCTTTCCCGGCATATCCAGCTCATTAATCCGAACCGGTATGTCCTTTAAGGCATATAAGAGCCGTCCCATAAGCACAATGGCATTGCCAAGCCCCATACCTATGTTGATGCCTGAATGCCCTCCGGCAAGGCCGTTTAAGCTTACCTTTACCGGAATAGTCTCATAAGGAAGCTGTTCCCATTCGATGTTCCAGATCATTCTGCAACGCAAGCCACCTGCACAGCTTGAATAGAAGGCCCCTTCCTCCTCAGAGTCAAGATTGATGAATCTTTTTCCCTTCAGCGATGTAATATCAATTACATTAGCACCAACCAATCCAACCTCTTCTTTGACTGTAAGGACAATCTCCAGATCGGGATGTTCAATATCCTTACTGTCCAGCAGGGCCAGACAGTAAGCGAGCGCAACCCCATTATCCGAGCCGAGAGAGGTTCCATCTGCAAAATAGAATTGTTCATCCTCTTTTACTTCGATTCCCTCCTCATATTTGTGCTCGCTGTCATTTTCCTTTACATATACCATGTCCAGATGTCCCTGAAGGATCAGCGGCCCGCCAGCATTTTCTACAGTGGCCGGCTTTTTGATGATTAGGTTATAATACTCATCCTGTAGAACCTCGAGCCCTCGCTCTCTTGCAAAATCTGCAATATAGTTACTTATCCTTCTCTCATCTCCGGAAGCCCTCGGGATAGAGCAAACCTTTTTTAAGTATGTAATTACGCTGTTCACATCCGACATATCGCCTTACCGTCCTCCAATACTTATATCATCACAAGACACTTTCCATTTTGAAAATATGCCGCTAACCAAGCATTTTAATGAGACTTGAGAAGAAGCTGAACAATCCGTCTCCTGCAATCAGGCCGGCATCACGGCAATCCATGAATTCATCGCCGATAATTATGCGCATGATAACGGCTATTATAACGCCAATTCCATAAATCGGATTATTTATCAAAAGTCCCGTGGCCAGAAGCACGCCGAACATGTACTTTCTTCCAATCGCCTGAATAATTGCGCCCGGAATAGCCCATATTGCAAGCTCCTTTAAAAGTGCAACGTTGCTTCCCATCTGTGCTGTCGTAGCAAACACGGTGCTTGTTGCGGGAATCAATCCATCGTTCAGCGTCATATCAGCAAATAAAATGACAACTATGATTCCGATAACCGCTCCCAGCATTTCAATGAGTACCTGCTGCTTTCTTCCGTATACCTCATGCTCTGTATTCTCGCCTTTGCCACGGATAACCCATCCTGTTTTCAGGTCATATCCCATGTCAGCAAAGCAAGGTCCTACAGAACTGATATATCCTGTCAGTACAGCCACTGCGATTGGCGGGAACCCCATGATAACGCCTATCGTCATAAATATTGTCGTAACCGCAAATCCCGGGAACCATCCGGAATACATGGCGGCTTTTCCAATGATAACCATGGACGCAACGGAAGCAACTGCTGTCCAAACGACCCAAAGAATCATCTTCGGCAGAGGCATTCCTGTAAACGCACCGCAAATTATACCTACGAACACTCCGCCCGCCAAGTGTGTGAGCAGTGCTACAACCAACGTCTTCCTTGTCTGAGATGCTGAAGCGGTAAAACTTTCCTCTTCTTTATTTACGGATTTCTTGTTTTTTGACGAGCTCTGATAAATCGAAACGACGGACTGCACCAACGCAATCAATCCGGCGCCTACCATAAAGCCCTGTGGAATATTTGTACTCGCAAGATCAAATCCGGTCAGCGGCGCACAATATCCGCGAATCAAAAGGCCAATACCTAAAGCCACCATAGATACGATATTTGCTATAAATACTATACCCACAGCGCCGACAGGCAATTTAAAGATACTACCTACAATTCCAACGATGATACCCTGAATTACGCGCTTGGCCTTTTCTCCGCCTTCATCTCCGGCCTCCAGCACTTCCGCCGTAGCTACGCCCGGCGCCCAGGCTTCTTTTGCCGGGAACAAGGGGGAATCGAACAATGCACCTACAGTATAAACCGAAAATACCGTTCCGAAAATACAGCCGATAGCCATTGGCAGTATTGCCTTAGTCTCGCCCATTACGAACAAGATCGCCACCGCCACAAACGCGCAGTTTGCCGCAGAGAATCCGGCTCCCGATACTATGGTCTGGATGTAGTTTTGCCTCTCCAAGCTTTTAAATCTTCCAAAGACCGTCATGGGAATCTTAGCAACAAGCATGGCAAATACCGCGCCTATTATTGACGTATTTGCGGAAACGCCTACCTTTCCCATGATTTGCATACATATAATAGCCGACAGCACTGAAAGAATCGTCCCAATAACAATAGTCATTGGTTCAGAAAAACGGATTTTTTCAAATGTTGATTGACGTTTTGTGTTTTGATTTTCTTTCATTTACTTTTTCTCCATTTATTTCTTATCTGAGAATTGCTTGTCTATGAAGAGGGGCGCCTGGATGCTCCCTTGATCCGGGCGCCTCATTCTAACATTTTATTGCGCCTTGTTTAATATCCTGCTGCACCCATTTTTTTGCAAATTGCAACAAGATCCGGATCTGTATACTTTCCGTTTTCCTCTATGGCAACACCGTCTAAGATGATGGAGGGCTTGGAAACGACTCCGTCTGTGTGAGATGCCGCGGTCCAATAGCTTCCACGAATCATCTTGCCCTGGCTTCCGATACCGAATTCCATGCAGCCAAAGATTCTTTCATCTTCTACAATACGTCCTGTTGCTTCTTTCACCCCAGGATTAAATCCTAAGGAGTAGTGTGCAAGGCGGAACATATTCGGGTCGTTGAAGGATTGCAGCCATGTGCGGAAACGCTCTGCATCCTTACCGCCTTCTATCTTCGTAACTATTCCGTTCTCAAGAGTCAGCTCTACATTTCCGGAAAGAATTCCCATGTCTGTCGGCGGGAATATCGCTGCGTCAAACACAAGCTTTCCGTTTATAGTCTCTTCAATCGGGCACCAGCTTATCTGCCCGCACATCATAAAAGGATAGCCCTTAAAGGTAGCCAACTGGCCGGAATGCCTGACCGGCCTTCCTTCATTTCTTGCCGTCAGATACGTGCCGTTTTTATCTTTGATAACAATGTCGTTTGCGGCTTCCATCTTCGCCTTGAGGGCCTCTCCAAGTTCTACTACACAGGCAACATCTACCCTGCCGATGCATTTTACTATCATCGTTACATCCATTCCGGTCAGGTTGATATAACGGCAGCCAAATTCGATCGCCTTTCTCCATGATTCACACAGCATAATGGAAGAATAGGACAGCTCTATCCACACATCCGCTACTGCTACAGCATTTCCGAGCGGGGCAACGGGTTCTGCATAAGCCTTTTCATTGGTGGGGACATATACCAGAACCGGATTTGCTCCTACAATATAAGCTGCGTTCATAATTGCATCGAGTACTCGCTTGTCGGTGGAGGTGTCTCCGGTCACAACCACATTCTCACCCGGCTTCACAAGCATGACCTCTTTTACGAGTTTATACGCTGCTTTGCTCACCTCGTAAGATAAGTAATCCGGTGCCATTTCAACGCCAATTGGGTATTCCATTGTTTTCTTCCTCCTTTATTTAAATAAAATCATTTTGGTTTAATTTTTCATTTGTTTTAATAATAAATAATGTAGCTTTTTTAAAAATAAAATTATGTTATGGCGCGATGAATTTAGATTGTGTGTGTTTTACTTAGATATTTTGACCATCCAGCAATTCGGTCACTACGCGAGCCATTGTTGTCCGGCAAAGCAACACCGGTTTTTTTGAAATGGACGCAACTATATTCTTTGCTTCTCTGGTAAATCCGATACAATCCATAACGATCAAATCCGCCTCAATGTCTTTTGCCTTTCTGGCGGCGTTATAAACTTCTTCTATGTCTCCATAAGGATTCGCCGGAATAGGCGTTACCTTCTTCACGATGGGGCCCCACTGATCATATGCCTGCTGTATCTGCTGTTCATCCGGCGTAATCACAATAATATTTGAATTCTTGCTCAGGGCTTTTGCCAATCCGTTCAAGATCTTTGCGGGATAAACAAGCGGTACCTTTGACTGGAAAACATCAGGAAAACTCCCCGCACAGAAAATCATGATAAGAAATGCTCCTTGCTCCTCTAACCTGTGAATACATTGCTGCATTCTTTCCAGGATAAAGCTTTCACCGAACTTCGCAAAGCTCCCATCGTTCAACCTCGACACCAGAACATAGTCGTCTTCCTTCGGTGCCATTCTTTCGATTTCCTCCCTGCTAAGCCCATCCAGCGCACCTGCTTGGATCAGCTCTACCTGTTCGCCGAAAATGGGCATGATATCAGGGGTTACATCGACTCTTGGTGACTGTCCAATTGTTACTGCTCCAATTTTCATACGTTTTCCTTCTTTCCATTATTTTGTTGTTTTTGAGTTTTTTTTGCCATTTGCTGTGTACAATTTGATTTTATCACCGATAAATAGTAAAATGAAATTATATTATTTTATAGATTTATAGCTTGAAATTATATGCTAATTCATCAGGATATTCAGAAAGGAATCCGCCATGTTAGATTTAAAGCTAGATACCTTCCTCGTTCTTTGCGAAACAAGAAACTATACCCGGGCTGCAAGCGTCCTGAATATCACCCAGCCTGCGGTCACCCAGCATATCAAATATCTGGAAAACCACTATTCTACGAAGCTGTTTTATTACGATGAAAAACGCGGGCTGCATTTGACTGAGAACGGAAAGCTTTTACGGGCCTTTGCCCAAACCGTCCAGGCTGATTCCGTCCAAATTGCCCAGCGCCTTAAAGCACCTCCTGAGGAGCCTGATGAGATCAAGATCGGTACTATTGTGACCACCGGTGAATCGCTTGTTCCTCTCATGGTTGCTGAATATCTCAGAAGATACCCTAATAAAAAAGTCAGTATGTACCTGGATGAGGCTGATGCTCTTTTGGAACAGTTAAAAAACGGGCGCATCCAATTTTGTATTACCGATATTCATTGCCCTCAGGAAACGTATGAAAGGAAGGAGCTTTTTGAAGGGGAAACTATATGCATCTGTTCCCCGAAATGCCCCCTTGCACAAAGGACAGTAGATTTTTGCGACCTGACTGATTTGCGGCTGATTTTTCGCGAAAACGACACTTATTCAAAGCGGAACCTCATGAAAATCCTGCATGACCACAATCAGGATATAACGAATTTCAGCTCCTATGTTGAAGTCGGGACCATCAACGCTGTCAAAAAATTAGTTATGGAAAATATCGGCATCTCTTTCACTTACCGTTTTGCTGTGCAAGATGATTTAGACAGCGGTCACCTCAGTCAAATATACGTTAGAAATTTTTTATCTAGATCCTTCTTTAATATGACTTGGATGAAAAATAGCTTTTTTACTCCTCTCTGTCTGCAGTTTCTTGATGTATGCAGGGCTGTTCTGGCATCGCCTGACTTTCCTTCAAATTCCCTGTTAGAATTACATTCAAATTAGAATTAGCTTTTACAAAAAGGCTCTGTCTGCCGAAAAAGGTCCGGTTAGAGCCGAGCTTTTTCTATAAACTGAAAGAGCCCCCTTTGGGGCTCTTTCTATTTTTCTTATCCGCTTTTACCTATCCGCCTTTAATCCCTTGGTGCAGCCCTGGACCATCTTTGTGAGGGCGAAGAGGGCTATGACGTTGGGGATGACCATGAGCTGATTGAACATGTCGGAAAGCTCCCAGACCAGGTCGTTGGAGGCGAGGGTGCCGAGGAAGATGAACACCAGCGCTATCACGGTGTAGATCTTATAGGACTTATCGCCGAAGAGGTACTGCATATTGATCTTGCCGAAGAGGTTCCAGCCCAGTATGGTGGAGAAGGCGAAGAAGAACAGGCAGATAGCCACGAACATATTGCCGAAGCCGGCGCCGAACACGGTGCCGAAGGCGGTCTGGGCCAGATTTGCCTTGCCTATGGTATCCACAACAGCGCCCATATAGCCGTTAGCCAGCACGCCGTCGGGGGTGTACATGGTGGAGATTATCACCAGGGAGTTGAGGGTCAGCACCACGAAGGTATCGATGAACACGCCTATCATGGCTACGCAGCCCTGATCGTGGGGCTCAGCGACGTTGGCGAGGGCGTGTGCGTGGGGGGTGGATCCCATACCGGCTTCATTGGAGAACAGGCCGCGCTTTGCGCCCTGGCTGAGGGCGATCTTCAGCGCCGCGCCGAAGCCGCCGCCGATTATGGCCTGGGGCTTAAAGGCATACTTGAATATCATGCCGAAGGTGGCGGGGACGTACTTGATGCGCGCTATGAGTATCGCAAGGCCGCCTAAGAGGAATATGGCCGCCATTATGGGCACTATCTTCTCGGTGACGGAAGCAAGGCGCTGCACACCGCCGAGGAATATGAAACCGCAGATAGCCACCAGCACGGCGCCCATTACCCAGCTGGGTATGCCGAAGGCGGTGGAGCAGGTGGAGCCTATGGAGTTGGACTGCACCATGCAGCCGAAGAAGCCCAGCGCAAGTATTATGGCTATGGCGAAGAAGCCAGCGAGGAACTTGCCGAAGCCGCCCTTAAAGGCCGTGGTTATGTAGTAGACGGGGCCGCCCTTTATCTGGCCGTCCTCGCCCTTTATGCGGGTCTTTTGCGCCAGCACGGCTTCCGCGTATATCGTCGCCATGCCGAAGAAGGCTATTACCCACATCCAGAATATCGCGCCGGGGCCGCCGGTGAGTATCGCGCCGGAGGCGCCCACGATGTTGCCCGTGCCGACCTGGGCGGCGATAGCCGTGGCGAGGGCCTGGAAGGAGCTCATGCCGCTCTCATGCTTTTCGCCGTTGAGCTTGAGGTTGCCGAATACCTTCTTCATGCCCTCGCCGAAGCAGCGCACCTGCACGAAGTTGGTCTTTATGGAATACCAGAGGCCTACGCCGATAAGAAGTATCACCAGAACATAGTCCGAAAGATAGCTGTTCACCGTCTGAACAAAATGCAGCAGATTATCCATTCTTTTCCTTCTCCCTTACTTATTTTATGCATTTATTCCCGCATTAAAATAATAAACTTTTGTATAGATTTTGTCAATCTTGTTTCTTTATTATCTTAACAGTAAATCCTTCGGCCTTTATGCCCTATTTGCGCCGCTTTTGCCACCGCACCGCCATTTTTTATACGGTACCGGTGCAATTCCTGCGTCATTAAAAATAACACCTTAAATAATATATTATCGTTTATTATAACCAAAAAAAGAGCCCTTGCCGGGGCTCCAATAAATTTATATGGCTGTATGCCTTAGAAGGCGGCTATGACAGCGCCCTCGTACTTTTCCTCCATGAACTTCTTGGCGGTGTCGCTCTGGAGGGCGGCAAGCAGCGCCTTTGTGGCGTCGTCGTTCTCATGGCCTTCCTTTACTACCAGAACGTTGGCGTAGGTATCGGCGGCGATGGAGTCCTTATCCTCTATGGCAAGGGCGTCCTTCACCTTGAGGCCTGCCTGAATGGCGTAGTTGCCATTGATGACGGCCGCGTCCACGTCCTGAAGGGAGCGGGCCAGCTGGGCTGCCTCAATCTCCTTGATGTCCAGATTCTTGGGGTTCTCGGCTATATCCAGCACGGTAGCGGTAAAGGTGATGCCCTCCTTCAGCTTGATGAGGCCCTGAGCCTCCAGGAGCAGCAGCGCGCGGGCTTCGTTTGTGCCGTCGTTGGGTATGGCGATGGAGCCGCCGTCGGGGATAGCGGAAAGGTCCGTGGTCTTGCCTGCGTAGATGCCGAAGGGCTCATAGTGTATTTTGCCCACAGATACCAGATGGGTGCCGTTTTCCTCGTTAAAGTTATCCAGGTAAGGGGTATGCTGGAAGTAATTGGCGTCCAGATCACCCTGCTCGAGGGCGGTGTTGGGCAGCACGTAATCGGTGAACTCTACCACCTCAAGGTCAAAGCCCGCCGCCTTGAGCTCATCCTTTACGGCATTGAGTATCTCCGCATGGGGGGTGACGGAAGCGCCTACCTTGACCTTTACAAGCTCGGCGGGAGCGGCGCTCTCGGTGGTTTCGGGGGCTGCGGTCTCGGCAGGGGCCGCCTCAGGCTGGGCGCAGGCCGCGAAGGACAGCGCCAGTACAAGGGTCAGTACGATTGCGATCAGTTTTTTCATTGTTGTTCCTCCTAAAGCAGTTTAATAATTTAATATTTTAAGCCGTTAAGCTTAGTTGGCTATCTTCTTCTCTTATCCGACTTCACTACCAGCCTGTCGCCCACTGCCTGAATGAGCTGCACCAGCAGCACCAGCAGCACTACGGCGATCCACATCATATCAGGCTGGAAGCGGTGGTAACCGTAGTTGATTGCTATGGCACCCAGCCCGCCGCCCCCCAGCGCACCCGCCATGGCGGAGTAGGAAAGTATGGTGGTGGTAACTATTGCCGCGCCGTTGAGGAGTGAAGGGGTGCTCTCGGGCAGCAGCACCCGGGTGATTATCTGGAAGGCGGTGGCGCCCATGCTCTGGGCCGCCTCTATCACGCCGTGGTCCACCTCCTTAAGGGAGCCTTCCACCATGCGGCCCACATAGGGCGCTGCCGCTATTACCAGCGGAGGGATTACCGCGGTGGAGCCTATGGTGGTACCCACGAGGAAGCGGGTGAGTCCCTGCACGCACACCATGAGTATCAGAAAGGGCACCGAGCGGAGTATGTTCACCACCACGTCCAGCGTCCTGTACAGCACAGGCCGTGGGCTTATGCCGTCGGGGGCGGAGGTGGTCAGCAGTACGCCTATGGGCAGGCCCAGCAGGTAGGATATGGCGGTGGATACGAGGGTCATGTATAAGGTCTCCAGTATGCCGTCGCCAAAGAGTTTCACAAGCTGCGGATCAAACATGGTATGCCTCCTCAAGGTACTGTACCCCGTGGAGATCGAGGTACTTCTTCATCTTATCTCCAAGCTCCCGGTTTTCCGGAAGCTGTATGAGGGTGTAGCCGTGCATCTTGCCCTCGATCGTCTTTGTGTCCGCAAAGAGTATGTTTACCGGGGCGCCGCACTCCAGCACCATGTCGCATATGACGGGGCTGGAGGTCTGGGTTCCGTCGAATATGATGCGCAGGCACCTTTCTCCCAGCACCTCCTCCCCCAGGCGGCCGCTCGCATAGAGGAGCTTCCTGGCGATATCCGTCTTTGGGTTCATGAATATATCGGATACGTCCCCGGCCTCCGCTATGCGGCTGTGGTCTATGATGGCCACCCTGTCGCATATCTCCTCTATAACGCTCATCTCGTGGGTTATAACTACTATGGTTATGCCAAGGGTCCTGTTTATTTCCTTCAGCAGCGACAGTATGGAGCGGGTGGTGGTGGGATCCAGGGCGGAGGTGGCCTCGTCGCAGAGGAGCACCTTGGGGCTTGGGGCCAGCGCGCGGGCTATGGCCACCCTCTGCTTCTGTCCGCCGGAAAGCTGGGCGGGATAGGCATTTTCCCTGTCCTCAAGATCCACCAGCTTCAGGAGCTCCCGGGCCCGGGCCCTTGCGTCCTTCCTGCTTACTCCCGCTATCTCCAATGGGAAGCAGATGTTCTCGAGGGCGGTCTTCTGCATGAGCAGGTTGAACTGCTGGAATATCATTCCTATGCCCCTTCTGGCGTTGAGCAGCTCTGTCTTGTTCAGCGCGCCCAGCTTTTTTCCGTCCACCGTTACGCTGCCCTCCGTGGGGTGTTCAAGGTAGTTCATACAGCGCACCAGCGTGCTCTTGCCCGCCCCGGAGAGGCCGATTATGCCGAATATCTCCCCCGCCCTTATGGAAAGGTCTATATCCCTGAGGGCGGTCACGGCGTCCGATCCGGTGCCGAAGGTCTTTGTAAGGCCCCTTATGGCTATCATTTCACGTGCTTCCATCTTTTTCTCCAATCCGAAGTATTGCATTAAAAAAGCCGCAAGCTCTGCGCTTACGGCCTATAAATCAAAATACCGCCCTTTAAGTACAAAAGGCTTTATTGCAGGCAACGCAAGCGCTCTCCATGCCCGAGGGACATGGAGCAGCACATCATCATGCCGTACATGGTAATAGCGGTGTTTATCATAAGTGCTCTCCTTTCCCTTTTGCATGGGCCGTTTGCCCTGCCCGGATATATTATTTGTTGGGATAATAACACGTATGGGCGGCGTTTGTCAACCATTGATTTATTTTTTTCAAAAAATCATTTCAAATGCCGAACAGCCGCGCCCCATTCTCCTTCACCCTCTTGGCCATCTCATCTGCGCTTACTCCCTTTATCTCGGCCATTTTACCGCAGATGAGGGGTATATACCCGGGGGCGTTGCGCTCTCCCCGGTGGGGCTCCGGGGCCATGTAGGGACAATCGGTTTCGGTGAGAAGCCTGTCAATGGGCGTGACGGCGCAGGCCGCCGGGCCTTTTTTGTTTGACCTGAAGGTAAGCGCACCGCCGAAGGCTATGTACAGCCCCAGCCCTGCGCAGCGCTCCGCAATCTCGGCGCTGCCCGAAAAGCAGTGCATAACGCCTTTTATCCTTCCCCCGTAGCTTTCCAGCACCTCCATGCAGTCCCCGTATGCCTCCCGGATATGCATGGAAACCGGCATGTCCCGCTCTATGGCCATATCAAGCTGGCGGCGGAACAGCTCCAGCTGCTTTTCCCTGTTGTAGGGCTTCCAGTAGTAGTCCAGCCCCGTCTCCCCCAGCGCAACGCACTTGGGATGCTTCAGGTATTCGCCCAATGCGGCCATATCGCCCTCCGTATATGTCTCCGCGAATTCCGGGTGAATGCCGAAGGCGAGGTATATGCCGGGGTTTTGCTCCGCAAGGGCCGCGGAGACCGGGAAATCCTTCGGGTCGCAGGATATCTCTATTATTTTGCCTATACCCCCGGCGGCAAGACCCTTTATAAGCTCCTGCCTGTCATCGTCAAAGGCGCCGTCCGTCAGGTGGGCATGGGTGTCTATGTACATCTAAAACTCCTTTTTAAGGCTCCGCATGAACAGGGCGGTGAGCTCGTCTCTGGGGTTTGCGCCGTTGTACAGCACCTCATGTACAGCGCGGGATATGGGCATATCCACCCCGTACTTTTTCGAAAGCTCCATGAGCGCCTCCACAGTATAGTATCCCTCGGCAAGCTTCCCGAACTTCTCCCCCCTGGCGAAGGCCTCCCCGAAGGCGCGGTTATGGCTGAACTGGGAAAACACAGTGGCCTGATAGTCCCCCAAGTGGCAGAGGCCGTAGGCGGAATGCTCTATCCCCCCCATGGCCACTATGAGCCGGGCAACCTCCCGGGTGCCCCGCGCCATGAGCGCCCCCTTAAGGTTGGTGAGGCCCATGCCGTCCAGTATTCCCGCCGCTATGCCTATGACGTTCTTTGCGGCGGCCCCTACCTCGTTGCCTATGAGATCCCGGCCGTAATAGAAGCGTATGAGGCTGGAGCTGAACTGTGTCACCAGACGCTCCTTCAGCTCCTCCGATGTGCCGTCTATCACCATACAGTTGGGTATTCCCGCCACGAACTCCTGAACGTGACCCGGGCCTATCCATACGGCAACGCCGCTCTCTGGCAGGTATTCCAGGGCGATCTCCGAAAGCCTTTTGCCGCTGCCCTGCTCTATGCCCTTCATGCACAGCACAAGGTCTCCCTTATAGCCCTGCGCCGCTATGTCCGCAGCCACTTCCCTAAAGGACTGGGCCCCCACGGATACCACTATCAGCTCCGTCTTTACGGCCTCCTCCATGGCGGATATGAGCCGTATGCTTTGGGGCAGCGTCACTGTGCCGTTGGTGCGGCTCTCCCTGAACTGTTTCATGTGGGGCGAGCCTTCCCGCGCGTAAAGGCGCACGCTGTGTCCTGCCTTGTCGAGATACCATGCTATGAATGAGCCCCACCGGCCGCAGCCTATAACCGTGATGTTCATGAGTTTGTTCCTTTACACGTCTATTATCTGATAATTATAGAGGTCCGCGTACATTCCGCCAAGGGCCATGAGCTCCTTATGGCTGCCCCTCTCGGATATGCCGGAGGGCGTCAACACCACTATCTCGTTTGCGCTCTTTATGGTGGAAAGCCGGTGAGCCACGATTATGCAGGTGCGGCCCTTGGCAAGCTCAAACAGCTCCTGCTGTATCTCCATTTCGGTCTGGTTATCAAGGGCCGATGTGGCCTCGTCCAGTATCAGTATGCTGGGATCCTTCAGAAATACGCGGGCTATGGATATGCGCTGCTTCTGGCCGCCGGAAAGCTTCACCCCCCGCTCGCCCACCTGGGTGTCGTAGCCCTCCTCAAGGGTCATGACGTAGTCGTGAATGCGGGCCTTCCTTGCAGCCTCTATCACCTCCTGGTCCGTGGCGTCCAGGTTGCCGTAGCGTATGTTGTCCGCTATGCTGCCGTCAAAGAGGAATACGTCCTGGGCCACTATTCCCACGTTGCGCCGGAGGGATACCCTTGTGAAATCCCTTATGTCGGTGCCGTCTATGGTTATGCGGCCCTCCTCCGGGTCGTAAAACCGCGGTATGAGGTTACATAGGGTGGTCTTGCCGCCGCCGGAGGGGCCTACCAGAGCCACCGTCTCCCCTGCGGGTATGCGGAGGTTCAGGTGCTTTATAACCTTCTCCGCCCCCTTGGCATCGCTGTTTTTATACCGGAAGGATACGTCCTCAAAGGCGATGTCCCCCGCCAGCCTGCCTGCGTCTATGGCGTCCGGGGCGTCCTCCTCCGGGGGCTCGTCCATAATTTCCGTAAACCGCTTAAAGCCCGTCGTACCCGCCTGAAGCTGCTCGAACATGTTGACTATCTTTCGGACTGGGTTAAAAAAGTTGGATACCATGAGCAGGAACGCGGTGTATTCGCCGGCGTTTATGCTGCCCCTGAAGAAGAACAGGCCGCCAAAAAAGAGTATTGCCAGATAGGTAAGGTCCATCAGCAGCTCCGCCTGGGTAAAGAACCAGGCCATGGCCTTGTAATACTTGCTCCGTATGCCTGTGAGCTGGCGGTTGAGCACATCAAAGAGCTTCAATTCGTGATCCTCGCCGGTGTAGGCCCGGGATACCCTTACGCCTGATATGGCGGTGCCCACATTGGCGTTTATCTCGCCCATCTTTACCCGAGTCTCCTGGGATGCCCTGTTCAGCCCCAGGCGCGCCCTTGTGGTTATGAACACGGTACAGGGCAGCATTATGAGCAGTATTAGCGCCAGCGGCACGCATATGGTGGAAAGCCATATAACCGCCCCTGTGAGCATGAGCACCGAGAGGAATATGTCCTCCGGGCCGTGATGGGCAAGCTCGGATATCTCCTGAAGATCGTTCGTCATGCGGCTCATGAGCACGCCGCTCTTGTTTTCATCGAAAAAGCTTATGGGCAGCTTTTCAAGATGGTCGAACATCTCGCGGCGCATATCTGCCTGTATGCGCACGCCCACGATATGGCCCCAGTAGTCCACAACGAAGGTCATGCCGGCCTTGAGCAGGTATATGCCCAGCAGCACGCAGCACCACAGCACCAGCTGACCCATATTCTGGCCCGGCACGTAGACGTTGATTATGTCCTTTGCTATTATTGGATAAAACATATTGCACGCCGATATTATCAGCGCGCAAAACATGTCTATATAGAACAGCTTTCTATGGGGCTTGTAGTAGGACGCAAACCGTTTGAGCATGATCTCTCCCTTTCAATTTCAAAAGAGGGGCCTCCTACGCCACTATGTCTCCCTGATGAGTGATAAGGCTTGCATCGTACACGCCCTCCACCCGGGTGAACTTCTCTACGAAGCCCGTCTCGTTCTCCTTGAGGCGCAGCTCCATGGTAAGCTCCATGCTGCCGGGGCGCACTACCTTGCTCTTGAGCCGGGCGCCGGGAAGCTGCTTGGTCATCTTGCGTATGGCGTCTGCCGCGGCCTCGCTGTAGTGGATTATAAGGAGGTAGCTCTGAGCGCCACCCTTGCCCCTTGAGCCTGAGATCAGCAGCACGAATATGCCTATTATTATGCCGGCGATTATGGCTACGTCGTAGAACTTTGTGCCCACGGCTATGCCCTCGCCCACTGCCCAGAATATGAAGGCGGTGTCAAGGGGATCCTTTATGGCAGTGCGGTAGCGGACGATGGACAGGGCGCCCACCATGCCAAGGCTGAGGGTCAGGCTGTTGTTGATGAGCATCAGCATCAGCGCCGTAACTATGGTCATCATTACCAGCGTCATACCGTAGGTGCGGGAATACATGACGCCGCTGAAGGTCTTTTTATATATGAACCATACATACAGGCCCACGAGCAGGCCAACTATCAGGGTCAGTATTACCTGAACGGGGTTCATTGTGATGGTGAAAAGGTCGGAAAAGCTTATCATGTGGTCCTCCTAAAACTCAAACTTTCTGCATATGCAGTACTTGCTCACGGCACTGCGGGTATGGGAATCTATCTGCAAAAGCTCCCTTATATAGCTGGGCAGGTAGTTGTTGAACTTTACCTCCAGCACAAGGTCGCCGTCGGTTATGACGGGATAGGTAGGCTGTGTCATGTCGAAAAGGCTCGTCCCCCTGTATGCGGTGCGTATATCCTTATCGAAGGTTATGCGAACGTCCTCAACGGGGTAAACGTAGGCCTCCCGTGTATAGTCAACTATTACGCAGGGGCGCAGGCCCTTGGTGGCAAACTCCACAAACATGCGCCGGGCGAAGGGCTCTGGGCGGGAGAGGAGAAAGGCGTAGTCGCCCCTTATGAGGCTCTCGCACTCCCCGCGGCTAAGGCGTATGGACTGCTTGGCGATATAGCTGCCCTCCTTGTGCTTGCACTCGAGCTTTATGACGTCGTCGCTGCCGTTGTACGCCCTTATGCGGAACTTGTCCCTCTCGTCCACGCCGGACAGCTTTTCCCATAGGGCGTCGTCAAAGGGGCTGTCGAAATATAAGCTCCTTATAAAGTACTCGCCGCCGTTTTTTTGGGCGTTCTCGTCCTGCTGTATGCAGGAGCGCAGCCTTCTTGAGAGTATCTCGTAGTCTCCCCGGTTGATGTAGTATTTCAGCTCGTGGCGGTACTGTACTGGCCGCTTTTTCGGCCGCGCTGGCCTTCTGGCCTTTTCCATTTTAGCCGAACACCTCCTTCATGTAGGAATCGCTGAGGCCCAGGTTGCTTTGAAGCTGCCGCTTCAGCTCCTCGGGCCGCCTCTGGGCGAAATCCTTCAGCTTGCTTATCTCGCTCTGGAAGCCCTCGTAGGTTCCCAGGTTTGTATTGGGCTGCTTCACTCCCATAAACGTATCCTTATTGAACTTTTCCCGCTCCCGCTTTATCTCCGGCTCCACATAGCCGTAAAGCTCTTCTATGAGCGCACTCACCCGCTCCGGGGCAAAGGCGGTGTTGAGAAGCTCCCCGAAGCGGCGGCAGAAGCTGTCCCTCCAGCCCTTGTTCTGGAGCATGGCGGCAAACAGCTTTGCAGAGCATACGTCGCTGGGCGTCTTGCCCATGCGGAAGGCCAGCGTCTCGTGGCCTGGGCTCTGGAAGCCCCAGCAGAAGTCGTAGAATATGAACTTCCACTTGCCGCCCTTGAGGCGGTAATACTGGAAATTGTAGGTATCCGTGTTGCCGGTGTATATCTGGGCTATCATGTAATCCATGAAGCTGTCCACGTCCATGCGTTCCGCAACGTAGTTGTAGGCGTCGCTTGCGGAAAGGTCGTGGGTGGTGGCGTACTCATACAGGCTCACCCAGTCCGAATTATCGCCGTAGGTGAGCTGCTTAAAGCCCTTGCCTATAGCCATATCCACGTTGTTTTCGGTATTCTCGTGCTGGGCCACAAAAAAGCGGTTGCGCTTTTCCTTCATGAAGTACACGCCCCAGTATTCGCCGTTGAGGTAAAGCACCGTAGGGCGGTAGGCCTGATAGAGTATATTCACATCGGTACCCTCCAGGAGGCCGCCGGCCAGCTCGTCCCGTATCTTGCTGCGGTTCTGATCCTGCGCACCGGCGCGGAGAACTACCGCCTTGTATTCCTTATAGGGGCGGTTTTGGAAAAATGGATATTCCATGGAGCCCTTGCCGTATTCCTTCCGGGCTATGACGTTGAAGCCCTTCTGGGCCCTGCCGCGGCCAAAGCTGCCGGCTATCCTTATTCCCACGTTCTGGGTGAAGACCTGCCGGCCGCTGTCGTCAAATAGCGAAAACGCTGCGGGCTTTTCCCATATGGTATCCACCTGCTCCTCGGTGGCAAACTTTGCCTGATAGTAGGTGGCGGATTTCAGCGTGTCGGCATACAGCGCCGCCTCCGGGTCGAACTGGTCGCCGGTGGCATATATGCCGGTCTTGCTGTTCCAGAGGTTGTCCGGATCCGTTACCAGCGTCACCACCGGCAGGGCATGGTTCACGCTGTCGCTCCTGAAAAGATAGGTTGCTGTAGCCACGTCCCCCGAGAGATACCCGTCCCTGAAGGCTGCGGCCCGTATGACGGAGTTTTTGCTGAGGGAAAGCTCGCCGCTGTACACCTGTGAGCTTGCGTTTGGAGTGGTACAGTCGGTGGTGTAGCGTATTGTCTCCCCCTCGCCCGCGGTAATGGCCACGGTGACGGCATTATCGTATATGCCGGGAGTGACGCTGAAGGCAGGAAGCTGGGTTATGCCCTCATAGCCCTTGCCGTTTTGGGCTCCCGGGGTTGGATCGGCGTAGTAGTAGCGGTTGTCCGAGCCGTCCCGGCCGTAGCTCTGGCCGGACTTCATGCGCCCGGCGGAGAGCTTGTCTATGAGCTTTCCGTTGGGGTCGAAAAAAAACAGCGTTTCGCCTGTGGAGCTTATGCAGAAATTAAGCTTGAGATTTTTTTTTTGAGCCTTGTCGGCGCTGCCCGTAGCGTAAAGCAGCAGATACTCCCCCGGCTCTATGGATATATCCGGAAATACCCACTTTGCGGGGTTCTTCGGGTTGTTGGAAATGCCGTAGCCCCCCAGGTTCACGGCGCTGCCCGTGGAGTTGTATATTTCTACCCAGTCGGAAGCCACGCTGCCGGTGGAGCCGCCGAACTCGCTTATGTACACCCCCCCAAGGGGCAGCCTGTTGGCGGCGTCGAATGCGGAGTAGCCTGCGCCCGTATTGGGGTAGCCGGGGCTGGGCTGGGAATTGGACTGGAACTCGCCGGTGCCGTCGGGTATGCGCGCCATGGAAACGTCAGTCTCCTGGTTCTTGAAGGAATAGCTGTCGATTATCCTTCCGGCCCTGTTGGCAATCACCACGTCCTCCCCATAGGAGCGAAGGCCGAAGGGGGCGTGCAGCTCCCCGTTCTGCATTCCCTCGTTTCCTGAGCAGAATACCACCAGGTAGCCCTTGGCGGCTATGGTGGTCCCATCCGGGAACCTGTACTTCATGGGCTGGGACAGGTTATCCGATATGCCGAAGCCGGATATGTCCATATCCGTATCCGTTGAATTGTATAGCTCTATCCAGTCGGAATAGCTGCCGAAGCTGTCGCAGATAGTGGTAGCGTTGCTGGCCATGAACTCGTTGATGTAGAGGCCTATATCCTCCGTCTCCTTAAGGCTTTTCTCATACTCCGCCATGCCCTCCTCTGTCTTGGGATAGCCGGGGCAGGGCTTTGCCTGTGTCCATACTTCGCCCTGGCGGCGCAGCACCATTCCGGAGTCCACCGAGTTGAGCACAGCCGTATCAAGCGGCCTTCCCGAAGCGTCGAACAGCACCGCCTCCTCACCCGCGCTGAGCTTGAAGGGGGCATGCATGCCGTCCTCCGCCTCGCCGCTGCACCAGACCACTACATAAGCGTCGGGCTCCAGCACCGTACCTGCGGGGAACACATACTTTGCGCCCTCCAGCAGGCTGTCGGACAGGCCGTAGCCGGATATGTCCGCCCTTTCGGACGAGCCGTTGTGCAGCTCTATATAGTCGGGGTATCCGCCCAGGTTGTCCGGCACGGAGCCCTTGTTGGATATCATTATCTCGCTGAAGGTGACTGCGTCCGCCGGGGCGTTTAAGCCGCCTTCCCTGAGATTTATCAAAAATACGGCCAATATGACCATAAGCGCAACGCTTATCAGTATCGACCCGAGCCGTCTCTTTTTCAATGCGTTTTCCTCTTTTTATATATATCGGCACATAGCCATGGTTATTGTATCATAAAAGAGCAAATAATGCTATGAAGGAATGGTGAATAAAAAAGCGGGATGCGATAGACAAAATTCTGCATGAGCGTTATAATATCTACAAGTATAATACATAGGGCAATCGGCGGTCAGCACACCATCCGAAAGGAGGTGTGTAATATGATGAAATTCCTGATGATGCTTTTCGCATTACTGCGCGAGTTCAAATCGGTGACAATCACCATAAAAAAATAACCGCCCTGCTGCAACAAGGCGGTAGTTCCCATTAGGGAATAGATGCTTCAATGTGGCTGACCGTTTCGGTCTTACCCTATAAGTATTATACCCGTATCGCTCGCGTATGTCAATGCGCGGGCGGTATTTTTTAAGCATCAGCCGCTTCCTCGAAGCCCTTACGGCTCCGGCTGTATGGCCGGAATATACTCGAGGATCGCCGCGATGACCTTTTCCGCCTTCTCCTCGTGGAGCAGGTGGCCCGCGTTACGCATGGTGGCAAAGCCGGCGTAGGGCATCGCTGTGTGGTACAGCTCGGAGCCGTCCCCCTGACGCCATTTATCCTCGCTGCCCTGAAGCATCAGCACGGGGGCCTCAAGGGAGCGGAGCCTGGATACCACGCCCTCGTCGTCAAAGTTGTGGAAGGAGGCCCGCAGCGCCCAGCGGGACTCACGGTCGGATATGGTCTTGTAGTATTCGCCCACTACCTCGGGGCTCATCATCTGGGCAAGGTCGAAATAGCACTCGGAAAGCACCTTTTCCACCGTGCGCATGCCGTAGAGCATGGAGGCCACGCCGCCCAGTATGCTGCTGTCCATGAGCTTTATGGCCATGGGCATCTCGGGGGAAATGCCGCCGGGAGCTATGAGCATCATCTTGCCTACCCGCTCCGGGTTGTCCAGCGCAAAGCGCAGGGCGTATGCCGAACCCATGGAAAATGCCATTATGTGGGCGGACTGCACGCCTATTGCGTCCATGAACAGGCCCAGCGTCATGGCCTGCTCCTCAACGGTATAGTTGAAGTTCTCCGGCCTGGAGGAATAGCCGTGACCCAGCAGGTCTATGGCTATCACCCGGTAATTAAGGCTGAGGCGGGAAAACATGTTGCGCCAGGTATAGAAGGACTGGCCTACGCTGTGTACGAGTATCAGCGGCTCCCCGTTGCCCTCTTCGATGTAGTGTATCCGAGCGCGCTCTGTCCGGGGGCCTTCAGGCTCCGGCTCCTGATATTCTTCTTCCTCTACCTCTACGGGCTGGGAGGTACGGGATGTCCTGGGAGCGTCGTCAAACATGGCGGCTACGCGGCGGGCTTCCTGAGCGGCTGCCTTACGGCGGGCCAGGGCCTTGGCGGCCTCATCCTCCTCGCCCAGCTCCTCGTCGTCATCCAATTCGTCATCGTCCTCCTCGGCGCGCCTCCTGCCGAAAAGGCCTCCCCTGCGGGACTTTCTGCGCTCCTCCTCTTCCTCCGCGTCCAGCTCCGCCTCGATCTCGCTGTCTATATCGTCATAATCGTCGTCATCGCCGTCATAATCCGCCCTTTTGCGAATAAAGGAAGCCTTTTTTTCCTTCTTATCCTTCTTGTCCGGCTTCTTTCTGGCCTTCCTTGGGGGCTCCTCGTCTTCGGGCTGGGCTATGGGCAGCTCGATCTCCGCAAATTTGCCTACGTATTCGGTGTTTACGAATTTTTTAACTTCCAGCGAAATAGCCACTTATATCCTCCGTTCAGGGTCAGGGTTGCCGTATGTGCATACGCACCCTTATAATTTTAAACTTAATCAGTTTATTTTACATTTTTCCTGAGACCATTGCAAGTGTATATGTAAACAATCCGCCAAACTGTCACGAATTGTTTACCAAATCCCGGCTGAGCCGAAGCAGCGCGGTTTTATTGTTGTCCTCCGGGCGTTTTGCGCAGTGCCTGAGCAGCCCCGCCTTTATATACCCTATCCTGGGAG
Organism: Clostridiales bacterium; assembly: GCA_004557245.1. GTDB lineage: Bacteria > Bacillota > Clostridia > Christensenellales > CAG-138 > SFEL01. Next base: position 19,873 of record SFEL01000008.1, on the reverse strand, counting down.
AAGGGGGTATGCCAAGGTAACCGGCTATGTCCGCCCCTGTGACGGCAAGCTGCCGCTCTTCAAAGGGCGCCCCTGCGGCTATCATGCTTTCCAGTATGCGCTCCCACCTGTCCGCGGACTCCACCGGCCCCTCTATCCTGCCGCTGCCGTGAACGTCCGCCCGGCGGAGAGCTATGAGCTGGCGCGAGCGCTCTATACCCATCTCCTGAAGCCATAGCCGTATGGTATTCTCCTTTGCCTCGGTGCGAAGGTCGAACATGTGGTTGCGTATAAGCGCCGTAACGTCCCGTATGACGGCGCCCGGGTACTTCAGCCTTTGCAGTATGCCCTGCGCCATATCCGCACCCAGCCTGTCGTGGGTGTACATGCAGCCCGTGGCCTCCAGCGCCGCCGGCTTGCCCACGTCGTGGAGCAGGGCGGCAAGGCGCAGGGTAAGGCTTGGCTCTATGCAGTCCACCGCGTGGAAGCAGTGGTGCAGCACGTCGTACTTGTGGTACTGGGGCTTCTGGGCCACCCCCCGGCCCTTGGCCAGCTCGGGCAGTATCACGTCCAGGGCCTCCAGTTTGTCCAGCAGCTCGAGCCCCCTGTACGGCCCCCCGGGAATGCCGTATTTGGCGTCGGAGAGCAGTATCCTGTCCAGCTCCTCCCGTATGCGCTCCGGGGATATGTCCGCAAGCCCCGCCGCGCAGGCCCTTGCGGCCTCCAATGTGCCCCGCTCCGCCTCAAAGCCCAGCTCCGAGGCAAAGCGCGCCATGCGCATTATGCGAAGGGCGTCGTCTCCCATTATGACGGCGGGATCCTTTGAGGTAGCTCTGAGCAGCCTGTTTTTAAGGTCTTGCATGCCGCCGGTAGGGTCGGTGATCCTGCCTGTCAGTATATTTTTATATATGGCGTTCACAGTAAAGTCCCGGCGGAAGGCGTCCTCGTTTATGTCCCCGGAATAGCTTACCGCCTGGGGCCGGTGTCCGCCGCCTGTTGGGTATGTATCCCGCCTGAAGGTGGTGTGCTGGAATACCCCGCCCATATAGTGCAGCTCCACCATTCCGAAGGCCGCGCCTATGTCCAGATACTTTATGCCCTTATCCCGGCACATGGCCATTACCTCCCCCGGCGTCATGGAGGAGGTAACGTCGTTATCCGTGACCGGCAGGCCCAGAAGCGGGTTGCGCACCATGCCCCCTACTCCGTAGAGGGTATGTCCCGCGGCGGCGAAAAGCTGTGCGAGGCGTATAAGCGGCATATACCATGTTCCTTTACAGACATATAAAGGGGACAGCTTGCCGTCCCCTCTTTTTTATTACTCCCCGTCAGGCTCCACGTGGGGAACTATGGCAACGGAGGCCACCCTGTCCTCGGTGCGCATAAGGCGCACTCCCTGGGTATTGCGGGATATCTCGGATATCTGCTCCACGGGCAGCCTTATTATGGTGCCTTCGGAGCTTATTATCATTACGTCCTCCTCTATATCGGAGGCTCCTACCGCCTTCATGCAGACCAGATCGCCGGTCTTTTCGGTGAGGGCCATGGCTATTATGCCCTTGCCGCCCCGGGTCTGGGTGCGGTAGTCCTCCTCCGGGGTGCGCTTGCCCATTCCGTTTTCGGATATGGAGAGTATGGAGGCGCCGGGGCGAACCTTCTCGGCCCCCACCACGCTGTCGTTTTCCTCCAGCGTTATGGCCTTTACGCCGGTGGCGCTTCTGCCCATGGGGCGCACGTCCTCCTCGCTGAAGCGTATGCTCTTGCCCTTTTTGGTGCCCACGATTATCTCGTCCTCGCCGTCTGTCATTATGGCGGCAATAAGCTCGTCCCCGTCCCTGAGGTTCTGGGCGATCATTCCGCCCTTTCGGATATTGTCGAACTCCTCTATGGGTGTCTTCTTGATTATGCCCGCCTTGGTGATGAGGTTCAGGTATTTTCCCTCCTCCCACAGTGGGAACAGCGTAGTCACCTTCTCCCCCTCCTTCAGGTTGAGGAGGTTTACTATGGCGGTGCCCTTGGCGGTGCGGCCCGCCTCGGGTATCCGGTAGCACTTCATGCGGAACACCCGGCCCATGTTGGTGAAGAACATTATCTCGTCGTGGGTGTTGCAGCCGAACAGGTGCTCAACGAAATCCTCCTCCCGGGTGGTCTGGCCGGTTATGCCCCTGCCGCCCCGGTTCTGGGCCTTATAGGTATCCATGCTGGTGCGCTTTGCGAAGCCGAAGTGGGTAAGGGTTACCGTCATCTCCTCGGGCTGTATTATGTCGTCCAGCTCTATATCCTCTGTTATCTGGGCTATCTCGGTCCTTCTGGGGTCGGCGTACTTGCGGCGGACCTCCAGTATTTCCTCCCGGATTATGCCCAGAAGCTTTCCCTCGTCAGAAAGGACGCTCTCATAATAGGCGATGGTCTCCACAAGGCCGTCCCTCTCCGCCTGTATCTTGTCGTGCTCCAGCCCTGTGAGGCGGCCTAAGCGCATATCCAGTATGGCCTGGCTCTGCTTATCCGTAAGGCCGAAGCGGGCGTTCAGCCGTTCCTTTGCCTCAGGCTGTGTCTTGGAGGTCTTGATTATATCCACGACCTCGTCTATATTGGCCATGGCTATGAGCAGGCCCTCCAATATGTGGAGCCGCTCTTTGGCCTTTTCCAGATCGTGCTTTGTGCGGCGGGTCACCACTTCCTCCTGGAACTTGAGGTAGTGGTACAGCATCTCCTTGATGTTGAGCACCTTTGGCTCCCCATCCACAAGGGCCAGCATTATCACGCCGAAGGTATCCTGAAGCTGGGTGTGCTTATAGAGCTGATTTAAAACGACGTTGGCGTTCACGTCCTTCTTTATCTCTATTACCACCTTCATGCCGTTGCGGTTGCTCTCGTCCCGAAGGGCGGTTATGCCCTCCACCCGCTTTTCATGCACCAGCTCCGCTATCTTTTCCACCAATCGGGCCTTGTTTACCTGATAGGGCAGCTCCGTTACCACTATGCGGCTCTTGCCGTTGGCCATTGGCTCTATCTCGGTCTTTGCCCGTACCAGTATCTTGCCCCTGCCCGTCCTGTATGCCTGCCTTATTCCCGCAGTGCCCATTATGGTGGCTCCCGTTGGGAAATCCGGTCCCGGCAGGTATGCCATAAGCTCCTCGATGGATATGTCCCTGTTGTCGATGAGGGCCACGTATGCGTCTATGACCTCCCCGAGGTTATGGGGCGGCACGTTTGTGGCCATGCCTACGGCTATGCCGTTGCTGCCGTTTACCAGCAGATTGGGGAAGCGGCTGGGCAGCACCGTGGGCTGCACCAGCGTCTCGTCGAAGTTGGGCATGAAGTCCACGGTGTTTTTGTCTATATCCGCCAGCATCTCAAGGCTCATCTTTGAAAGGCGTGCCTCGGTGTAGCGCATTGCCGCCGCGCCGTCCCCGTCCACGCTGCCGAAGTTGCCCTGGCCCTCCACCAGCAGATAGCGGGTGTTGAAGTCCTGTGCAAGGCGCACCATGGCGTCGTAGACCGAGCTGTCCCCGTGGGGGTGGTATTTGCCCAGCACGTCGCCCACTATGCGGGCGGACTTATGGAAGGGCTTATCCGGGGTGAAGCCCTGCTCTCCCATGGAGTACAGTATGCGCCGGTGCACCGGCTTGAGGCCGTCACGCACATCGGGCAGGGCGCGGTTTATTATTACCGCCATGGCGTAGGAAATGAAGGATTTCTTCATCTCCTGCTCTATATCCAGCGGCGTTATGCGGGGGTTGTTGGTGATGTCGTCCATTTATTGCTCCTTTATACGTCCAGATCCACTACCAGCTTACTGTTCTGCTCTATGAACTCCTTGCGGGGCTCTACCTTGTCGCCCATTAAGGTGGAGAATATCTCGTCCGCCCGTATGGCGTCCTCAAGGTGTACCCGGTACATCATGCGGTTGTCCGGGTCCATGGTGGTCTCCCACAGCTGATCCGGGTTCATTTCACCAAGACCCTTATAGCGGTTGATAAGCGGCTTGGGATCCCGGCCTATCTCGTTGAGTATCCTTCCCAGCTGCTCGTCGTCATAGGCGTACCATATGTTCTTGCCCCGGGTTATTCTGTAAAGGGGAGGCTGGGCGGCGTAAATGTGGCCGTGCTCTATCAGAGGCCGCATGTGCCTGTAGAAAAAGGTCAAAAGCAGTATGCGTATATGCGCGCCGTCCACGTCCGCATCCGTCATGCAGACTATCTTGTGGTAGCGGAGCTTGCTCTCGTCGAACTCGGTGTCTATGCCTGTGCCGAAGGCGGTTATCATGGAGCGTATCTCGTTGTTGGCAAGCATTTTATCCAAGCGGGTCTTTTCCACGTTGAGTATCTTGCCGCGAAGGGGCAGTATTGCCTGAAATTCGGGATTGCGGCCCATCTTGGCGGAGCCGCCTGCGGAGTCGCCCTCCACTAAGAATATCTCGCACTTTTCCGGCTCGTTGCTGTTGCAGTCCGCAAGCTTGCCGGGGAGGGATATGTTCTCCAGGCCGGTCTTTTTTCTGGTAAGGTCCCTGGCCCTTCTTGCGGCCTCCCTCGCCCTGGATGCGGTTATGCACTTATCTATTATCAGCCTTGCGGTCTGGGGGTGCTCCTCAAGGTAGAAGCCCATGCCGTTGCCCACCACGTTGTCCACGAGGGACTTCACATAGGAATTGCCCAGCTTTGTCTTTGTCTGGCCCTCGAACTGGGGCTCCACCAGCTTTACGCTGACTATGGCGGTAAGTCCTTCCCGGACGTCGTCGCCGGAGAGGTTCGCTTCGTTGTCCTTGAGCAGCTTATACTTGCGGGCGTAGTCGTTTATGCTGCGGGCAAGTGCGCTGCGGAAGCCCTGAAGGTGCGTGCCGCCCTCTGCGGTGTTTATGTTGTTGGCAAAGGTAAACACGCTCTCGTTGTAGTCGGTGTTGTACTGCATGGCCACCTCCACGGAGGCCACCTGCTGCTTGGCGGGATCGTCCTTACTGCCCTCGAAGTACATAACGTCCTCATGGAGCACGTCCTTGCTCTTGTTCAGGTGCTCCACGAAGGAGATTATGCCGCCCTCATAGCAGTATTTTTTGCTCTGTACGGGGTCTGTGCGCTCATCCGTGACGGTTATGGCAACGCCCTTGTTCAAAAACGCAAGCTCCCTCATCCGGCCCCGCAGGGTATCGTAGTTGTAATCAAGGGTGTCGAATATCTGGTCGTTGGCGAGGAAGGTTATGGTAGTGCCGGAGCCCGTGTCATCGCCGTACGTGGCCACCTGCTCTACTCCCGTCACCGGGTCGCCGTTTACGTATTCCTGGCGGTATATTATGCCGTCCCGGCGGACCTCCGCCGTAAGCCTCTTGGAAAGGGCGTTTACCACGGACAGGCCCACGCCGTGAAGTCCGCCGGATACCTTATAGCCGCTGCCGCCGAACTTGCCCCCCGCGTGCAGCACGGTAAGTGCCACCTCCAGCGCGGACTTGTGCATCTTCTCATGGTAGCCCACGGGTATGCCGCGGCCGTTGTCCCGGACGGATACGGAATTGTCCGGGTGTATGGTGACCTCGATATGGGTGCAGTAGCCGCCCATGGCCTCGTCGATGGCGTTATCCACCAGCTCCTTGACCAGATGGTGCAGTCCCCGCACGTCCGTAGAACCTATATACATGCCGGGGCGGCGCTTTACCGCCTCCAGCCCCTCAAGAACCTGTATCTCGTTTGCGTTGTAGTTTGTGTGGTTGTTCTGTTCCATGGTTTATGCCCTTCTGTAAATTATCTCTTAGCTATCGTAGCTGCCCCCACCGCCGAGGCGTATACCCTTATTCCCTCGGGGACGGCGGTGATTATGTACGTGTCCCGCTCGCCGCCGGATACGTCGTCCACGCGGCCGAAGCCTATGGCGGTCTCCATGAAGCGGCGGTTGTCGTATGAATGCATTACTGTTTCACGGGGCAATATAAGGAGTATTTCCTCATCGTCCACTACCTTATCCCCGCCTATATGCAGATACATATATTCCTCCATTTCGCAGAAGTGGCTAAAGACCACTTCTGCGAGTTTTCTCGGATTTTGCCTCTCGCATTCGCTCCCGGGCGGCAAAACCCGCAGAGAACGAAAACCTCCGGTTTTCATCCGTTTTGACGCACATGTCGTCAAAGCCGGAATTACTTTAAGGGACTGCGGTCCCTTAACAACCCCGGGGCTTTTTGACAAACTGTCTCCGTATCATTCCGGGCGCATCTCGCCGCCCTTGCAGCGGAACACCTTCATATTTCCCAGGCCCGCCCGCTTTAAGCCCTCAAGGCTGGTGCAGGTCAGGAAGCACTGGCAGTCCTTCATGCTTTCCATCAAAAGCTGCTGCCGGCCCTCGTCCAGCTCAGAGAGCACGTCGTCCAGTATGAGCACCGGGGCTTCCTCCTTTATCTCCCTTATAAAGGCGAGCTCCGAAAGCTTAAGTGACAGCGCCGCGGTGCGCTTCTGGCCCTGGGAGCCGAAGGTGCGCACGTCTATGCCGGACAGGGCTATGCCTATATCGTCCCGGTGGGGGCCTGCGGTGGTAAAGCCCCGGCGGAGATCCTCCGCCCTGCTCCTGTCCAGCGCCTTCAGCATGGCGCCGTAAATGCCCTCCGGGGCCTCCGGGTCTATGTCCGGCTCGTACACTATCTCCAGCCTCTCCCTGCCCCCCGTGATGCTTTTATGCAGGTCGTAGGCTATTGTGGAAAGGCCGTCTATGAATTCGCACCTGTCCATTACGATTTCCTCGCCCAGCGCTGAGAGCTGCTCGTCCCAGGTCTCCAGCATGCCGGGGCCTATCCTGTCAGGCTCTTTTAAAAGAGCGTTCCGCTGCTTCAGCGCGGCATTGTACCTTTGCAGCCTGTAGTAGTAGGCCGGATGGGTCTGGGAAAGCTCCATATCCATGAAGCGCCGCCTCTCCGCCGGGCCTTCTTTTACTATGGAAAGGTCCTCCGGGGCGAACATCACAACATTCAGCATCCCCATAAGCTCCCCTGAGCGGGAGGCCATCTGCCGGTCTATGAATATCTTTTTGCGCTCCCCGTCCCGAAGCTTTATCTCTATAAGATGGGAGCCCGTATTGTTGGTAAGCTCCGCCCCCACGTATCCGCCGGCGCAGCCCCGCATAATAAGCTCGGCGTCCCGGGAGGTCCTGTGGGACCTTCCGAAGGCGCAAAGAAAAACCGCCTCGACACTGTTGGTCTTCCCCTCTGCGTTGTCCCCCACTATGGCGTTTATGCCGGGGCCGGGCCGCAGATCGAGTGCAGCATAGCTGCGGTACTGGTTTAAGCGCAAGCGGTTAATTTCCATCTGTTTTGCACGCCTGTAATACAAAATTTTACTTATTAATTTTAACATAAAATCAGGGATTTTTCAATGGCTATTATTATAATAAGAAGAAAGCATTGCAGAAATGTATAAATATGCGTGGAGTGTATAAAGCCGTCCCCTTACAAAAACCTTGCGCCGCCGCCGAAATATAGTATAATGATATTAACCATTCAGTTTGCCAACAGCCTCGGGGTTGATAAGGGGCCGCGGCCCCTTATGCTCAATCCGGCTCTGACGGCATGTACGTCAGAACGGATGAAAACCCGAAGGTTTTCGTACTTTGCGGGTTTTGCCGCCCGGGAACGGACGTGAGAGGCAAAACCCGTAAAAGCTCGAAAAAGTGGCTTTCGCCACTTTTTCGACATTCTTTATTAACCATTCCAAGGAGGAACGCATATGCGCTTTACAGTTGATACGACTGAGCTCAACGCCGCCGTGGCCACGGTCTCAAAGGCGCTGGGAGTAAGGTCCTCGGTGGGCATACTCGAGGGCATATATGCCGAAGCCATAGGCGATACGCTGCTGCTAAGGTGTACAGACCTTTCGCTCCAGATAGAAGCTACGCTTAACGTAGATATCCAAAAGCAGGGAGCCTGTGTGCTGCCCGGGCGGCTGTTTTCGGAGCTTGTCCGCAGGCTGCCCGCAGAGGAGACCCTGCTTTCCGCTGATAAGAACACGCTGCTCATAGAGAGCGGCAGGGCCACCACCACCATGCAGGTGGAAAACGCCAAGGATTACATCTCCATGCCCGACGTCAACCGGGAGTTCTCTATCGCCATATCCAAGGCGGCTTTAAAGAACATGATACGCCAGTGCATATTCGCAACGGCCCAGGACGATTCCAAGCCCATACTCCGGGGAGTGCTCATAGAGCTTGCCGACGGCAAGATGAGCATGGTAGCTCTGGACGGATACCGTCTGGCCATGCGCACCGAAGCCGTAACGGTATCCGGCGCCGCCAAAAACGCGGTCATTCCCGCCCGGGGCCTGCTGGAGATAAGCCGCATACTGGACGACAGCGACGAGATGATCAACATGGTATTCTCTGCCACCCACGTCATGATAGACATGGGACATACCCGCATAATCACCCGCCTTATGGACGGCGAGTTCATACGCTACCGCCAGATACTGCCGGACAGCCACACCACCCATGTGCGGGTGAACCGCACGGAGCTGCTGGACAGCATAGAGCGTGTATCCCTCATGGCGCGGGAGAGCAAGAAGAACCACGTAAAGTTCTCCTTTGAGGACGGACAGGTGACCATCACCGCCAACAGCGAGATAGGCGCCAGCAAGGAAATAGTCAATATAGACCGCATGGGCAGCGACATAGACATCGCCTTCAACGCCAAGTACTTCAGCGACGTGCTGAAGGTGCTGGACGACGAATACGTCTGCCTGGATATGAACACCAACATAAGCCCCTGCGTGGTAAAGCCCGAGACCGGCGACGAATATTATTACCTCATCCTCCCCGTAAGGCTGTTTTCGGGAAATTAATGTGAGGGATTTTTACCACCTTCCCCCTTCTTTCTCTTTTCTTTTCGGGAGAAAAGAAAAGCAGAAAGAAGCAAAGAGAAAAGAAAAGCCCAACTGAAACAGAAAAGATAAAAGTATATCAAATTGTCAGGGGGTGTTTTCCAATGAAGCGAAGAGCAGCTTTGTGGGTAGTTTTGGCTGTGCTCATTATCGCCGGCTATGGCATATTGTCCAATCTACCCGAACCTTTGAGTGATGAGTTTGGCGGATCATATTCTTGCGATGATGCTATCTATTCAACAATTATGGCGATGGATCCTAACGGCGGAAATTCTTTCTATTACACGGACAGTAAAAACAACTGTTATATAAAAGGTACTTTTGAGGAAAAAGGCGGGAACGTTTATTCTATCTCTTGCGACAGCGCGGCCAATAAGGCGATCATTCCGGATCAAAGCATCACCCACAGCGACCGCTCCTTTATGCTGACCGTCAACGGCCGGCAGCTTACATTTAAAAAAGTTAATCAGGCCCCTATACTCTATGGCGATGATGCTGTTTACAAATAAAAGACAATAGAAACCGACAAACGAGAACAGCAGTAGACAATAGAAAACGGCAATTTTAAAGGAACGGAAAAACCGTTCCTTTTGTATGTCGAAAAGGCTGCTTTCAGCCACTTGTTCGACACTTTTAGCTTTCGCTTGTCACCTTTATGTGTATATCCACGCCGTTTTGAAGGTCCTCCTGCTCCACCTCCACGTTCATGCCGGATTCCCGCAGCACGGCGATGGCCGAATTGACGGTGTTCATAAACAGCCGGTAGTCCCGCACCTGACGTATTATGGCAGGGCGGGGGGCCGCGCCGGGGCGCTTTTCGTCGTACATCTTATCCAGGGTCTTCTCCACCAGCCGCTCAGTGTCCTTGACGGAGAGGTTCTTTTCCGCCGTGCGCTTTATGACGGCCAGCTGTACCTCCTCGTCCTTTAGCTTGAGCACCGCCCGGGCATGGCGCTCTGAAAGGCCGTTCTCGCGAATGGCGGACACCACATCGGGGGAGAGCCGCAAAAGCCGCAGCTTGTTTGCTATGGAGGACTGGCTCCTGCCAAGTCGTTTTGCAAGCTCCTCCTGGGTGAGGTTGTAATTGTTGAGCAGGGCATAGTAGCACTGTGCCTCCTCCATGTAGTGCAAATCCTCCCGCTGAAGGTTTTCTATGAGTGCCACCATGGCGGAGGATTCCTCCTGCATTGAGTCCTCTACTATGCAGGTGACGGTCTCCATTCCCAGAGACTTGCAGGCGCGCAGGCGGCGTTCGCCGGCTACCAGTTCATATCCGGAGCCGCTCCTTCGCACCACCAGCGGCTGTATGAGGCCTACCTGGCTTATGCTCTGGGCAAGCTCGGCTATAGTATCGTCGTCGAATGTGACCCTGGGCTGGTTGGGGTTTGGCACTATCTTTTCAACGGGTATCTCCAGCAGCCTGCGCTGGCTTTCTGTAGTCCGGGGACGACGGGTAAATTCAAAGGACATCTTTATTTCTCCTGAAAAATAAGTTTTTCGCTAAAGCGGCTTCTTCTCCGCCGTTCCGGCCTTTCTCGGGTAAGCTTTAGCAGTGGGCTTCTGCTTTGTGAGGATTATCACGCTGCGCTCTCCCCACTCCGCCGGGTATGACCTGATCTCGCCCCTGCAGCAGAGCAGCTTAAGGGCCCTTTCGCCCTCCTTCAGCTCCGCGGCGGCCTGGGGGCCTTTATACATCATGGACCTGCCCCCTACCTTCAGAAACGGAACGGTGTACTCCGCAAGGGGGGACACCCGGGCTACCGCCCTTGATACGGCAATATCGAACTTCTCCCTAAGGGCGGGGTTCCTGCCCCCATCCTCTGCCCTATCGTGTATGCAGTCCGCATTTATATCCAGCTCTTTGCACACCTCCCTGAGGAAGCCTATGCGCTTATTGAGGGAGTCCAGCAGCGTCACCCTCACGTCGGGCCGGGCGATGGCTATGGGCAGCCCCGGGAAGCCCGCGCCGGTGCCCACGTCTATAAGGTTTGCCCCCTCTGGAATAAGCTCCAGCGGCAGCAGGCTGTCTGCAAAGTGCTTTTTAAGCACCTCATCCTCCCCGGTTATGGCGGTAAGGTTCATGCGGCTGTTCCAGTCCATGAGCATCTCATAATAGCGGCAGAGCTTTTCCGCCTGAGGCTCTGTCAGGCCGGGTATGGCTTTTATGACGGTCTGTATATCCATCTATTTTTCCTCCAGCAGCTTCAGCTGTATCAGCAGCACACCTATATCCGCCGGGGATACGCCGCTTATGCGGCTGGCCTGGCCTATATTTTTAGGGCGTATGGCGGAAAGCTTCTGCCTGGCCTCAAGGCGCAGGCCCTCCATATGGGCGAAGTCCACCCCGTCGGGTATGAGCATGCCCTCCTGCTGCTGCAGCCGCTCAACCTGCCTCTTTTGTTTGTCTATATAGCCCTCGTAATGGGCGGATATCTCCACCTGCTCCCGGGCCTCGTCCGAAATTTCCGGAAGCCCGGATACCCGCATAAGCTCCGTATAGCTTATGCCCTCCCGGCGCAGCACGTCCATGAGCTTTGCGCCGCTCTTGAGCCCTCCCCCGTCCTTTGCCTCCAGCAGCGCCGTCAATTCCCGGCTGGGGTGAGCCGTCTTGTTCAGGGCGGCCATGGCCTTTGCCATGTGGCTTTCCTTTTCCATGAGCTTCGCGTACCGCTCCTCGGATATGAGCCCGGTCCTGCGTGCCTTTTCGGTAAGGCGCAGATCCGCGTTGTCCTGCCGCAGCAGCAGCCGGTATTCCGCCCTTGAGGTCATCATCCTGTATGGCTCGTTGGTGCCCTTTGTGGCAAGGTCGTCCACCAGTACACCAATATATGCGTCCCCCCGGGAGAGTATGAGTGGCTCCTCCCCCTTGAGGTACAGCCCGCAGTTTATGCCGGCGTAAATGCCCTGGGCAGCGGCCTCCTCATAGCCGGAGCTTCCGTTTATCTGCCCCGCAAAGTACAGCCCCGGTATATCCTTGCTGCCAAGGGTAGTGTCCAGCGTGTTGGGGTCTATGCAGTCGTACTCTATGGCGTACCCCGCCCGCATTATCTCCGAGCGCTCGAGGCCGGGGATGGTGCGCAGCATTTCCACCTGCACGTCGTAGGGCAGGCTGGTGCTCATGCCCTGCACGTACATCTCCTCTGTGGAAAGCCCCTCCGGCTCTATGAAAAGCTGATGCCTGTCCTTGTCCGCAAACCGCTTTATCTTATCCTCTATGCTGGGGCAGTACCTGGTGCCTGTGCCGGTCACAAGGCCGGAATACATGCTGCTCCTGTGGATATTGTTCAGTATTATCTCGTGGGTGCGGGGGTTGGTATAGGTGAGATAGCAGGGCTGCTGCGGCCTTTCCCCCTTCCCGCTCATAAATGAGAACCGGGGTGAGGGCACGTCGCCGTACTGGGGCTCCATCCTTTCAAAATCAAGGCTGCGCCTGTTTACTCTGGGCGGAGTACCCGTCTTGAAGCGGCGGAGCTTAAAGCCCATATCCTTAAGGCACGACGAGAGGAAATTTGCCCTGAGCATACCCGAAGGCCCCGATTCCGTAACGTAGTCGCCTATCAATATGCGGCTCTTTAGGTACACTCCTGTAGCCACGACTATTCCCCGGCAGCGGTACTCTATGCCGCCCCCGGCGATGATGCCGGAAACTCTGCCCTTCTCCAGCAGTATCCTCTCGCATTCGCCCATGCGCAGGTCAAGCAGCGGCTCCCGTTCCAGTGCACGCTTCATGCGCTCGTGATACCGGCGCTTGTCCATCTGGGCGCGGAGTGAATGCACCGCAGGGCCCTTGCCCGTGTTCAGCATGCGTATCTGTATAAAGGTATCGTCCGCCGCGGCTCCCATCTCGCCCCCCAGCGCATCCAGCTCCCGCACAAGGTGCCCCTTTGAGGTGCCGCCTATGGCCGGGTTACAGGCCATAAGGGCTACGCTGTCAAGGTTCATGGTAAGGCAGAGGGTCCTCAGGCCCATGCGGGCGCAGGCCAATGCCGCCTCGCAGCCCGCGTGGCCGGCGCCCAGCACCGCCACGTCGTATATTCCGCCCAAATATGTGTTCATGCGTTATTTACCTCTGATTTTCTTCCAAGCTACATTATAGCAGAAAATGGGCGTGTGGGAAATATTTTTATTTCCCAATGAGTTTCGGAAAAGTGGCTATCCGCCACTTTTCCGAGTTTTTTCGGGTTTTGCCTCTCGCGTTCGCTCCCGGGCGGCAAAACCCGCAAAGCATGAAAACCTCCGGTTTTTCATCCGTTTTGACGCACATGTCGTCAAAGCCGGAATTAACTTAAGGGGCTGCGGCCCCTTAACAACCCCATGGTTTTTCGGCAGACGTGTGGGAAATATTTTTATTTCCCGATGTTTATAGTATAATATATGTGTGATGTTTATCCGCATATTTAGGAGAGAACCATGACAGACACCATTTACGCACTTTCCACCCCCGTAGGCGGGGCGATAGCTGTGATACGCATAAGCGGCCCCGATACGCCTCTGGCGCTCAAGGCGGTATTCAACGGCAAGACCCACCACAGATACCTTTCCCACGGCAGCATTATCGCCGCGGACGGCTCTGCCCTGGACGACGCTATGGCGGTTTATTTTCAGGGACCTAAAAGCTACACCGGCGAGGACATGGCTGAGCTGTACATTCACGGAGGCTACGCCGTATCGAGGCGGGTGCTGGACAGGCTGGCGGAGCTGCCCCTCCGCCCCGCAGGCCCCGGGGAGTTCACCCGGCGGGCATTTATCAACGGCAAGCTGGATCTGGCCAGGTCGGAGGCCGTAATGGACCTTATCAACGCCTCCTCCAGCCGGGGGGCCGCCTCGGCTCTGGAGCAGCTTCAGGGCTCCCTCTCCCGCCGCATAGAAAAGGTGGAGGAGGAAATACTTGACCTGCTCTCCGGCATAGATGCGGCCATAGACTACCCGGAGGAATTGGAGGAGGACGTGTTCTCTGCCCTACCCAAGGGTATACGTGCCGCAAGGGCGGAGATAGATTTCCTCATATCCGGCGGCATGGCCTCCCGAATGGTGCGGGAAGGGGCGCGCATAGCCATACTGGGCAGGCCCAACGCCGGCAAAAGCTCCCTTTTCAACGCCATGCTGGGCGAGGATCGGGCCATAGTTACCCCGGAGGCGGGAACCACCCGGGACATACTGGAGGGGACGCTGCTCATAAACGGCATAACCGCACGCCTTTTCGATACGGCGGGCCTGCGGGAGGCGGACTCCGCCGCAGAAAGCATAGGCATATCCCGGGCAAGGGATATAGTGGACAGAGCCGACCTGCTGCTCATCGCCATGGACGGCGGAGATGCGGTATCCCACGAGGAGCGGCGGCTGCTGGCCTCCCCCGGCCGGAAGCTTGCTGTGGTATGCAAGAGCGACCTTGCGGAGGGCGCGGAGGCCTTCGCTCTTGCAAAGGAGTACGGCGTGGAGGCCATAGGCGTAAGCGCCGTTACCTGCGAGGGCATTGACGCTCTGATAGACCGCATCGCGGAGCTTATCGCCCCGGAGTGCGAAAGCGCCCTCGTCACAAACAGCCGCCATATCGCAGCCATTAGGGAGTGCTCCGCGGCGCTCTCCTCCGCCCTCCAAACGGAGGAGGCGGACTGCATCGCCACCGACCTTCGCTCGGCGCTCATCGCCTTGGGCGAGATAACCGGCAAGAGCGTGGACGCAGACGTGGTGGACAGGATATTCTCCAGATTCTGCGTTGGGAAGTAGTAAGGCGTTTTACTTCTTCTTTCTCTTTTCTTTTCGGGCGAAAAGAAAAGCAGAAAGAAGCAAAGAGAAAAGAAAAGCCCAACAGAAACAATAAATTTAAAGGAACGGGAAAACCGTTCCTTTGAGATTGTCCGTGTCGTCAAATCCGAATAAAGCCGTAAGGCCCCTTATCAACCCCGGGATTTTTTCGACAGACTGCAATATTTTCCAGATGAAATATGCAAAAAGAGCGGCGAGTGCCGCCCTTTTGTTTTCGTCAGGCTTTTCTTTTCTCTTTGCTTCTTTTCTCTTTGCTTTTCTCCTGAAAAGAAAAGAGAAAGAAGGCCGTTACTTATTCCTCGTCCTCGGTGCTGCCCTTGGGGAATATGACTACTCTCCTGTTGGGCTCCTCGCCCTCGCTGCGGGTTGCCACGTAGGGGTTGTTCTGGAGTGTGGCGTGGAGCACCCGGCGCTCGTAGGGGTTCATGGGCTCAAGGGTGCGGGGACGGCCGGTGGCCTTTACCTGATTGGCTATCTTACGGGCA
This sequence comes from Clostridiales bacterium, assembly GCA_004557245.1. GTDB lineage: Bacteria > Bacillota > Clostridia > Christensenellales > CAG-138 > SFEL01. The sequence continues at coordinate 4,794 of SFEL01000008.1, read as the reverse complement.
AGGCGGGCAAGGGTTTCCTCCCGCTTCTCCCGGTATCCCTCGGTATCTATGGATATGCGGGTGTAGCCGTCCTGCTTGCGGTTGCGGTTCACCGCAAGGCTGGTCAGGTACTGCATGGCGTCCAGAGTCTCTCCCCTGTGGCCTATGAGCATGCCCATGGTGGACTTATCGATGTACAGGCGGACGCCCTCCTCGCCTACGTTGGCCAGCACCGTACCGTCCACGTGCATGCGCTCCAGCAGGCCTTTCACGAAATCCGCCGCCTGATTGCCCTCCGCCGCTTCCTCGGTGAAGCCCTCCGGGGGCTCCTTGGCCTGATAGCGGGGACGGTTGTCACGGTCGCGGCGGCTGCGGCCCCGCCTGTCCCTACGTTCCCGGCTCTCGGCGGGCTTCTCGCATACGGCCTGGGTCGCTATTTCGGATGCCTCGTCCTCCTTGGCGATACCCTCTGCTACGGGAGCCTCACAGCTGCCTTTTTCCCTATCCTCACGCGGCCCACGATCCCGGCGGCCGCGCCTGTCCCGATTGTCCTGCCTCGGCTCCCTGCGGTCACGGCGCTCCCGGCGTTCCCGCTCCTGATATTCGGGCCGGAGATATTCGGGCAGCGATATATCCTCAGGCTCCCTCTCTATGAGCTTTACTATGGCGGGCTTGGCGCCTATGCCCAGTATGCCCTTGCTTTCATGCTGTATTATGTCTATCTCCACCTCGTCTATGGAGATCTCCAGCTCCTTCAGGCCGTTGAAGATGGCTTCATCGATTGAACGGCCGGAGGCTTCGATTGTCCTTGGCATTACCTCTTACCTCCTTCCTGGGTAACGGCGGCCCGGGGGAACTTCTTATTCAGTACGAGGTTCACCAGCACCATGAATACGCTGGTGAGTATCCAGTATATGGCGAAAGCCGCGTTGTAGCTGAGGCAGAACCACAGCGACATGAGCGGGAACAGCCAGGTCATCATCTTGCTGGTGGAAGCGGCAGGATTGTTGGGATCCTGGGCGGGCTGGCCCTTCTGCATTATCCAGTTGGCCAGGAACTGGGTGCCGCCGGCTATCAGGGGCAGTATGAACCAGCCGTTGTTATGGCCGGCATATACCTGCAGAAGAGGCTGTACGGCGGCGTTATAGGCGTCGATGGCGGCCTGGGTGTTGAGGAAGTGGAAGGTTCCGCCCTCGTTCACCGCTATTCCAAGCTGTACCAGCTTTTCCCATACCTCCGGGTTGTTCTGCAAATAGAGCAGCCTATCCAGATCCTTTACGCTGGCAAGGAATTTGCTGCCCTCCTGTATGACGGGGGAAAGGCCGTTGTCGGGCTGCCATATGTTGTTTACCCAGAGGAACCTGAAGCTCCTGAGGAGCTCCTCGGCATTGTCAGAAACCAGCAGCTTTATTGTTTCCTCATAGCCCCAGAAGCGGAAGGCGGCTATAAAGCAGAAAAACAGCGGCATGGTTATGAGCAGCGGCAGGCAGCTTCCCCACATGGAGACGCCCCTCTCCTTCATGAGCTTTTGGCTCATCATCTGGGCCTTCTGGGGGTCATTGGCGTATTTTTTCTGTATTTTTGCAAGCTCCGGCTGAATGCCGTTCATCTTGGCCTGGGATTTACGGGTGGCTATATCCGAGAAAAGGGTGAGGCCTCTGAGCACCACTGTGCAGATGAGTATAGTGAAAAATACGCTGTTTACGTTGGAGTATACCCATTTCATAGCTTCCAGGAACCATGTAGTCAAAAAGAAATCGCCTTGCATCGAATTTCCTCGCTTTCGTAAAATAGTAGTTATTTGCCCTTATACTCTATCTTCTTGGGCGGTACGGGATCTACCCCTCCCTTGGAGAATGGGTTGCACCTCAGCACTCGCCATAGAGCCAGGCCCAGGCCCTTCCATGGGCCGTGCACCCGTATAGCCTCAAGGGCGTAGGCGGAGCAGGTAGGCCGGTAACGGCAGCATGGGGGGAATCTTGGGGATATGGCCCTCTGGTAGCCTATTATGAGGCTCTCCATCAGGCGCTGCACCCTTTCCCTTATCATTGCCGTACCCTGGCCGTCTTATCGGCATTCTTATTGTTGCCCATAAGGCCGGATTTTGTGAGCATGTTTTGCATCGTGGCTGAAATGTGGCCGAAATCGGCTTCTTTAACCGCGTCCCGCGCAATGAAGATAATGTCATAGCCCGGCGTTATGTGGGGTATAAAGGGACGAAAGGCTTCCCTGAGCCTGCGCTTGATGCGGTTGCGGGTGACGCTGTTGCCTATCCGTTTGCTTACGGAAAAGCCCACCTTTATCATGCCCGTCTTTGACTTATTGTATATCATGACAAGCATTCTTGAGGGCACCGACTTGCCCTTGCGGTAGACATACCGGAAGGTCTTGTTCCGTTTCAAAGAAAAACAGCGTTTCACCCTTGTGCGTCCTTAGTAGTAAATTTGAGAATTGTGTTATTCCGAAGGCCCTGTTCCGGCGCACGGCTTCAAATCCCATATGGAAAGAAGGACCGAAAGGCCTCCGAAGGTACCCGCTGAAACGCGCGCATTTCAGCGGCCTGCATAGCAAGAAAAAACTCACGGCAAGCTCAGCTTGCCGTGACACTTGTCAAAGCGTATTTATTACGCGGACAGCCTTTTCCTGCCCTTGAGCCTCCTGCGGGCCAGTACGTTGCGGCCGTTCTTAGTGGACATGCGGGAGCGGAAGCCGTGAACCTTCTTGCGCTGCCTCTTCTTGGGCTGATAAGTCTGGAGCATCTTTTGCACCTCTTTCCGTTTTAAGGTATTTATACCACAGCAGTGGCATATTAAGCCGGAACGCCTATGGCGCCCAGGCCATTACGCAAACCGTCAGTTTTAGATTATATAAGAAATATGCCCCATCTGTCAAGGAAAAAGGCCGCTTTTTTGAATATTCGGGGCATTAAAAATTATTATTCTGGCGCTACACAACATATTGTGTATTCGCGCCCTCCGTTATCACAAAGGGTAAAAATTTGGTATTTTTGGCATATTGATAAACCACGCGGGATTTGATATTATTGATAGGCGCAAGGGTGCTGCGGCCTGCCCGCGTTCCCCTTAACGGTATATTTTTCTCTATAAAAAAGCCGGCACACGGCTTTTTGCTGTATTCGGGGGGTTTATCAACGTACTTATCAACACGTTGACAAATTTATCAACGTGATGTTATCAATTATTTGTTTTCGGGGGAGATCATGGACGAATTTTTAGATTGCAAGCTTATTTGGGAAAAGGCGCAGCCCGAAATAAAAGAAGGAATGACAGAAATGAGCTACAGCCTGTGGATATCCGGCCTGCAGCCCGTTTGCATACTCAGCGATATGCTGATACTGCAATCCATGAACGAGGTGACTCTGGACACCCTCAAGAGCCTTTATTCCGACCAGATAGCTGACGCCCTGTCCCACGCCTCAGGCGCCAGCCTGAGGCCCATGTTCATATGCGGCGACGAGCGCCCCAAGTACGAGAAGCTCATGGCGGAAAAAAAGCGCCGCAGCGAGTCCCTGCTGGACCCCCGCTTCACCTTCGATACCTTCGTAATAGGCGGCAGCAACAATATAGCCTACGCCGCGGCAAAGGCCGTGGCGGCCCAGCCGGCAAAGGCATTTAACCCTCTCTACATTTACGGTGACGTTGGCCTTGGCAAGACCCACCTTATGCACGCCATTGGCAATAAAATAAAGGAGGACAACCCCTCCGCCCGCATAACCTACGTCACCAGCGAGACCTTTACCAACGAGCTCATACAGTCCATTCAGGACAACACCAACGCCCAGTTCCGCAACAAGTACCGCAATGTGGACGTGCTGATGGTAGACGATGTGCAGTTCATCGCCGGCAAGAACACCACCCAGGAGGAGTTCTTCAACACCTTCAATACCCTGCACACCAGCGGCAAGCAGATAGTCATATCCTCAGATAAGCCCCCCAAGGAGATTCCCGCCCTTGAGGAGCGCCTGAGGAGCCGCTTTGAGGGCGGCCTCATAACCGACATACAGTCCCCGGACTACGAGACCCGCATGGCAATACTGCAAAAAAAGGCGGATCAGGAGAATATAATCATCGACCCACGGGTGCTTTCCCTCATCGCCACAAAGGCCAACGCCAACATACGCCAGCTGGAAGGCGCCTTCACCCGGGTGGTGGCCTTCTCAAAGCTCCTTGGCACACCCATTACCCTTTCCATGGCCGACGCGGCGCTGAAGGATATAATCGAGGACGTGCAGGAGCGGCGCGTGACCGTGCCCATGGTGCAGCAGGTGGTGGCGGATTTCTACAACGTATCCGTAGACGCCATGACTTCCTCCCGCCGCACGGCGGACGTCACATATCCCCGCCAGGTTGCCATGTACCTCTCCCGGGAAATGACCGACCTTTCCCTGAAGGCTATAGGCGAGCAGTTCGGCGGCAGGAACTATTCCACCATTATCTCAGCCTGCAACAAGATCGAGGACGATATGCGGTTCGACCCGGAGCTTGGAAAGGTGTTCAAGGATCTGAAGAAGAGGATCAAGGGAAATTAGTATAGATGTTTTATTATCTTTCTTTCTCTTTTCTTTTCAGGAGAAAAGAAAAGAGAAAAAAACAAAGAGAAAAGAAAAGCCAAAGGGAAATATAAATATAGTTCGAGAACGCAATAAATAAGCTTGGCGGAGAACAAAATAATATTAAAGAAAATAAAAAGAGCGGCGCAAATGATATGCACCCCGAAAGTTAGACACTTTCGGAGGTGCATATTTTTAATGAGCAAAAAGGGACAAAAATACAAAAGATACTCGGCAGAATTCAA
>SFEL01000046.1 GCA_004557245.1 Clostridiales bacterium | reverse complement strand
CCTGAGACAGTCGGCAATAAAGGGCGGTCATTTTATCTGTTGCTCCGTACATTTCTGTATCCTCCTTTGGTGGAGCAACTGTCAGTACAGGATTGGTTGCTTCTATTGTACCAAGAGTCTGTGAATTTGTCATTCTGAATCCTCCATCTTTTCCGCAAACTTTCTGGATGTGATGCGTTCCAGCTTGCGGACAAAGTTTTCTGTTCCCTCATAGCTGCCTGTCACAACGTAGGTGGTTCCGTGGATGACCTCGGTAACGGTCAGTTCGGGAATCCAGAATGCGGAGAGATTCTTCACATGGATGTGGCCGTCCTCACCCCAAAAAAATCTGTGCTCGGCTTTCTCGAGAGACAGAGGTTCCGGTTTGGCATAGGGGTCTGGATTGGAGAAATAATATCCCTCCGGGTCGAGTTGGTGTTCAAATTGCGATTTCTGTTCCATAAGTACCTCCGGATTTTGTGTAAGAATTAGTGTTCAATTTCCTGCTTTTTCTGCCGTGTAACGGCGGTCTGGCGTTCCTGCGCATGCTGTACCTCATAGATGCTGTAATGGATACCCCAGAGCTTTTTCGTGTCGGCATACAGGGGCGTAAGCTCCTGCTGTAAATCCTTGTACTCCGTTTCCAGACGGGCCTTTTCCGCACGCCATGCAGCAACGGGAAGCTTGCCGTCCACCACTTGTCCTTTCAGCTTGCGCTCAGCCATGTAGAATAGGCGAAGCGTATCATCATGCTCAACCTTGTACTTCTGGCGGGATTTCTCAAAGCGGATGGTTTTCAGCTTGTCGGCAACGGGTTTTCCGGCCTTGTAGTAATCCGCCATGCGAAGCAGCTCGTCCAGTTCTTTGATGCGGGCCTGTTTCCCGGAAGCGGTCTTTTTCAGCGTGTCGATTTTGCCTTGCATGGTATGCAGAGCTGCGTCCAGATCGTCAGCTGTGTAGAGGCCTTTGGCTTCCAGATAGCTGACCGCCTCAGACAGCTTTTTCAGATTAGCGATCCTGGCTTTGCTGCTGTATGCACCCTTGTTGCGGTTGTCATAGTAGGCGGACAGAAGCTCCACCAGCGTAGGCGGCTGGGGCTTGGACAGCTCAGCTTTCACTTCTTTGAGCCAGTCGATCAGGGCGGCAATTTCCTGTTTCGCCTCCCGGAGCATGGCGTTGGTTTTCCTGATCCAGCGGTTGAGATCGCCCTTGTCGGTGCGGATGCCCTTGGCTTCCATGGCCCGGACGGTTGGCCCCTCATGCTGGGTGGGTATCTGCTCCACGCCCTGACGCTCAAAGCTGCGGTGGTCGATGCGGCAATCCAAACCTTTCTCGGCAAACTTGGCGTTGCAAAGTTCAGCCCATGCCTGTCGCCACGCTTCCAGCGTTTCCGGGCTGCCCCAGTCGGTGATAGGGACAGCATTGAACACATAGTTGCCAGTCTCGTCCCGGATGCGGTTGCCGTCCTCATCCAGCACATATTCCCGGCGTTGCTTGTTGCCCCATTTTCCGTCCGGCTCGACAGGGCGGATGGGACACATGACATGAAAATGCGGGTTTTGGATTCCACCATTCTCTTTGTCGGGGGAATGAACGGCAAAGTCCACTATCATACCCCGGCTCACAAAGTTTTGGAGCAAAAATTGCCTTGCAAGTTCGATGTTTTCCCGCATGGAAAACTCATTCTGCAAGGCAATATCGAAACTGTATGCAAGCTGCGCTTTCTTTCCTCGCTCAACTTTCTCCACGGCGTTCCAGAGTGTTTCCCGGTCAGAGAGAGAAGGCGGAGCGTGAGATGGCAGCAGGATTTCCGAACAGATCACGCCGCCCTTGCGGGTGTAGTCACTGTCCTCGCCGTAATACTCGCTGTGCAGCTTTTCGCCGGAGCGATAGGCGGCAGCAGCCACGGTAGACTGTCCGGCGCTGCGCTTGATCTGGGTTACATGAAAATGGAATAACGCAATGGTCAGGACCTCCCTTCGTATTCAGCCCGGTTGTGTTCGTTGACGGCCGCCATAAGCAAGCCCTTGACCTCCGGCAAGGCGAAGGCTTTTTCCGCAAAGGAATAGAACTCGGTCTCGCTCAAAACCTTAACAAGCGGAGCCACGCTCTCCACAGCGGCTCCACGGGTAATGAGCTTGTGTGCCCGTTTCCGGCGGTCGCCTTTCTCGTAGTAGCTGCGGCGATTTTCAAGCTGCTGCTGTTTGTGCCGGAGCTGGGTAAGCTGGCGCTCATTGTCAGCGATCTCGGCTTTCAGCTCGGGGATGGTCTTTTGTTTCGGCATGATTAGTCCTCCTTGATTTAGATGTAGTGATATAAAAAGACCGCCTACAATTTCAGTAGACGGTCTGACTGACGGTATGGGATTTTCAGACTTTGCGGCGGGGACTGTCTGCGTCAGCAGATTGTTCCTGCTGCAAAGTGCGCTGGGATAGATGCCGCAGGCATCGCAAGGGGTGCAGCCCCTTGTACGGAACGCAGTGACGCAAAACAGCCCGGACATTCGAGTGTCCGGGCTGTTCGCCTCGCAGAGCGCACATACAGGGTTTACCCTGTATAGAAGTGCGCCATTCGGTTTCAGATGCTGCTTACTTCACAAAGAAGCGATACAGGAAGGTGACGATCTGGGCGCGGGTGCAGTTGTTGTTGGGGCTGTAGGTGGTGTCAGTGGTGCCGCTGGTGACACCATTGGCCACCGCCCACATGACCGCCTCGCCGTAGTAGTTCTCCAGGTCCACATCGGAGAAGGGATTCAGGAACATCCACTCACCCTGCATACCGCCGCCCTGGGCCTGCTCGCTGCGGTAGATGAAGGTCATGGCCTGGGCGCGGGTACAGGTGGCGTTGGGACTGAAGGTGGTGCCGTCGCCGGTGCCGGTGGTGATGCCCTGGCTGACAGCCCAGCGGACCGCCTCGGTATAGTAGGCGTCAGCGGGAACATCGGAGAAGTCCATGGCATAGTTCACCACAGGACTTCCCGCCGCGCGCCACAGGAAGGTGACAATCTGGGCCCGGGT
>SFEL01000045.1 GCA_004557245.1 Clostridiales bacterium | reverse complement strand
GTGCTTTCAGCGCACATCGGTATTGCAGCATGACCTCCTGATATTTGCGGTTCTCACTCAAAAGCCGCTGGCATTGCAGGTCATCCAAGCCTTTATCTGCCGCAACCGTCAAGCCAAATAAATTTTCACTCATAGTTTCTCCATTCCGCAGGGATAGGCGCTCCGCGCTGTCTGCTGCTCTTTTGTTACGACCCGATAAAAGCTGTATCCGCCGGAGAGATGGGCACAGGTAAAACCATACTGCGTCAAAAGCCGGCAGGCCAGATAACTGCGAAGCCCTGTCTGGCAATTCACATAAACAGGCTTACTCCGGTCTAACTCGTCCAAATGCTCCCGAAGATCGTCCAAGGGAACGTTCTGAAAGCCGTCCAGATGGCCCCGCTGATACTCCCACTCTGTTCGCACATCCAGCAGCGCCGCGCTGCCGTCGCGGGGCAGGCCGTCCACTTCATCCCAATGGAACTGGCGCACCTTTCCGCTCTCCAAGTCCTCGATCATAAAGCCCGCCATGTTGGCCGGATCCTTGGCGGAGGAATAGGGCGGCGCGTAGGCAAGGTCCAACTCCGTCAGTTCCAAAGCGGTCATTGTTGCGCGAATGGCCGTTGCCAGTACATCAATGCGCTTGTCCACACCGTCGCCGCCAACGATCTGTGCACCCAGCAGCCGCAGGCTTTCTTTTTCATATAGTACCTTCATTGCCATAGACTGTGCGCCGGGATAATAGGTGGCGTGGGATGCTGGGAACAATACGACTTTGTCGTAAGTGATCCCTGCTGCCTGCGCTGCCTTTTCATTGATTCCCGTGGAGGCTGCTGTCAAGCCAAACAGCTTCAGAACAGACGAGCCCTGAGAGCCGTGAAAGCGGCTGTTTCCGCCGCAGATATTGTCAGCAGCAATGCGTCCCTGCTTGTTGGCGGGCCCCGCCAGCGAGATCAGCGTTTTCTGCCCGGTCACGAAATGGGTGACCTCCACAGCATCGCCCACAGCATAGATGTCCGGCGCGGAGGTTTCCATCCGCCCGTTGACAGCGATGCTGCCACGAATACCAAGTTTGAGTCCGGCTTCTTTTGCCAAATGTGTATCCGGGGTAACACCGATGGCCAGCAGCACCATATCCGAATGCAGCGGCTCACTACCCTCCAACAGGGTCAGCACGGAATCTCCGTTCTGTTGAAATCCGGTGACAGTTTCACCCAACCGCAGAGCCACGCCGTGTCTGCGCATTTCCGCATGGACAAAGCTCGCCATATCCGCATCCAGCGGCGCTAATAGCTGCTTCGGACGCTGAACGATGGTGACGGAAACACCCATTTCTGCAAGGTTTTCCGCCATTTCCAGACCGATAAAGCCGCCGCCGGCCAAAACAGCGGTTTTTGGCTTCTGATCCTCTACAAAGCGCCGAATGCGGAGGGTGTCCTCCACGGTGCGCAGCGTGAAAACACGCTCACTGCTGACGCCGGAAAGCGCAGGAACCGTCGGCTTTGCGCCGGGGGCAAGAAGCAGTTTGTCATAGGTTTCCGTGTAGACCTTTCCACTATCCAATGCGTGAACGGTGACGGTTTTCTCTGTGGGATTGATCGCAGTTACTTCCTGCCGTACCCGCACATCAATGCGAAAACGATCCCAGAAGCTCTCCGGAGTTTGCAGCGTCAGTTCTTCCTGCTCCTTGATCACACCGCCCACATAATACGGCAGGCCGCAGTTGGCATAGGACACATAGCCGCTGCGCTCGATCATCACGATCTGGGCGTGTTCATCCAAACGGCGGATGCGGGCGGCGGCAGAAGCACCGCCCGCCACACCGCCTACGATCACAACTTTCATCTTGCGCCCTCCACCATTGCGGCGATCTCCGACTTAGACCGATAGCCCACCGACTTGGCGACGGCTTTCCCGTCCTTGAATACAACCAGCATGGGGATGCTGGATACCTGAAAACGCATTGCCAGCTCCATTTGCTCGTCCACATTGACCTTGCCCACCTTGAGCGTACCGCTTTTTTCTTCGGCAAGCTCATGCAGTATGGGAGAAAGCATTTTGCACGGTCCGCACCAGTCCGCGTAGAAATCCAGCAAAACGGGTTTGTCGGAACGCAGTACCTCGTTTTCAAAATTCGCAGCAGTAATTTTCAGTTCAGCCATGAGTAAGGCTCCTTTCTGTTATCTTTATTTTATTCTTTGTTTTTCAGCTTGCAAATACCCTGCGTCATAGTCCCCATGGGGCAGAAGGCGCACCATGTACGGGGCTTGTAGAGCACCATAACGATCAGACCCAGCAGCAGAGAGGTCAGCATGAGGCTATAAAAGCCAAAGCTGAACTGCGCCACCCAATCAGCGACTGTACCGGCTGTATAAGTCCAGCCCCAAGGCACACGGAATGTCCAGAACAGCTTAATGGCCTCCCGCAGGGACGCGGCTCCCGCCGCCACCAGATAAGTCTGGAACACCATGTTGCCGAACATCGTCAGGAAAAAGATCAAAAAGCCATAACGGAACCATTTGGAGGACATCCAGCGGGGCGTGGGCTTGTAGCGGGAGCATTTAAGGTCTGTCCCCAGCTTGCTGAACAGTTGACCCCGTCCGCAGAGGTGGTTGCAAAAGAATTTGTTCCCGCCGAAGATGGCTAAAAACAGCGGCAGAAGAAAATCGATCATGCCCAGCCACGCAAAGAGGATATTGAAGAAGCCCAGTGCAAAATAGATGATGGCATACACCCACAGGTAGTCGTACCAATGTTTTGCTTTCTTCATGCCTCGTCCCTCGCTTTCACCTCGATGCAGCCCACGGGGCAGAGCCTCGCGCACTTGCCGCAGCCAATGCAGCGTTCCGCCTCCACGGCGGCGTAACAGCCGCGGCACACCTTGACAGCCCCCAGTGGACAGGTATTTTCACACACACCGCAGGCGACGCACCGCGTCTTATCTATTGTAATAGAGCATACAGTGGCAGAATCCCTCGAAGAGCGGATCTGCAATTTGATCCTTAAACTCCTGGCACATACATTTGGTCGCCTCTGTGCGCTCCACGCGGCAGGGACAGTATCCTCCGGTGCGCTTGAGTCCTTCTCTGATGGTATTGACAATCTTCTGATCGGGATTGAGCTTGATTTTCATGTTCGCCATCTCTTTCTTGATTGTGGCTTTATCATACCGCAGGACAAATCTTTTTTATGTGACGAGGTTACATTGATAAAAAAATCCGGTGCTTTTGGAGCACCGGATTTTAAGAAGGTGAATTACGCTTTCCACAGACTGTGGAGGTTGCAGTAGGCGTAGACCGCCTCGACCTCGTCGCCCTCGCAGAGAGCGAAGCAGACCTCGGGCTTCTCGCCGGGGTGCAGTTCCTTGCGCTGGTTGCCCTGCTTGGTGTGGAGAGAGACCCACTCGATGTAGTGCTCCGGCAGCATGGGATGCTCCACGGAGCCGACCTTGACATGGACGATGCCG
>SFEL01000024.1 GCA_004557245.1 Clostridiales bacterium | reverse complement strand
ATGTAGAATATCATCTGTATTGATATCTGCATAAGGATAATAATTCCAAACAATGTTATTTTTACCCAGCAAGCTGTCTTTTATAAAATCGGAAAAAAGTATAGCACCACCACTCAAAAGTGCATAAATGTTAATTGAAAGTAACGGCTTTTATAATTGATTATAACACACCCACGGGTGTTTGTCATCGAAAAGCTGAACAACTAAATTTAATTCCCAAAATTCTCACCATATACGCCGCAATAGACAAAGAATAAGAAAAAAACCTCTGAAATCAATGATTTCAGAGGTTTTTGGTCCGAGTGGGGCGACTCGAACGCACGGTCTCCTGATCCCAAACTTATGTCTGAACTTTCAGCGAGGGGTCTTGCGCCCTCTTTGGCACTTTCCGGCACTCCTGCGGTTCCTCTTTGGAACTCTATTGGCCTGTTTATTTCAGGCACCGCTTTCGGCTTTTGGGATTTGTGTGGGATGGAATTCTGTATATTAAAAGTGCTTCCGACCGGGTTTACATCCAACAGCGGGTGCTTTTGCCGCAGAGAGCAGCTCAGAAACTGCGCCGCATAAACAAAGAAATAAGCGCGATGACAAAGAAACAGCAGGCTGACTTGGATGATAGCCAGCCTGCTGAGCGAAGATGTTTATTCGATGTTTTGCCTTTCAGCAGCAATGCGTGTTCTTTTACCAGAGAATGCAATGCCGATTTTTATAATTGACGTAACATTCATTGCCTGCAAATCAACGCTGTATGCACGGTCGTTAATCTGTTGCAAGGCAACATTAGCAAGGTCTTCAAGCTGTGTTTCAGAGCGGTCTTTCCCGGCCTTTAATTCAATCAGAATACCAGGCAGCCGCTTATTCAAAGGAAGCATCTGAATATCAAATCGTCCATCACCAGCTTCGCGATTGGAGGTAATGCGATAGCTGTTGTCCATCACAGCGCACATACCCAATATCAGACCATGGTAAAATGTTTCGTTGGCAGCATCGTGGAAACTTATTGTTTGGAGCAGAAACTTCTCCAAGGTTTTTTGCAGTGAGTCGCTATCTACCTTGTAGATAGCTTCCTGAATAGCAACAGCAACGGAACGAGGAATAATATTCTCAAGCTGAGAGAGGATCTCTTTGCTGTAGACGAAAGAAATCTCTTTGTTGGGCAGGGCCACTTCGCACATATAATCCTCGCCGTAAGACTGGTCGCAGCTCACAGCCTTCAAATAACCTGCCACCAGCAGGAAGCTGTATACAGAGGACGGATCATTCTGAATCTGCGGATAAATGACGCCAGTGTCGATGTGCGTAACGAAGGATTCGCCCTTCATCAACAGCTCCAGACGCTCCATAATATCCGGCGTTGCAGAAGCCAGCACCTCACGGATGATGTCATTGCTTCCGGTGGACTGCCAGAATGCTTTGGGACGGCAGTTATTATTGAAGTATCCAATGACAGACCAGGGATTAAAAATCTCGGTATTGCCGAAAAGGTAACCATCATACCACTCGCAAAGCTCCTGATATTTATCAGAAGCATGATAGTAGTCCGCCATCTCATGTACTTCGCTTGAAGTGAAGCCGAAATATTCACTGTAGCGCTCGTCTAAAATCGAATTGATCTTCAGGTTGTTCAGGCCACTGAAGATACTTTCCTTGGCAACACGCAGGATGCCGGTCAGGAAACCATAGCTCAGATGCGGATTGTCTTTCAGACCGCCGGAGAACAGGTTTCGCATGAATCCGATAATCGTGTCGTAGAAACCGCTCACATGGCCCTGCTGAATGGGAGTGTCATATTCGTCAATGATGACGATAGGTGGAACATCGTGGTGCTTATGGAGAAGCAGCGTCAATGTTCGCAGGGACATTTGATATTCCACTTCGTCAGCAGCTTCTGTTGCAAGAAGGGAATATTCCTCTTTTTCGTAATCACTAAGCGCGGAGCTGGATGCCAACTCGTCGTGGCGGCGGAATTCCTGTGCGATCAGCTTTTGGAGCGTCTGATAGGTTTCTTCCCAAGAGGTGTATTTAACATCCTTGAAGGACAGAAAAATCACAGGATACTTTCTATGGTGGGCAAGATAGGATTCTCCGCAGGACCAGATTTTCTTATCTCTGAAGTAAACGGAAGTGTCCTCGGTCGTCTTTTCGAAGAAAGTGCGGAGCATATCCATGTTCAACGTTTTGCCAAAGCGTCTGGGGCGGGTAAATAGGGATACTTTGGGGCGCTCGTCCAGAAACTCCTTGATCATTAAGGTCTTGTCCACATAGTAGTAGTTTTTGCAGGCGTCCCGGTAATCAGATACGCCAATGGGCAACGGCTTGCGCGCAGATGATGCTGCGGGCTTTACCTCACTCCGATGACCGCGCTTATCCACCGGCTTTTGAGTGCTGTCCGGGATAAACCACCGCCTGCCCTCCTTATACGCGCCGGAAATGCGTCCGGCTTTGCAAAGCGCATTGACCCGCCGTTCGGTGATCCCCCAAGCGGCAGCCGCTTCTTTGATCGTCATATTGGAACACCTCCATTGCAGTTCGTCAAGAATATTATAACCGCTGCTCCGAACAAAATCAACTATATTATTCCGAACAATGCCGGCGTTATTCGGAATAGTTATTTTCCTGAAGATATGCCGTTCTTTTCAGTAGCTATTTCCTGCTTTCTGTGATATTGTTCGTTTGCAAAAAAGGAGGCGATGATATGCAGAAAGAAAATAATCTCACGGTCGGGCAGTGGTGCGGCCAGTGGTTCACCGCCAATCGGCACAAATGGAACGGCAACACCGAGGGCGGGTACCGCAATCTGATTTACAGCCACATCCTCCCCGGCATCGGAAACGTAGTGCTCTCTGACCTGATGGAGCAGACGGTCACCGATTTCTACGACAGCCTGCAGAACCGGGGACTCAGTGCCAGAAGTGTGTGGTGCGTCCACCTGCTTCTGCGGCGGTGCATGGACGAAGCAGCACGAGAACAGTTTATTCCGTACAACCCGGTGCGGCTCTGCCGGGAACCCAGGGCAGAGGAATACAAAACAGCCCCTTTGCGCCTGGGCCAGCTTCAGCGTTACCTAAACGCGGCGGAGCAGCTCGGCGTACTCCCCCTCATCTATACAGGACTATCGCCCGCAGAGATTTTACCAGATGCGTGGAGCAGGACATGACCAACGGCATCATCGCGGAAGCGTTCGAGATGGACCTGGATGACTTGAAGCGCAGACGGGCGCAGAGTGTCCGGAATGTTAGAGCGACCAACGGTACTATCTCTCTGGAGAAGTATGCGCGCACCCGTCAGGAGCCGGACTGGGATGATGACGAATGGCAAGACTGATCCTCAAGAGTCCCTATATCAAAAGCACCGGCGGGGCCTCCGGATACCTTCGCTACATCGCGACCCGGGAGCGGGTGGAGCTTATCCCGGATGACCGTCCGCCCACACGAAAGCAGGAGCAGCTCATCGCAAAACTGGTCAAAGACTTCCCGGACAGCAAGACGCTCTATGAGTACGAGGACTACCTGACGAAACCCACTAAGGTCAACGCCTCTGCGTTCATCACGCTGGCTCTCGAAGCCAACTGGGATTCCATTCACGAGTCGGAGCAGTACATGAAGTACATTGCCACCCGGCCTCGTGCGGAGCGCATCGGTACTCACGGCCTGTTCAGTGATGGTGATTCCGTCTCGCTGGAGAAAGCCATGGCGGAGCTGGAGAACTACTCCGGAAATGTGTGGATGCACATCATCTCTCTCAAGCGTGAAGATGCTGCCCGCCTGGGCTTCGACAACGCCGCGGCGTGGCGAAATCTCATCCGGGCGCACCGCAGCGACATCGCGGCGGCAATGAAGATCCCACCCAACGACTTCCGCTGGTACGCTGCCTTCCACGACGAGGGCGAGCACCCGCACATCCACATGATGGCCTGGTCCGCAAAGCCGGGACAGGCCTACCTCTCCAAGGAAGGTATCCGTCAGATCAAGTCCAAGCTCACCAACGATATTTTCCGCAACGAGATGCTGCACCTCTACGAACAGAAGTCGGAGTCCAGAGATGAGCTGGTACGGGAATCCCGCCGGGCGATGCTGGAACTGGTGCGTGCCATGCAGGACGGCGTA
This sequence comes from Clostridiales bacterium, assembly GCA_004557245.1. Taxonomy (GTDB): domain Bacteria; phylum Bacillota; class Clostridia; order Christensenellales; family CAG-138; genus SFEL01. The sequence continues at coordinate 29,973 of SFEL01000024.1, read as the reverse complement.
TGTGACCACCCAAACGCCGAACAGCTCATGCTGGAGCTGGCGGCGCAGCTCGGAACAGTCAAGGGCAAGAAATCCTACGGCTATCTTCCCAAGCGGTTAAAGAATCTGGTGGATAAGATCGTGGACGAGATGGAACGGCTTCCTGTCGTGAGCAAGTGCTATGACCAGTGGCTGCTCCTGCAAAGCAAGGTGGATGCCTACTATCACGACAAGCCCCAGGAAAGTGTTCCTCTCTCAAAGCAGAAAGAGTTCACGCAGATCAAAAATGCGGTCATTCAGGAGGCGAAGCGCCTGCACTTGGGTGAGATCACCTTCGAGGAGAAGGGCCTCAATCAGCAGGACGAGCCGGAGGAATTCCAAAACGCCTCCTACGACTACTGGACACTGCGGGACATCATCCGGGACGAGAGCCTGACCATGGAGGAACGGAGCGACGCCGTCTCTGAAATGGACAAACTGGCAGAGAACGGCGATATGTACGCGCAGTACCTGATGGGAAAGCTCTGGCGGGACGGTCCTCTGCTGATCCCGGACTCGGTGGAAGCACGGTACTGGTTCGAGCAGGCGGCGGAGCAGGGACATCTGGTGGCACAATATTCCCTTGCTAAGTTATACCTCTCGGATGATTTGGAAGTGCGGGATACCCGGAAGGGGATGAACTGGCTCTACACCGCTGCGGTCAATGGCAGCCACTACGCCATGTACCGGCTGGCCAAGGAGTGTCTCAAAGGCGAGCACATCCAAAAGGATACCGCAAGAGCGGTGGAGTGGTTTGCCAAGTCGGCAGAGCGGGGAAACCCCTACGCCCAGTATATGCGGGGCAAGCTGTACCTTGCTGGTAAGGAGGTTCCCCACGACGAGGAGAAAGCCGCATATTGGCTGACCCAATCCGCCGAGCAAGGCAATCAGTATGCACAGTACCTTCTGAACCACTTGGAGGAAAACCGTCCGCCCTCTGCGATGCTGGCAGTGACCCGGCTGCTCCATCACATGAGCCGGATCTTCCGGGACAACTCCGTCCCCAAGTCCCGCCCCGGCGGAATCCAGATCGACCGCAAGCGGCTGAAAAAGCTGCAGGAGAAGCGCATGGCCTTGGGTCATAAACCGGACGACCATGAGGAGCAGTGGCCTGACATGACGATGTAAGCGGCTCAAAAACTGGGCCGCAAAACAAAGAATAAAACCTTTCCAGACGAAAGGTAGAAAGGAACTGAATGAGAAAATCCAAATACAATTCGTTTGATGAACTCCCACTGATGCTGACCGTGGAGGATGTGTCCCATGTGCTGGGCATCGGTCTGGCCCACGCCTACGAGGTGGCCCACCGCAGGGATTTCCCCACCATCACACTGGGAAGCCGCATCATCGTTCCCCGTGACAAATTCATGGAATGGATCGACGAACAGGCCGCGAAAAAATCTGAAATATTTTAGTAGCTATTCCAAAAACTCTGTGGTATGTGTTTGTGTTAAAAAGGAGGGATCATAAATGGCAAAGAAACGAGCCAACGGCGAGGGCAGCATCCGCAAAAAGCCCAGCGGCCGCTGGGAGGGCAGATATACCCAGGGCATCGACCCGGTCACCGGCCGAGCCATCCAGAAAAGCGTGTCCGCCAAGACCCAGACGGAGTGCAAAGAAAAGCTGGCGAAAGCCATTCGAGAGAATCGCGGCGTGCCGCTCAATCACACGGGCGACTACACCGCAGCGGAGTGGTGCCGCCTGTGGTTTGAAACCTACAGTAAGCCCAACATCCGCTACAACACCGCCAAGGGCTATGAGGGGATCATCGAGCACCACATCATCCCGGCCATCGGCGCGATCAAGCTTAAACAGCTCTCGTCCATCCACATCCAGAGAATGTATAACAATCTGAAAGAAAACGGCAGGATGCCCCGTGGGGCGAAACAGAACGACAAAGCTTTGTCCAACACCTTCGTGCGGCGTGTCCATGCGGTGCTGCAGGCGGCGCTGAAGCAGGCGGTGAAAGAGCGGCTCATCCCGTACAACCCCTGCGAGAACTGCCGTATCCCGCCCAAGGACAAGAAAGAGATGACCATCCTCCCGCCGGAGAGGATCGGCAGATACCTCCAGGAAGCGGAGAAGTACGGCGTCCTGCCTATGTTCTATCTGGAGTTGTCCAGCGGCCTGCGCCGGGGAGAACTGCTGGCGCTCCAGTGGGAGGACTTGAATGTAAAAGAGCGCATCCTGACGGTGAATAAGCAGGTCACCCGCATGGAGGGCGAGTTGGATGTGACGGAGCCGAAAACGAAAAACTCTGTCCGCAAGGTGGCGCTGTCGCAGCAGGCGGTCGACCTGCTGGTACAGGAGCACGAGCAGCACCCGGACAACCCCATCCTGTTCCCGTCGTCCCGCACAGGCGGTTACTGGAGTCCGGACGCCGTGTCGAGGATCAACCGGAAGCTGCTGAAAAACGCAGGCATCGAGGAGCACGTGCGCTTCCACGATTTGAGACACACATTCGCCACCATGGCGATCTCCAGCGGCGTGGACGTGAAGACCCTGTCCAGCATGCTGGGCCACTACAGCGCGGGCTTCACGCTGGACACCTATACGCACATCACCAACGATATGCAGAGAGGTGCGGCTGAGAAGATCGGCGGCTTTATGGAATCGGTCACGGCAGCCAACACCCCGGAGCCTCCCGACCCGCCGGAGGAAAGCCGGTGTAAGGTGATACCGTTCGAGAAGGTGGGATAAAAGAAAATGGGCTCGCCAGAAATGGCGAGCCCATAAAAGTTGCAAACAGTTTATCCCCAAGAACGTCCGAACAACTCTTGACCGTTACTGCTTAATCTCAATACGGCAGATTCCCTAAGAAGGCGAGATGTCTTTTCGCTATACGAATCCTGTTTATCCAGAGCGATGATGACTTGTTTACCGCAAGAGGAATACAGCTCAATAATTTTCTCAATCGCATCATCTGAAATCTGTTTCAGTACGACCGAGTCATGTACCAGAATCGGTAGTTTTGTAAGGCTCAGCACAGCAAGATCATATACAACAAGTCCCTTGTATGCAATGCCGGTGCCAGTATCATCCGGAGTGAAGAAATCATATCCGGTGTCGGTAAAGTCCAGTATGGGAGCGTTGTAGGATCCCTCGTAGATAGCATCGTTGAGTCGGCTCATTTCTTCGTTGAGCCGGTAGGAAACTAAAGCTAATTGCTGTTGTTTAATTGTTTTCAGCCGCTCCGCGTCAGCATCTCGGGCCTCTTTCAGCTGCTGTAGTTTTTCGTAAGCATCATTTTCCTTTTGCATCCGGTCTTTCTCGCGAAGCAGTTCTGCGTGACGAGTTAGAACAACCTTAGAGAGGTTGGGGTTTTGAACCAGATCCTGAAGCTGAGCTTCGTATTCGTGGATGATCTGGTCATACTCAGCCAGTTCTTTTTCAAGCTTAGAACGGTCTGATCTCAGTTCAGCCTTGAACACGGAGGAAATCGTTCTGTGGAACCCCTCAATCTCATCCAAGTGTGCAACGGCCGCTTCTGGGAAAAAGTGCTGTAAGTCAGCGAAGGAATCGGTTGTAGAGGAAAAGGCATAGTTGCCATTTTCGTCAAGCAAATCCCATCGGGCTTTCACTTTGCTCCTTGCGCGCCGAGCTCTGGATAGTAATTTCTTGATATAAACCGCCTGTTCAGATGCTGTAGCATCTACATCAAGTAAACCGCGTTCCAATCCAAAAGAAAGCTCCTCAATTTGCGCAGCAATACTGCGAATCTCTTTTTCGTTTTTGTCGTGTACACGCTTGGTGATTTTTGCAATAAACTGCAAAGCTTGCGCCTTTTTATATGCAGTCAATTCCGCATCAGAGCGCTGGGCTGCGGCCTCTGTTTCCTTGAGAGGTGTATACGCATCGAAAAGTTTCAGAAGTGCCGTACATGCCTTTTCTGCTTTCTCTGTAGCCTGGTAGTGCAGCGGATGCCGCTCATCGCAATTGTTTTTCCCATATACTCGAATATATCGACCAACTGCATCTCGGAAAGACAGTTCTGGCAAAGATATTGCATACTTCGAATCCAGCCATTTGCAGTAATCATTCAGCCCGATTTCTTCAACTTTCTCGTAAGAATCATTGCATTTCCAAACAGTATGGGCATTAATGCTGTTTCTGCAAAACTTAAAGATTTCTTCGCCAAAAATAAAAGAGAAGTATATATCGTGAGAACCGACATTTTCGATGATGTCCGTTGTACCTGCATATGTGCTACCACCGAAAACATAGTCAACTATCAGCAGGAAGGTGGATTTCCCGATAGAGTTGTCGCCTGCATTGGTGCCCAACACCACACTAAGTCCAGGATTGAAAACAATTCGCTTCTGGTGGAATTGTTCACAGTAAATCTCATGCAACATAACAGAGCACCTCACGTTCTGCATCATATCTAATTCTCTGGAGAGCAAACAGGCAATCCAGAGTATCCATGAACTCCTCAATACTGCTGAAATGCTTCGTGGTAGCCGCATACAGAGCTAACACTCCCGTGTCAGCATCTTGTAATACCGAGAGCACTGGCGGGAACTTACTGATTACACTTTCACCATAAGATGTGATTTTACTCGGTAATCTCATGAAACACCTCACAGTTCTGAACAAAGAAGGAGACAACTGCCTCACAAGCATCTCTGGATGTAGAGAGTGTTTTTGACATTACCCAATCTACGAGTTGGTCAAATACGTCACTCTTGTTATCTGAAAGACCCTCCATTTTTATAAAGCAACTTTTAATCTGAAAGCTGAGTGCATCCAAACGAAAACCGTTAATCCCCTCCAGTTCTTTAAAGCGGTCACGGATGTAAGGATAGTAACTGGTCACATTCATGCTGACCCGGTTTTTCAAGAGAAACTCATTTGCAGAGAATTTTTTGGTTAATCGGACGGGCATGTAGTTCAGCGTGGCGGTTTCGTCTTCACGTAAAAAACAAACTTTTGCCACAACATCTGCAATTTGCGGTTCCAGCCCCATTGTCAGCGTAGCTTCGTGGAGATCTGTAAGCTGGAGAAAATGTTGCTTTTTCTTCAGGAGTTTTAGGTAGTCTTCCGCAGTGGTGTGGTAGTCCTGCTGATTGTGACAATCTTTACATAATGCGATCTTGTTTTCAAAGGACTCGGAATTATCCCCCAAACGAGGCAGTTTACTTAAAAGTTCATACTGTTCTTCAGTCGGACTATTCGGAAAAATATGGGCAATCTCATATAGCTTATTCGCCTTTCCTTGTTTTTTGTGTCGAAGGATTTTTCCACAAAGAGGACAGGAAAAAGAAACCTCTTTTAAGTACAGTTGCTGCTCAGCTTCAGTTGGGGCTTTGCGCTTTTTCAAATAGGGATCAGCCGCAATTGCTTTTGCAATAGCGTCGCTCTTTGCCATATTAAATCACTCTCCCTAATTGGTCAAAATAAAAGGCCGCATGGGAACACACCCATACGGTCGCCTTGGTGGCGCAAAGGCCTACCGTAGAAATATTATAGTGCATAACGCCGAAAATTTCAAGATATTGTCATACCTACGCACAAAAATGTTGAAAACACCCCTGTTAGGGATGGGTTAGGGATTTTGCGGTTTTCGGCGTTCCTCCGTACCGAGGTTGCAACCGCCATTTTACCGCTCTGACCACAATTGGGATGTGGTCAAGCACGCTTCAAAAATTGAACTAATAACGCAGAAAAACCGCCTAAAAAGGCGGTTTTTCTGGGAAAGGTGGTCCGAGTGACAGGATTCGAACCTGCGGCATCCTGCTCCCAAACCTATCGGGAATACTTTTTCTGCTCGTTTATAGCGGTTTTCGGCCATTTTCTATTTGTTTTACTTACTCTTTGACGCTCTTATCTCCGCTGTTTCCGGGTGTTCCAGCGCCGTCTGTGGTAATCTATGTGGTCAAAAACGCTTCCCGCCCAATTCTCGGTGAACATTCACCGGTGCCGGACGGGAAGCGTTTCTCGTTGCTGTTGGCTGCATTGTAACTCTGAGGAGGGTGTTATGCAAGTCGTTTCTGCGTGGGTGACAGCTCAAAGTTTGCGGGGCAATAAACGGGGGAATAAACAAAGAAATAGCGAAAATGGATTCTTCAAGAACATATAAGAGGATTGCTTTTTCTACCCAATTGTTATATGCTAAAAATGCCGTGTGACATGTTTCTCTGAAGTGAGGGTTATGGACACAGAAAACCCATTTGATTTCAGTGGATTTATGAACATCAAAAAATCTGCGCAAGCAATTAGTTATTTATTATAAATAGTGCAGTGTGACATCTTCCAATGGAGGTATGTGTGTATGTCTCAAAAGGTTGTGACGCTTTTAAATAAATATGGCCCGATGCTTTCTGGCGAGCTTGCCAGAAAATTTGAACAGGAATATGGGGTTTCCAACACGGCGGCGCGCCAAGCCCTATCGCGCGCAAAAAAACCGGTCAATAAGATATGCACCCTTTCGTTTGATAAGAATCAGAAATTCTTTTATCTTGAGAGCCAATATATGTCTAACCGCTATATTAAGCGCTTAATAGATGCCATAAAGCGGTCATCCAAAATTAACTGGATCTATATCTGTGCATTTCAGTCTCAAAATGGCTTTGTGGCCAAGAGCATTTTGCCTTCTCTGGTATCATCCCCGATCAAGAATGTAAAAGGGCACAAGCTCCACCAGAGAGTGATTGACGATTTGCTGAAGTGCGGTATTATCGTAGAGTATAATGAGACACATTGGATGCTTGCCGAATGGGTCTCTATACAAAATCGCAGTATCGCCCGCGCAGCAGGTCTTGAAACCGTAAAGAAACAAGTTGTGAACGACTTTGCATCTTGGGCGCAGAACATTAACTTAATCGGTTATGGTTCAGCCAAAGTGCTTTCTGCATCGGCGGAATTTGCAAACTTTCAGTGGGCGCTAACAGCCCCTGCATACATTCAACCTCTATATGATACCGAGGAAATTCGGCCGGGTTTTGTTGTGGCGGATATCTTTTATGGACGTACGGCCACGGAGGAAGACATCAATTTTTTTCTGGATAAGCTCTCTGTGATCCGAACCTTTAAAAAACTACCTGCATTTATGCCTGTGTTCTTGGTTGAAAATATAACTCGGGAAGCATTGATGGTGTTGAAAGAAAACAAAGTGATGGTAGCCCTCATAAAAAATGTATTTGATGAAAAGTATGCCGAGCTGTTAGCGGAAATTGTTAGTGTATTTTCACACTCCAGCGCAATTATTTCCAAGAACCCAGGAAAAATTGAAACGCTATTCAGCGAAATCGCAAAGGCAGAAGGCCGGTATAATGATATTATCGGAGATATGTTTGAACTCCTTGTTGGATACTACTATCAGCACATCGGTTACCGTTATTTGGAAATCAGAAAGCTAATACAAATCCCTGATTCAAATGATAAAAACGAAATCGACGTTTTGGTTGAACGCGATGGCGAAATCATTATTGTTGAATGTAAAGCAACACAGTCTGCTCTTGACCACATCTATGTTGAAAAGTGGTTGTCTCAGACGATTCACCGCATTAGAACTTGGGCATTGAGTCGGTACCAAGATGGGCAAAAATTGAAGTTCCAGTTGTGGTCATTGGGAGGATTTACACCAGAGGCAACTTCCTTATTAACTTCAGCAGCAACTCGCACCCGAAAGTATAAAATCGAGTTTTTCGACAAAAGTCAGATCATTGATATGGCCAAGGAACACAAAGTGCAACCGGTGGTAGAGGTTTTGCAACAACATTTTCAAGCACCGCTTGAAAAAACAATTAAAAAGCATTTAAAGTAGACGTTGCTTACTATTTTACGTCATGGATAAAGGACTCAGATAGAGCTGTTAAAACTCTATCTGAGCCTCTGCGTACGCCGCTCAAAAAGTGCAGCTTGACCGCAGATGATGGTGCATCGTCGAATCTCAAATACGAAATTTAAAATCAAAGACCGCCGCCTAACGCAAGCCCTAGGCGACGGCCTTTTGTTGAAATTGTACCACTAATTTATCACTCTTTTATTGCGCCAGATACCTGCCCCGCAACGAAATACTTGTTGAGCAAAGTAAAAATAACCAGAGGAGGGACTGCTAAAAGCACTCCCGAGGCCATCAGCTCACCCACCGAATCGAAAATTGCCCAACAAACGCCTTAACAATTCCAATAGGAAGGGTGGTTAGATGCTCCTTTGTAACCAAAGACAACGCAAGAACATACTCATCCCATGAAATAATAAACGCCATAAAGAACGTAGCAATGGAACCTGTAGAGCAAAGCGGCACACAAATCCTATAATATGCCTGAAACCGCGTACATCCGTCTAGACAAGCTGCATTTTCTAAGTCTTTTGGCAAATTGTCATAATAGCCCTTCATCATATAGGTTGCATAGGGCAGAGCCAGACTTGTGTTCGCCACAATCAGAGAAAAATAGCTATTGAGCAGCTTCGCATCTGCCATAAGCGAATAAAAGGGAACCGTCAACATCACAGAGGGAAACAGCTGTGCAATAAGAAACAGCGTCAAAATACCGTTCCCATGTTTTGGCATATATCTAGAAAAACCGTACGCTGCTAAATTCCCGAACAAAATGGCAATCAGGCTGCTGCCGCACGCAACGATTAGACTGTTTTTCAACAGTGTAAAAAAGGGAACATCTTGAAATAAGACCGCATCGTATTGTTCCAGCGTAACCGTTTGAGGCAGCAGGGATGGAATTCCGGAAACAATCTCTTCATTGCCCTTCAAAGAGGTAAGCAACATCCACAGCAAAGGCAGCGCCATAATCACAGCAGCAATAAAGACTGGGAGCAGCAAAAGATTTCGATTTTTTCTCATCTGCTAAATAGTCCATTCATGATAGAGGCACACGAGCAAAATCAGAGGTGAAAACGCATGGATAATGAGCGTGTCATCCTACACAGCGACATGAACTCCTTCTATGCATCCGTTGAAATGATGCTTAACCCAAGGCTCAAAGGAAAACCTGTCGCGGTGTGCGGATCGGCCGAAGAACGTCATGGTATCGTCTTGGTCAAATCAGACTTGGCCAAGAAAGCCGGAGTGAAAACGGGTATGGTGAATTGGGAATCTCGGCAGCTTTGCCCAGGACTAGTCGTTGTGCCGCCCCAGTACGACCAGTATCTCAAGCATTCTAAGCTGGCCCGTCAAGTCCATCGGGCAACGGAATTGCCTGTACTGCTGACCTGCAAACGCCGGAAGAAGTGTTTCGTGTTATACTGGAATTGAGCCAGGATGTCGGGCATCGGCTCTGCGTCCACGAGTTAATGGCCCGTGGTGTTCAAGTCTCCATCCAGACAAATGACCTGTATGGCTCACAGTACCAGTGTACCGTCTGCCCGTCGATGAACAGGGTCAGGGAGAACAGTGTCAGCACAATGCGGCCCAGCTCACATACGGCGGACGCCACGCCGAACAGGAATGTGACCATAACCTGGTATCGCAAAGACCTCCCAAAAGAAAAGTGCAGGATACACAGAAACTCTCTCCCAAGCAAAAAATGCTAAACGGGGTCTTGTTGTCAAATGCTCGGCCCATGTGTCGAAGTCAAACCACAGGCAAAAACCGCCGCCGCACAAAGTCTTTGGGAGAAAAGGCCCGCGAACCCCCCCCCGGCTTTGGATGGACAAGCGGGGAACCCTGTGCTAAAATGCTAAAATAAAGGGTACTACGGTCTTTGGGAGGTGCACCATGCCCCTTATCATTGTTCGCAATGACATCAGCGGCGGGGCCGGAGCTGCTGGCCGAGTGCCGACGGCTTGGCGGCTGCAAAACCGGCGACGCCAAGATCACAAAAGCCTATCGTCTCCCCTGCCGGTATGTGATTCACACTGTGGGGCCTGTGTGGCGAGGCGGCGGGCATGGCGAGCGGGAGCAGCTCGCCTCCTGCTATCGGACGAGCCTGGCGCTGGCGAAGGAGCGCGGCTGCGAAACGGTGGCTTTTCCGCTGATCTCCTCCGGCGTTTTTGGCTATCCCAAGGATCAGGCGCTCCGCGTAGCGGTGGATACCGTCAGCGAATTCCTCGCAGAGAACGACATGACGGTGTACATCGTCATTTTCGACCGCGCGGCGTACCAGATCGGCAACAAGCTGTTCGCGGACATCGCCGCCTACATCGACGACCACTATGTGGATGCCCACACCGATTCCCGCCGGGAGCGGATGCGCCGGATGGGCGTCGTCGAAAGCCGGATGCTGACTGCCTACGAGGACGTGCCCATGGCGGCCTCCGGGCTGGACGAGGCGCTGGCGCATTTGGACGCCGGGTTTTCGGAGACGCTGCTGAAGCTCATCGACCGCAGCGGCAAAAAGGACACCGAGGTTTACAACCGCAACAACCCGGACTACAAGCCCTCCAAGCCCACGGCGGTGGCCTTCGCCATCGCGCTGGAGCTGAGCCTGCCGGAGACCCGCGACCTCATCGCCCGGGCGGGCTACGCCCTCAGCCCCAGCAGCAAGTTTGACGTCATCATCGAGTATTTCATCATGCAGCGGGACTACGACATTTTCAAGATCAACGAGGCGCTGTTCGCGTTCGACCAGAGTTTGCTGGGGGCGTAAAAAGCGAAAACTGGGGAGGATTTGCAATGAATATAGAAAAATTGCGGGAAGTGATCCGCAAATATGAAGAAAACTACGACTACTTCAACGATCAAGCGCATGACGAGATTTTCAAGTGGAACGCGGTACAGCACTTTCAGAATGTCTGGCTCGCTCCGAAGGCAAATGAGCGGTCGTTTCCGGAACTATTTGCGGACGCGAGAAAGAAGTGCTCCGTGCTGATCGACAACGCCTATGTCTGTCCGTCGAGCGGTGTTGTGAAAATTGCGGAAAAGCGCCCTGATGAAGTAGAATACCTGTTCCGCAAGGTGCTGTTGGCACCGGATGGCGGAGACATTGACATCCGGCAGGATAATGTAGAGCGCTTTCTTGACGGGATGGATCGTCTGTGCAGAGAAACCTTCCCTGCCTCCTTCAAATACAAGCAGGACCGTCATGCGGCGCTATGCTATCTGACACTGCTCAAGCCTGATGACAACTATATCTATCGATACAGCGAGGCGGAAGAATTTGCAAAGCACATGGAGTTTGGACTGGATATCGGCAGTGGAAAGTCCTTTTGCCTGAAAAACTACTACATCCTATGCGATGCTGTGGCTGACGAGCTGCGCGGCCAGCGCTCTCTTCTTGATAAGGTCGAGCAAAGAATACAGGAGCATCCGGCTATGTACTATCCTGATAAAAAGCTGCATCTTTTGACCTTTGACCTGATGTACTGCGCCCGTGCGTATGATCTTTATGCGGGCATGGACTACAAGGACAAGGCTGCTTGTATAAGAGAGTATCGCCAGGAGCAGAAGGAAAAGCAGCGACAGCAGGAGGCTGCGGAAAAAATCGCCTCTATAAGGGCGGCAATCCATGAGTTGGACGTTCAAATGGAACCGTTTCAGGTAATTTCTCTCATGAATGTTGAAGTCTATGCAGGAAAATACGGAGTCGGACATGTGATCGATCAAAAAATCAATCACATCACCGTTCAGTTTGCTGCGTGCCAAAAGGAATACCATTTACATCAGAAGTTTTTTCAGCACCCCTCTTTTGAGGACAATCAAACGGTGATTGCGGCATTCACCGAATATGAATCGCTTGCTGATAAAAAAGAGCGTCTTGAAAAAGAACTGGAAAAACTGTCCAAGGCGTGAAGGAGGAAGCACCGATGAAACTGATATTGGAAATTGACCCGAATCATGTCGATGCGGAGCTCTTGACCCGAATCGGTTATGAATTGGAATGCGGAGGGAGCTTTCGTCAAGATCCCCTCATGGCTGTACGAGCCTATGATGCTGCCGCGGCGTGTCCGGATGGCGGGCTTGCGGCAAATAATCTCGGATGGATGTTTCTCAAGGGGAAGGGTGTTGCACAGGACACTGAAAAAGCGCTCGCCCTGTTCCGCAATGCGGCGGAGCGCGGGAATAGCATAGCAATGGTAAACCTCGGAAACTATTATGAGTTTGCGGAAGAACAGGATGATAAACAGGCTGTTTACTGGTATCGGAAAGCCGCCGATAACGGCGATGAAAAGGGACTGTTCAATTACGCCAATATGCTGCACCATGGTCGAGGGATCCGTCAAAACCGCAAAAAGGCGTTTTCCATTTTCTCGAATCTCTATGCGCGTGGATACCACGGTGCAGCTTTTTACATGGGACTCTATTATCAGAATGGCGACGCTGTAGAGCAAGACTATCAAAAGGCGCGGGAGTATTATAGAATCGGTGCACTGGAGAACGATATGTATTGCATCTGCCAATTGGGCACATTGTATGCGCAAGGATACGGTGTCCCAAAGGATTACCATGCTGCGTTCGATTACTACAAGCAGGCGGCGAAGCTGGGAGATGCCCTTGCTTGTGCGAACCTCGGATACTGCTATGAGGTGGGACAGGGAGTCGCGCAGGATATTGCCATTGCCAAAAACTACTATCGTTGCGCGGCAGAGCACGGTGAACAGCACGCAGCAGCCGCACTGAAGCGGTTGGAAGATCCGTCATGTGAGAGGGGGACTCTGCCGTAATATCCGAAGGAGGAAGAGAAATTCTATGCATTTCCGATTCAATGGTGTTTCTGAGCGGGACATGGATCTGTTCTTTTTGGAGGAGTTTGCCGTAAATCAGGATTTTTTGAAGCTCTTTCTACGAAAAATTGAAGATGTTGATTTTTCAGGATATGAGGTCGTTTCAGAGGAAGTGTCCTTCGCTGATCCGGATTTGGGTGAATCCGACCTGACCATTGACCTTGAAAAAGAGGGACATCGAGTTTCTCTGCTGATTGAGGACAAAATCAATGCGATCGCACAGCCAAGACAATATGAGCGATATGTGGAACGCGGAGAAAAAAGTGTTCGAGAAGATCGCTGCGATGTCTTTTATGTATTTCTGATTGCCCCAGCTGAATACATAAAAGGAAATGAGAGCGCGGAGAAGTATTCACTCCGGGTGACATATGAAGAGTGCAGAGATTTATTTGCCGCCTGTTCGGACACCCGCAGCCAATTAAAGCATCAACAACTCTCCGAAGCAATCGATCAGGCCAGAAAGCCGTATGTGAAAGTTGTAGATAAGGCAGCAACAGATTTTTGGAAGAAATATGTGCGCTATCTGCAAATACATTACCCAGATATCGAACTTAAATCCAAGATCAGTGAAAAAAGCAGAAACGGAGATTGGCCGACCTATAAAACCAGCCTTGACATGAAACAAGTTTATATTCACCATAAGACCACTATGAAGGGCGTGGAATACAGCTATATTGATCTGACATTCAGCGGACTCGCCGCTTATCATGAACAGCTGGAGGAGTTGCTGAAAGATATGCTGGGGGAGCAGTACGATCCGCGGTTCAGCGTGCATACAGCGGGCAATTCTGCCGTTCTAAGGCTGATTGCCCCGAAGTGTCTGGATTGGCAGGCACCGTTTGAAAAGCAGATCGATACCGTTGAGGAGCACCTGCGCTTGATTTCAAGACTGTGTGCGGCGGCGAAGCAAATTGACAAAGAACGTCTGATGGCTTTCTATGCGGAAACAACCCGCGAAAAGTAATATATCAATCAGGAGCGTAACACCATGACCTTTATCTGCTACCCCAAATGCACCACCTGCCAGAAGGCGCAGAAGTGGCTGGACGAGAACGGCATTTCCTATACATTCCGGGACATCAAAATGGAAAATCCTACTTATGAAGAGCTGTCTGCGTGGCATCAGCGCAGTGGGCCGCCGCTCAAGAAATTCTTCAACACAAGTGGCCTCCTCTATAAATCCATGGCGTTGAAGGATAAGCTCCCCACCATGAACGAGGACGAGATGCTGAAGCTCCTTGTGGCAGACGGGATGCTGGTCAAGCGTCCGCTGCTGGTGAGCGATGATTTCGTGCTGGTCGGCTTCAAAGAAGCCGAGTGGGAGAACTGCCTGAAAATCCAATAAATGTCGCTCCACAGGCGACCAAACCCTCCTTCGGATGCGCTACAATGGGAGCGTAATCAAACAAAGGAGGGCTTTTTTATGACGGAATTGGTTTTTATCTTGGATCGCAGCGGCTCTATGGCGGGACTGGAGGCGGACACCATCGGTGGCTTCAACTCCATGATCGAAAAGCAGAAGCGGGAAGCGGGGGAGGCGCTGGTCTCCACGGTGCTTTTCGCCAACGACAGCACGGTCATCCATGACCGCCTGCCGCTGAGCGAGGTGCCGCCCCTGACGGAAAAGGAGTATTTCACCCGCGGCTGCACGGCGTTGCTGGATGCCGTGGGCGGCGCCATCCACCACATCGGCAACATCCACAAGTACGCCCGCCGGGAGGATGTGCCGGAGAAGACGATGTTCATCATCACCACCGACGGCTACGAAAACGCCAGCCGCCGATACGATTACGAACGTGTGCGGCGCATGATCGAGCGTCAGAAGGAAAAATACGGCTGGGAGTTTTTGTTCCTGGGCGCCAACATCGACGCAGCCAAGGAGGCAGCCCGCTTTGGTATTGACGCCGACCAGGCGGTGAACTACAAGTGCGACGAGGCGGGCACAGCGCTGAATTACGAGGTCATCAGCGAGGCGGTGTGCAGCGTCCGTGCCGCCCGGCCCCTCAGCGCCGACTGGAAGCGCCGCATCGACGAGGACGTGCAGAAAAGAGGGAGGTAAGCGTATGTACGGAGCGATTTTGGGCGACATCGTGGGCAGCCCCTACGAGTTCGACTGCAACAACTATAAGGCGAAGGATTTCCCGCTGTTCAGCCGCCGTTCTGACTTCACCGACGACACGGTGATGACGCTGGCAGTGGCGAAGGCGCTGCTCGGCACCCGTGGGCAGGACGATGCCGCCATCAAAACAGCGTTGGTACGGGAGATGCAGCAGATGGGCCGCGCCTACCCCGACCGGGGCTATGGCACCCATTTCGGCGGCTGGCTCTATGAGGATGACCCGCAGCCCTACCAGAGCTACGGCAACGGCAGCGCCATGCGGGTGTCGTCTGCCGCATGGCTGGCAGAGAATATGGCAGAAACGCTGTGTCTGGCGCGGCTCACCGCCCAGGTGACCCACGACCATCCGGAGGGCATCAAGGGCGCGCAGGCCACCGCAGCGGCCATCTTTCTCGCCCGCACAGGTCACGACAAAGCGGAAATCAAAGCGTATGTGGAGCGCGAGTTTGGCTACGACCTCAGCCGCAGCTGCGACGATATCCGCCCCACTTACCATCATGTAGAGAGCTGCCAGGAAACCGTGCCGCAGGCGATCACCGCGTTTTTGGAGAGTCGCGATTTTGAAGACGCTCTCCGCACGGCGGTGTCCCTCGGCGGCGACAGCGACACCCTCGCCGCCATCACCGGCAGCATCGCCGAGGCATTCTACGGCGTGCCGGAGGAACTGCGGCAGGAGTGCCGCAAACGTCTGACGCCGGAGCTGGCGGAGATTTTGCGTTGGTGGGAAAGCGCGCTTTACAACGAAAAAATATGTGGTAGAATTTGAAATAGAGAACAGAATAAGGAGGGGCTTCCGTGGCGATTCTGAACTTTTCCGATGTGCTTAAAAATGTGGGGCTTGACCCGAAGCGGGTAAAACTGATCCGGCATTCGCTGGGTGACAAGGCATTCAAGGAATGCTATGACAAGAACATGGTAGAGGAGTACACCCGCGTACAGAGTGAAACCTTCAGCAACGGGTATGATTATTGGTGCGTATTTATCAGCGACAAGAGTACGACGGCAAAGTTTTACGCCTGCTACAAGGTAAGCGGCGGCGTTATTGATACGCAGGACACGAAGCCAAAGGATTTCCCACTGGAAGATTGGTTCCAAGGGCAGCGAATGTTTTACAATCTGGAGCGCATTGATCTGTTGAAGGAATACGAAGGCAGGCTCTTGATCGAATGGGGTAAAAGCGCGCTTGCCTGGGCGCAGAAAGGCACCAACGAAAAGCCTATTGTGGCCATTCGGGACAAGAAAATCTTTTCCGGCTACGAAAACGCGATCCTTACCTATGAAGAGCTTCGGGAGATCGTGCAGGATCCCACGGCATACGAATCGTGGCACACGGCGCTTTCCACCGTCAACGCGGTCTACCTCATTGTTGACCGGGAAAACGGACGGAAGTATGTTGGCTCCGCTTACGGCAAGGGCGGCTTATTGGGGCGCTGGACGCACTATGTGAAGTCACTGCACGGCGACAACAAGCTGATGAAGGATCTGCTCTGCGACTACCCGGATAGGTATACGCACTTCCAGTTCTCGATTTTGCAGCTCCTGCCAAAGGCCGTGACGCCCGATGAAGTGATCCAAACGGAGACCCTCTGGAAGAAAAAGCTGCTGACCTATGAGCCTCTCGGCATGAATGCGAACTGACTGTTCGCATTCTCCTGTCATACATCTGTCTTTGACCCACTTTTGACCCAGAATCCGAAAAAAGCGGGCGGGTCTGGACGGAAACAACGGAAAAGCCGCCCGCCGAACGAATGGTGGTAATATGATAAGCTCCGGCATCCATGGCGCGATGTGCTGCTGATTTTTTTCAATTTGCTTGACAATGCTTCTCCGTCCTTTCTGCCTGCGATTCGGCTTCTGTGTCCTTGCTTTTTGGGGGAACGCAGGCTATACTGAGAACAAAAAACGAGGTGTGCCTATGGATCTGCTGATGACACTGGATCGAAACTACGTCCCGCAACTGAATGTGATGCTGTTCTCCGCACTGCATGGCGACAGTACTGCGTATTTCGACGTATATCTGCTGCACGATGAGGGACTGTCGGAGGCGGACGTGTCGGAAACACGGACACTGCTGGGGCAGCGGGGAACGCTGCACCTGATACGAGTGGACGAGGACGGTCTGGCGGACGCGCCGACCTCCGACCGCTATCCGAAAGCCATCTATTATCGCATCTTCGCGGCAAAATATCTGCCGGACACGCTGGATCGGGTGCTGTATCTCGATCCGGATATCGTGGTACGCCAGAGTCTGCGGGAGCTGTACGAAATGCCTATGGACACGGCGTTTTTCGCTGCGGCCACCCATATCCGCGGCCTTTTGCACCGTCTCAACGAACTGCGGCTGGATATGGACGAGAACAGCCCCTATATCAACTCCGGCGTCATGCTGATGAATTTGCAGGCACTGCGCGCGGAGCAGGATATGGAGGCGGTGTTCGGCTACATGGAGGCGCACAAGGGGCGGCTCATGCTGCCGGATCAGGACATCATCAGTGCCCTGTACGGACAGCGCATCCTGCCCTTGGACCCCATCCGCTACAATATGACGGAAAAGCTGTTTTCGCTCCATCGATATAACGGGGACGGCATGACGCTGGAGGATGTGCGGCAGCAGTCCGCAGTCATCCACTACTGCGGACGGAACAAGCCGTGGAAGCCGGGGTATTTGGGGGAGCTGAATGTGTTCTATGAGGAGACCGTCTCCCAGATGGCAGAGAGCGGTCTGCATTGAAATTTTTTTCTATCGCATATCGCGCAAAACAACAGCGTGCGGCAGCGTCATGGCGCTGCCGCACGCTGTTGTTGCGTCTGTTATTGCGATGGTCACATGCTGTTTCTGCCGCGCAGACAAACGGAGCCGGCTGAGGGATGGCGCGCCGATAGGAGAGAGAAATTTGTATAATCTGCATAATGCGTATAGTGAAAAGTTGTGCGGTACGATCGTGATTTGGCGGAATCGACCGTTGACTTCGCTGGAAGGCTTTGCTAAGATTCACCCATCATTTTTGAAGCGAAGGGAGGCCGCCGCGATGACCAAGACCATGAACCGTAAGATGAACAAGACCGCGGCTGCCGCCTGTACCGCCGCTGCCTTCTGCTGCGCCTGCGCCGCTTCTTATACTGCCATTCTGTCCGTGCTGGGCGCCATGATTATGGCGTCCATTATTATTTGCGTGCTGGTACTGCTGGTACTGGCTGCCTTTCCCTATGCGCCATTGGCACGGATAACCGCATGATACGCTGACACATGATACAGCGAAGCGGCTCTGCCATTGGCGGAGCCGCTTTTTTGTATGCCTTCGGCGACGGAGTGCATTTTATCAAACTGATGAAAAGGAGAACAAAAACATGAAAAAGAGAGCATTTGCCATGTTGATGGCTGTTGTGATGGCGTTCAGCCTGATGGCCTGCGGCAATGAGGCCGATAACGGCGGCAGCGGCGGCACGGATGACGCCGCCGAGACGATCAAGCTGGGCGGCGTAGGCCCCCTGACCGGCGGCTACGCCAACTACGGTCTGTCCGTGCAGCACGGCGCGGAGCTGGCTGCTAAGGAGATCAACGCCGCCGGCGGCGTCAACGGCAAGCAGCTGGAGGTCAGCTTTCAGGATTCTCAGGGTGACCCCGAGAGCGCCGTGGCATCCTACGGCAAGCTGATGGACTGGGGCATGAACGTATGTCTGGGCGGCGTGCTGTCCGGTGAGACGGCCTCTGTGGTAACGGCGGCCAAGGCCGACGATATGTTCATCATGGAGACCACCGGCTCCGCCGACAAGTGCATCGACGGCAACGGCAAGGCCTTCCGTATCTGCTTCTACGACTCCTATCAGGGCACGGCCGCGGCGGACTATCTGAAGGACAACGCGCTGGCCGATGAGGTGGGTGTGCTCTATCAGAGTGACAACGATTATTCCGCCGGTCTGTACAGTGCATTCGTGGCCGAGTGTGAAAAGGCCGGCGTGACCGTCAAGGAGGCCCAGACCTTCACCGCCGCCACCGCCACCGATTTCTCCACGCAGGTGAACGCGCTGGTCAACTCCGGCGTGAAGGTGGTGTTCATCCCCATCTACGCGGAGGAGGCCTCCACGTTTCTGACCCAGGCCAAGGGCAAGTTCGCGGAGGACGTGTACTTCTTCGGGGGCGACGGTCTGGACGGCATCCTGGGCAAGGTCAGTCAGGATGTGAGCATCGCGGACAACGTGCTGATGATGACCCCCTTCGCGGCGGATTCCGCCGACCCCAAGGTGCAGGCCTTCGTCAAGGCGTATGAGGAAAGCTATGGCGCCACCCCCGACCAGTTCGCCGCCGACGCCTACGACGCGGTGTACACCGTCAAGGCCGCTGTGGAGACCGCGGGCGGCAGCACCTCCGGTGCAGATCTGGCGGCTGTGATGACCTCCCTGACCCTGGAGGGCGTTACCGGCACCATGACGTGGAACGCCGACGGCAACACCAACAAGGCCGCCAGCGCTATCCTCTATAAGAACGGCGTGGGTACGCTGTTCGGTCAGGAGAGCGCCGGCGCTGCGGCATAACCAAGCCTTATTCTACCTACCTCACATAAGCCCTCCGTCCTCCCGGCGTGTGCCGGGAGGACACGCCGGGGCGACGCAAAGGAATGACGACTATGACGAACCTGATACAAACCTTGATAAGCGGCCTGAGTCTGGGGAGCATTTACGCATTGATCGCGCTGGGCTACACCATGGTCTACGGCATCGCCAAAATGCTGAACTTCGCCCACGGCGACGTGATTATGGTGGGCGCATACAGCGGCATTGTGGCGGTGGCGCAGCTGGGGCTGTCCCCGTGGGTGACGGTGATCGTCAGCATCGCGGTATGCGCGGTGTTGGGCGTTGTCATCGAATTCTGTGCCTATAAGCCTCTGCGGCAGGCTGCGCCGCTGAGCGTGCTCATCACCGCAATCGGCGTCAGCTACCTGCTGCAAAATGCAGCGCTGCTGCTATTCGGGTCGCAGCAGATGGCCTATCCCAAGCTGCTGAAGCTGCCCATCTTCACCGTAGGCGGCGTGCAGATAGACGGTATCACGCTGCTGACGCTGGCGGTGACGGCGGCGCTGATGGCAGCCCTGACGCTGTTTATCGACAGAACGAAGCTTGGCAAGGCCATGCGCGCCGTGTCTGAGGACAAGGACGCCGCCACGCTGATGGGCATCAACGTGGACAGGACCATCACGCTGACGTTCGCCATCGGCTCGGCGCTGGCGGCCTTCGCCAGTATGTTCTACGGCATGACCTATGTGTACATCAAGCCCACCACCGGCGCCATGCCCGGCATCAAGGCGTTTACGGCGGCGGTATTCGGCGGCATCGGCTCCATCCCCGGCGCCATGCTGGGCGGCATCCTGCTGGGTCTGATCGAGCAGATGTCCAAGACGTATATCTCCACCCTGTGGGCGGACGCCATCGTGTTCGCCGTGCTGGTGGTGATGCTGGTGGTGAAGCCCACCGGTCTGCTGGGTAAGCCCATGCAGGAGAAGGTATGAGGTGAGGAAAATGCAACTGACACAGAAAAAAAGACGGCGGGGCGACCTGCTGACAGCGGCGGCAGTGGCCGTGCTGCTGGCGGTCATGGCCGCGCTGCTGTATAGCGGGAGTCTGACCCGGCAGGTGACAAATATGCTGATCCCCACGGCAGTATATATCGTGATGGCGGTATCGCTGAATCTGGTGGTAGGGCTGCTGGGCGAGCTGAGTCTGGGGCACGCTGGGTTCATGTCCGTGGGACTGTTCTCCGGCTGTCTGGTGGCCATCGCGCTGGCGGATACGGCGCTGCCGCTGGCGGTGCGTCTGCCGGCGAGTATGCTGGCAGGCGGTCTGACGGCGGCGGTGTTCGGCCTGCTGGTGGGGTTGCCCACTCTGCGGCTGCGTGGCGACTATCTGGCCATCGTAACGCTGGCCTGCGGCGAGATCATCAAGAACATCATCACCAATCTGCACATCACCGGCGGGGCGCTGGGTCTGAATACCGCCGCCATCTATGCCGGAGCCAAGGAGTTGCTGCCCTATGGCGCGGTGCTGGTGCTGCTGACGGTGGCGGTGATGCTGAATCTGAAGCGCTCCAAGTACGGCCGGGCGATCATGGCCATCCGGGACAACCGCATCGCGGCGGAGTCTGTGGGGCTGAATATCACGCGGTACAAGCTGGCGGTGTTCGTCATCGCGGCGTTTTTCGCCGGGTGCGCCGGTGTGCTGTATGGCCACTCGCTGGCCAACATCAAGGCAGCCGCCTTTGACTACAATATGTCCATTGAGATCCTGGTCATCGTGGTGCTGGGCGGCATGGGCAGCGTACCCGGCTCGGTGGTATCCGCCATCGTGCTGACAGTGCTGCCGGAGGCGCTGCGCGAGGTGGCAGACTACCGGATGCTGGTGTATGCCGTGGTGCTGATTTTGGTGATGCAAGCCACGAATAACCCGGCTATGAAGCGGTTCTTCGGCTCCGTCCGTGAGAGACTGACACCGGTGAGAAAGGAGCGTGCGGCGCTGTGACAACAAAGGCAAAGCTGGTGAAGCGTCCCTCCTCCGTGCTGCTGCCGGAGCGGGACGCAGACAAGTCCCCGGTGCTGGAGTGCGTAGGACTGGGCGTGACCTTCGGCGGGCTGAAGGCGGTGGAGGACTTCGACCTGACCATCGGCCGCACGGAGATCGCGGGGCTGATCGGCCCCAACGGTGCAGGAAAGACCACGGTGTTTAACCTGCTGACGAAGGTGTATCAGCCTACGGCGGGCGCCATTCTGCTGGACGGCAAGGATACCCACAGCATGACCACGGCGCAGGTGAACCGGGCGGGCATCGCCCGGACGTTCCAGAACATCCGGCTTTTCAACGATCTGACGGTAGCGGAAAATCTGACGGTGGCCATGGGAGACTCTGTGCGGTATGGGCTGGCAGGCAGCATTTTGCACTTCCCCCGGTACGCCCGGGAGGAGCGGATCGCCCGGGAGCGGGCAGATGAGCTGCTGAGCATCTTTCACATGGAAAGCCACGCCGATGAGCGGGCGGGCTCGCTGCCCTACGGTGCTCAGCGGCGGTTGGAGATATTGCGGGCGCTATCGTCCAACCCGTGCCTTCTGCTGCTGGATGAGCCGGCGGCGGGCATGAATCCGTCGGAGACGGCGGAGCTGATGGAGAACATCCGCAGGATACGGGATACGTTTCAGATCGCCGTGCTGCTGATCGAGCACGACATGGATCTCGTGATGAATATCTGTGAGGGCATTTGTGTGCTGAACTTCGGCCGCATCATCGCCAAGGGTACGCCGGAGGATATCCAGCGGAACGAGGCGGTCATTGAGGCGTATCTGGGCAAGAAAAAGGAGGCGGCGTCATGAGCAGCGTGCTGCAGGTGGAGAACATCAATGTGTATTACGGCAGCATCCACGCCGTAAAGGACGTGTCCTTTCATGTGGAGCAGGGCGAGGTGGTGACGCTGATCGGCGCCAACGGCGCAGGTAAATCCACCACGCTGAACACCGTGGCGGGACTGCTGCACAGCAGGGCGGGCAGCGTCCGTTTTTTGGGTGAGGAGCTGCGCCATGTACCCGGTCACAAGCTGGTAGGGCGCGGCATGGCGCTGGTGCCGGAGGGGCGGCGCATTTTCCAGCAGATGACGGTGCAGGAGAATCTGGACATGGGCGGCTATTGCCGCGGCGGAGACAAAAGCGCCGACATGGAGCGCGTGTTTGAACGCTTCCCACGGCTGAAGGAGCGGCGCAGGCAGGTGGCCGGGACGCTGTCCGGCGGCGAGCAGCAGATGCTTGCCATGGGACGGGCACTGATGAGCCATCCCAAGCTGCTGATGCTGGATGAGCCGTCCATGGGCCTTGCGCCGCTGCTGGTGGAGCAGATCTTCGACATCATCCGCCAGCTCCACGCCGACGGCACCACCATTTTGCTGGTGGAGCAGAACGCACAGGCGGCGCTGGCGGTGGCCGACCGGGGCTATGTGCTGGAAACGGGGCGTATCGTCACCGAGGGTACCGGCACGGCGCTGTTGGAGAGCGACGCCATCCGCAAGGCATATCTGGGCGATACAGGCTCTTGAATGTCCCGTCAGTGTCCGGAACCGCGTGACCGGGCCCGTGACTTCGCTGCGTTATACATGGCAAAAACCACTGGTTTCGTGAGAAACTGGTGGTTTTCCTTCACTTTTTGGCCGCAAGGATCCCTCGTCAGGCTGCGGAGAGGCTGCACAGGGACTTTTCAAGAGCTCCTCCCCACAGAGCCGCATCTTTTCGCCGAGCCTTTCACCGAACATCTTGCGTTTCTGCGGATATTCATATATGATGTAGAATGGTGGGTGGTATCCATTCGCCCCCGCCTTGGGAATATCCGCAAAGAGGAGGTGAACGGTATGGCGTGCGACGAGACCTTATACCGTCAATATATAGACGGCGACGACGAAGGGCTGGACGCCCTGATGAAAAAATACGGCGATCCGCTGACCCTGTACATTGACGGTTACCTGCACGATGTCCACGAAGCCGAGGAGCTGATGCTGGACGTCTTTGCCTACCTGTTCACCAAAAAGCCCCGCATCCGGGACGGCGGGCTCAAGACGTATCTATACAAGGCGGCACGGCACATGGCGCTGCGCCGCAAGAGCAAGCGGAGACACCTGTTCAGTCTGGACGAGCTGGCGGAGGAGCCGGACGGACGGCTGCTGGCGGAGGAGGTCATCCGGACGAAGGAGCGGGACCGTATTCTCCATTTCTGCATGGCAGAAATGAATCCGGATTATCGGGAGGTCCTGTATCTCACCTATTTTGAGGACATGAGCTATGCACAGGCGGCGGAGGTCATGGGAAAAACAGTGAAGCAGATCACCAATCTGGTGTATCGCGGAAAAGAGAGCCTGCGCAGGCTGCTGGAACGGGAGGGCGTCACAAATGCGGAGTCATGAGGAACGGGTGGCGGAGGCAAAGCGGCGGATCGCCGCAAGAGAACATACGGACAGACGGCGGCGCGACAGGCGCACCGTGGCACTGGCTGCAGCGGCGTGCCTTGCGCTGCTTGTAGGCGCGTCCCTCGCCATGCCCGGCATCGCCGCACGGATACAGGTCAACGACTACACCGGCTTTGAAACGGCTGCCAGCATCTTTCGGAACAGCGCCGCCCTCGGCTATATCGTCATCGGGCTTTTGGCCTTTCTTCTCGGCGTGTGCGTAACGGTTCTGTGCTTCCGTCTCCGGCAGATGCACCGGGAGGACACGCAGGACGCGGAAAGCGAGGGGCGGCATGGAGCTGATTGAGAACCTACTGCAATTACTGGCTGCGTTCTCAGGTGCGGTGCTTTCGGGCATTGCCTACTGGAAAAGCCGCAGGCAGGCCCATTTTCTGCTGCTGCTTTGCTTTTACGGCTGCTTTGCGCTGGGTGCCCTCTACTGGACGCTGTACCTGCTGCTGTTCTCCACCACGCCGCGGGTCTTCTATGTGTCGGAATTCGGCTGGATCGCCAGTGTGATCTTCCTGCGAATCCTGCAGGCCACGCTGTCCAGTCCGGAGGAGCGCGCCTTCCGCTGCCGGGAGGCGTGGCTATCGCCGCTGATCGGTGTGCCGCTGCTGGTGTTCTACTGCACCTACGGTGACATCCTCTCCAACCTGATCTGGTGCGGCATGATGCTCGTACTCTCCTTCTGCGCTATCCGCGGACTTGTATATGCAGCCAGACAGACGGGGGCGGCGCGGCATATGCGGTACTTCCACATCGGAGTACTGTGCTTTGTGTGCGTGGAATACCTGCTGTGGACGGCGGGCTGCTTCTGGCCCAACACCTCCCCGGCCAGCCCCGCCTTCTGGTGCGACGTACTGCTGACGCTGGCCATTCTGGGGCTGCTGCCCGCCACAGGAAAGGCGGTGGCGGCGTGACCTACATTGAGAACATCTTTCTCTGCATGGTGTCCCCCCTGCTGGTGGCCGCTTTGTGCATGGGCAGGCGGCAGCTCCGCTTTTTCCTGTTCTGCATCGCCGGGATGGGGGTGTGCCTGCTCTCGGCCTATATCAACACCTTTCTTGCGGCGGTGTGTCAGGCGGACGCTCTGGCCGCCACGGTGGAGATCGCGCCGGTGGTGGAGGAGGTCATGAAGCTGCTGCCGCTGGCCTTTTACCTGCTGGTGTTTGAGCCGGAGGGGGAGCGGATCAAGCCCGCCGCCATCACCGTGGCCCTCGCCTTCGCCACCTTTGAAAATGTCTGCTATCTTATTCAGAACGGTGCCGACCGCTTCTCCTTCATCTTCTTCCGGGGCTTCGGCACGGGGGCGATGCACGTGCTGTGCGGTCTGATCGTCGGCGGAGGGCTGGCGTATGCGTGGCAGCGGACGTGGCTGAAGGTCGCCGGCACCTGCGGACTGCTGGGTGCGGCCATCACCCTCCACGCCACCTATAATTTGCTCATCGCCTACGGCGGTGCGGCGCAGTATATCGCCTATGCCCTGCCGGTGCTGCTGATCGCGGTGGGAAAACCCTCCGTTTCCCGGTCTGTCCGGCGGGAATAACCGAATATCCACTCCTTGAGAGCCGCTTTTTGGCGGCTCTCAAATTTTTTTGAAAAATTTTGCGTGTGGGGTGAGAGTTTTCCCGATATTTTGTACCTATATGAGTAAGAGGCTTTTTAAGCCGCCTTGTTGAAAAAGCAGAGAGGAGGTTGCAGACGATATGTACGATACCGCAAGACGGGTCGCCCTTGTCAAAAAACGGGTGCGTGACAACACCCGCCGGAGGCAGCGGCACAGCGTCTACGGGCTGTCCGCCGCGTGTATGCTCCTGTTCGCGGCGCTGGTGCAGGCGGAGGGCATCGCCATTGAACGGGGACAGACCGCCGCGCAGGGCGCCTTCGGCGCCATGCTGCTGCGCGAGGACGCAGGCGGTTACGTGCTGGTGGCCGTTGCGGCCTTCGCGGCAGCCGTCGTGCTGGTGATGGCCTGTGTGCGGCTGCACGAGCGGGAGAAGCGAAGAAACCGCAGCAAGGAAAGAGAGAAGGAGAATACACCATGAAAAAAATACTATCCCTATTGCTGATACTATGCCTGTTCCTCGGCGCGCTGCCCACGCAGGCGCTGGCCTATGTGGGTGATATCCAGCCGGTAAGAAGCAACGCTGTGAAGCAGGCCAAGCTGAACAGCGGGTCGCTTGCGCTGCAAAACGACTATATCCGCGTGATCGCGCGGAAGGACGGCACACTGTCAACGGCTCCGGCGACGGAAAGCGCCGACCCCACGGACAGGCAGACGCCGTACTGCTACTTTGTCACCTATGGCTCCAGGCACACCACGCACCCGGCAAGCCTGCGCCTGAAAAGCCTGACCTTTGTGAACAAGACGCCCAACGGCACGGCAAAGGCCATCAGGGCGGACTATGACCTGACGGTCGATCTGACCAAGCTCACCGTGAGCGGGACGACCTCCGTGTATTATGAGCTGGTGCAGCTTAAGGAGAACGAGTCGTCCGAGGAGAGCTGGGGCGTGATGGTATCCGTTGACAATATCCGGATCAACGAGCAGGACAGCGAGGCGTTCTTTCAGACGCTGAACACCGATGTGGGCATTTTCTGGGGCTATACCCTCAGTGGCTTTACCGCCATGGGGCATCCCAAGGCCGCGGACAGCCCCGCCCTCAAGCTGGGCCGCACCGTTTTTAATTATGATAAACAGACGGTGCTTTCCACCGAAAGCTCCGTCATCACCGGCAAGCTGGAAAATGTGTCCACATATACGGGCTTCCGACAGGGCTTCGACTGGTGCTACGACTGCATCACCGAGGTCTATACGGACGGCTACAACTGGGCCAACCCCTTTGTGGGGCTGTCGGGATACTATAGCCACAATAAATCCAACACCATTCAGGTATATCTGCCGTATACGGTCAGCGTGACGCCGGCCAGCCGCCCCGCCGACACCCGGGTGGTGTGCGAGGACAGCTTGGGGCTTGTTTTCGGCGACGACGAGTCCTATCCGAGCTCCTCGCGCTTCCTCTGGGGCTTCCGCAATCTGGTGGTGAAGGCATCGGAGAAGCCCACAGAGCCGGATAAAGTCGATCCCTCCATTCAGGCCAAGCGGCTGGCGGTCTTTGCCAGGGGGAACGGCGTGATGGTGCTGCCCGTGGCAAGTGATGCGGCGCTGTCGGCGCTGAAGCTGATTTACGGCGACCCAATCGCCCTCATCAACGGCGACTATGAGAGCAAGAACGGCTCGAAATTCACCTTCACCGGCGGCGCGGCGCTGCTCTCCCCCTCCGTCGCCGCCACATGGGGCAGAGGCGGGAGTCTGGTCATCCACCGGGATGGAACGGTGGAGCAGCGGGGCGTGCATCTGAGCGCGCCGTCCTTCAAGTTCTATCAGCCGAAGAGCGGCGCGGAGAGCAATTTGAAGATCAAGCTCACGAACAAGGGCTTCTCGTTTGACATTGACCCCACAAAGAACGAAGCCATCGTCTTTGTGGACATTCCCTACGCCAAGGTGAAGCTGGAGAGCGCCACGACCAACGGGGCAGGCGATCTGACCCTCGGCGGCGGGATCGGCTTCAAAACCGTCCTGGAGGGCGCGCAATTCAACATGGAAAAGCTGGGCTTCGGCCTGAATGAGAAAAAGGAGTTCAAGGTCAACGGCGTAAAGGCCACGGGCAGCTTCGACACCGCGAAGCTGATGGCGCTGGAGCTGGCGAAGGTGGAGGGCGAGGTCAACACCTTCAAGGGCGAGGAGCGCTACGCCTTTGAGCTGGAGCTGAACGTCTTCGACCTCTTCGAGACAGAGGCCAAGCTGGCGCTGGAGCGCAGCAAGAAGGACGGCTCGCTGATCCCCGATGAGCTGTGGTTCTTTGTGAAGTCCAGCCCCGGCATCCCCATCATCCCGCCCGTTCCCGTGGGACAGCTCAACGGCGGCGGCGCGGGCTTCAAGGATCTGGCGGCCACGGTGAACGGCGACTACTTTGCCATTCCGCCTATCAAGCTGCGGGGCGCGCTGGCGGGTACCTATCTGCACCTGATCGAGGCCCGGGGCGATGTGGTCATCGGCCCCAGCGAGATCTCTCTCAAGGCGTCGGACGTGGGCATCGTCGGTCTGGGCAAGAGCGGCCAGCTCATCGACAGCTTCGGCTATGCCCTCAAGCTCAACGGGCAGGAGCGCAGCTACCGGAATGAGACCTATAAGGGCATCTACTTCTCCGGCTCGGAGGCGCTGAAGCTGAATCTGCCGAACAATACGATCAACGCCATCGTGCTGGATTCCTCCGTTGAGCTGGGCGCCTTCGGCGGCGTGAATGGCAGAAAGGATACCGTGTTCCTCGGCGTAGGCGCCAACGGCATCGTCAGGGGCCGGGTGCAGATCCCCAAGGACTTTCCTTTAATTGGCGGTTTTGGTGCGAATGTCGGGAACATCAACCTCATTGTCGGCGGGCAGACCACCGCGCCCATCCGGGGCGTCAGCGTCAGCGAGGGCATGAAGCAGGCGTTCAAGAATGTGGACATCTACCTCGGCGCGATGGTCGGCGTGAACATCAGACTCTTTGATACGCGGGTGTGGGTGCTGCTCCCGAATATCATCGATACCAACTTCAGAAGAGGCGGCGGCTGGGACATTGAGTTCCGCTGGATCAAGAGCCTGCCCAAATGGAACTGGGCGGATCACGGCGTTGAGCCGCTCGTGCAGGCGGCACTCTTGGAGGAGAACCCCGCGCTGCTTTCCGAGACGCCCGCCATGCTTGCAGGCGCAGGCGGCACATCCTCTGCGGCGATCACCGTCAACGCCGGCCCGGGGGAGACGCCGTATATCGTGCTGGCCTTTGACAACAGCATCACCGAGGCGGAGATCCAGGCCGCCCTGTCGGTCACGCAGAACGGCGCCGATCTTCCCATCAACTGGCTGGCCGAGGACGGCGAGATGGATCCCGCCGCGGCCATCAACGCCACCAGTATCGACGGCATGCAGAAAACAGAGGACGACGGCAAGGAGTACCGGCTGGCCATCCTGCGGCTGAAGGACGGCGGGACCTATTCCGTCGATGCAGGCGGGCTGACCTTCTCCGACGAGGAAGGCTTCAGCGTTGAGCCGTTTGAGTCGCTGGTTATGACCCAGAACGGCTACGCGCTCTCCGGTGAGGTGAAGTATCCCGCAGCGGGGACGGCCTACGTGCTGCGTACCTATCTGGGCAACGCCAAGGGCGATGCGACCTACCTCGTGGCGGAGGACACCTTGACTGACCCCGCCAACATTTCCCTCAGCATCCCGGACAGCGGCGCACTGGTTCCCACAGGTGAATACTACGTGACCTCGTTCCTGATGACGGAAAAGACGTTCACCCTCGCGGACGGCTCGACGGAGACTGCGCTGATGCCCGTCGACAACCAGAGCTTTGACACACCGCTCTCTTACACCAATACCAACCAGCCGGACACCCCCGCCAATGTGGATCTGACCTTTGCGGGCAATGAGGTGATGCGAGCCGCGTGGAACGCGGTGGACGGTGCCGACGGCTACCACGTGACGATCTACCGGCAGGATGGCGGCAATTGGGTCGATACCGGGTATGGCTACGACCTTGACCGGAACACCACCTCCCTCGACATGGCTCTGACCGTGGGTGGCAACGCCGTACAGGTGTCGGAGTCGGGCGCATCCTCTGTTCCCGCCGAAAACCTGTCCGCCGACAAGACCTACAAGATCGGCGTCCGCGCCTACAGAACCATCGAGGACGGAAAGTATTACAGCACGGAGACGGAGTCCGGCGGCGAATATCTGCCGAAGTACACGCCGCTGCACCTCGCCCTCAACGTGAACGGCGTGGACTGCGAGGCGGATGACAACGGCGTCTACCACGCCTATGTGGGCGGCGACGCCAGTCTCCTCAACGTGACCTGCGCGGAGGCCGACAGTATCCGGGTCACGCGGATGGATACCAATGCGCCCCTCACGCCAGATGCGTGGGGCGGCTTCCCCCTCCCCGCGTTCACGGGAAGCCTGATGCTCCGCGTCAGCGGCGTCAAGGGTCTGGATGTGACCGACGTATTCCTGCTGGTGAGCGTGGATGAAACGCCTCCCGTGCTCACGCTCTCCGATCCGTTCTTCTAAGGTTTCCCGATCAGCGAAAGAAGGTGGGGCATGGGACGGCAGCAGGATTTCCGAACAGATCACGCCGCCCTTGCGGGTGTAGTCGCTGTCCTCGCCGTAATACTCGCTGTGCAGCTTTTCGCCGGAGCGATAGGC
>SFEL01000044.1 GCA_004557245.1 Clostridiales bacterium | reverse complement strand
GCCCGACCTATCCGACACAATGGCCAAGTGCCGGATAGGAACGGCAAAATTTTTTACACTTCTATTACTTCTTTATCGCACATCAGCAAAGAGCCAGGGCATGAAGCAGCTTATGGCGGGCGGCGGCGTTGCCCTTATCGGCATGACCCTTGTACCGCTGCTTTCCGGCTTGTTCGGTTAAGAAGCGCGGGTAAAGGCTTATGCAGAGCATACTTGACGCGATTAACGAATGGATAAAGGAAATCCTCATAGGAGCCATAAACGGTAATCTGTCAACTATGTTCGGGGACGTAAACGAAAAAGTCGGCACTATCGCCGCAGAGGTAGGGCAGACCCCGCAAGGGTGGAACGCAAATATATTCTCCATGATACAGACCCTTAGTGAAAATGTAATCGTACCCATTGCGGGGCTTGTCATTACCTACGTCCTATGCTATGAGCTTATCAGCATGGTAACGGAAAAGAACAATATGCACGACGTTGACACTTCCATGTTCTTCAAGTGGGTGTTCAAGGCGTTTGTGGCAGTCTACCTTGTGACGCACACCTTTGACATTACTATGGCGGTGTTCGATATGGCGCAGCACGTTGTTTCCGGCGCGGCGGGGGTAATCGGCGGCAGCACAGAGATTGATGTTGCCGCCGCCCTTGCTTCCATGCAGAGCGGGCTTGACGCTATCCTCAACGTGAAGCTGACGAACAAGCCCATTTCCGAGATTGCGGAGGAACTTCTAACGCCACAGCAGCTTGAAATGTACCGCGTCTATCTGGAAACAAGCGGAAACAAGCCGCTGATTTTCGGCGGCGGCTCCCCCGATATGGGCGCGTCCGAGGATTTAAGCGGCGTACAGCTTGTAAACGGCACACGCCCCGGCAACACCGCCGTTGTAGACCTTGCGAAGCGGCAAGTCGGCAACGTAGGCGGGCGACCCTTTTGGAGCTGGTACGGATTTAACAGCCGCGTGGAATGGTGCGCCTGTTTTGTTTCATGGTGCTACAATCAAGCCGGGAAAAGCGAGCCGCGCTTTGCCGGGTGCCAGTCACAGGGCGTACCCTGGTTCCAGTCACGCGGGCAATGGGGCGCGAGGGGCTATGAGAATATCGCCCCCGGCGACGCTATCTTTTTCGACTGGGACGGGGACGGGAGCGCAGACCATGTAGGGCTTGTTATCGGGACGGACGGGGAGCGCGTCTATACCGTCGAGGGCAATTCCGGCGACGCCTGCAAGATAAAGAGCTACCCCGTCAATTACTCCTGTATCAAGGGCTACGGCTTAATGAATTGGAACTGACAACAAAAAAATGAAAATCTGAAAGGAGAAATTTATTGATGGCTATGAACAAAATTGAACGTATCGACAAGGAGATTGCAAAGACCCGCGAGAAAATCACCGAGTACCAGAATAAATTAAGGGGGCTTGAAGCGCAGAAAACCGAAGCGGAAAACCTGCAAATCGTACAGCTTGTGCGCTCCATGCGCCTTTCCCCGCATGAGCTTTCCGCTATGCTTTCCGGGGGCGGTATTCCGGGCATGGAAGCCGCGCCGGGCTACCCCGCAGAACCCGCAGACCACGACACCGAAGAAATGGAGGACACCGAGAATGAATAAGAAAATCCTTAGAACACTGACCGCACTTTGCGCCGCCCTTATGCTTTCGGGCGGCTTTTCCGTCACCGCTTTTGCACAGACCCCGGAGGGAGAGGACGACACCAACGACAGCGGCGTTGTCTACGAGGAACCCCAAAAGGAAGAACCCCTTACCCCGGACGGGAACGCGACCCTTGTAGACGATTTCGGCGGCAACAAGCAGCTTATCACCGTAACGACCAAAAACGGCAATTACTTTTATATCCTCATTGACCGGGACGACGAGGGCGAGAACACCGTACATTTCCTTAATCAAGTGGACGAAGCCGACCTCTTAGCACTTATGGAGGACGGAAGCACCGAAGCAGCCCCGCCCGCCGTTTGCAGTTGCACCGAAAAATGCGAAGCCGGAAAGGTAAATGTGAGCTGCCCCGTCTGCAAGGACAACATGACCGCTTGCAGCGGCAAGGAAGCAGAGCCGGAAACCGAGGAACCGCCGGAGCTGCCCAAAGAGAAAGGCAATGCGGGCGGGCTTGTGCTTTTCCTTGTCGTGGCACTTCTTGGCGGCGGGGGCGCGTTCTATTATTTTAAGTTTATGAAGCCGAAGCAAAACGTCAAGGGCGGCACCGACCTTGAAGATTTCGATTTTGACGACTACGACGAGGACGAGCCGGACGAGGGGGACGGGCTTTCTGATGAAGAACAGGAGGACGAGGAAGCATGACCCTGTTTACCGACAATCCCTTTGAAAAGATGATGATACAAAGACCGGGCGGGCGGCGTGACAATGCGCCGCCCGTTCCCCATTCCCCGGCTTGCGCTTCCTGTCCGTACAAAGGGCAGCTCCCTTGTGTGGGCTACTGTCTGAAACAGGTACAGGAGAAAAAGGCAAGTGAGCCGGAACGCTGAAAATGGACTTTTAATTTTCGTTTGCAACATCTATGAGATTTTCGTAATGCAAAAGTGTTATGTTATTTTCATTTTGCAGTTGGAGCTTTCTATCACGAATATTCTCAAAATCTTTACGGAGTCCGGCTATCACAGCATAGTAGATTTGATAAGGGCAATATTTGTATAATTGTCTGGGTAACTTTGTATTGGAGAATGAGTGCTTTTCCAATTCTGCTACAATTACATTCCAATTTGCAGCAATATACATTTGCCAATCCCTAACCTGTTCAATCCCTTTATTGATTACTTCCCCGAAACGAGTACCTTTTTCTTTTGTTATCCGCCCGTTGGGAGCTTCTAATTCCACAAAGACAAATTGATAACCGTCTGAACTATTACCTATGAGCAGATAATCAGCCACATAAGCCGACCCGATTTTGAACTCTGGAAAGATATAATTATCGTCATGGTGTCCTGTTCTGTAATAATGCCGTAATAAGCCAAACAAATAATTCCATGCACGATTAGAAGCTATCCAATTTAGTATAGCTCTTTCTGTTGTATCGGAAGAAGTAATCAGTTGATAAAACTCTTTTGTCGTATCATATATAGGTGTGAACCTTGAATAATGGTTGTTGGGAAATAGCGAAGTAGCACACTCAATAAAGTAATCCATTTCTTTGTTTTTACCGCGCCTGTAATGCCCGCCACGTTTTTTATTCATTGCTTCTTCCTGTTCATCAGTAGGAGCAAAAACATCGAAAGTATGTATTGATTTCATATTGTCACCTGTTTCTTATAGTAATGCTTAAAGTATAAACCAATTTCAAACCTAAAACAACCGAAAGGAGAACAGAAAATGAAACTGATTATTGCAGAAAAGCCGAGCGTGGCGCAGACTACTGCTGGACGGCTCCGGCCGCCGTCTCCTCTTTGACGCGGTATTCCCAGTCCTCCACGGCAAGAACGGCGAGGACGGTACGGTACAGGGACTCTT
>SFEL01000023.1 GCA_004557245.1 Clostridiales bacterium | reverse complement strand
ACCTACACCGTCCGCGGCATCTCCGTTGACGGCAAGCTCAGCCCCGGCTTTGACAAGACCGGCGTCAGCGCCGTCGCCAAGTAAGGGCAAAACAGCATACAGAAGCAAATCCCCCTCCGGCACCGCCGGAGGGGGGCTTCTCTTGTGGGGACACGTACAGGCCGGGGGATCATACGCGCTGGCGCATCCCCTGCGGCAAATACGGAGGAAGACAGCATAACCTTCCCATTCGGATATCCGAGTGGGAAGGTTATGCTGTCTTGTCTTCATTGTGTGGCGTCATGGAAAGCGCGGTTAACGCGCTGCATCTGCTTTTCCGCGTCCTCACCATCGCCGGCAATGACAGCCTTGGCCAGTGCCGCGTGCGCCTCGAAAGCCATCTGATTGATACGCAGGATCTTCTGCTCAGAAAACTCTCTGGCCCGGTTCCAGAAATAGGTGACAATGATCTCCGTGATGGCACTGTTTACCGCGATGACCATGGCGTTATGGCTGGCGGTGGCCAGAATGGCGTGGAACTCCTCGTCGATCCGGTGGAGGGCTTCAATGTCGGCAACGCTGGCGCCGTAACGCACAATGTTCTTTTCCAGTGCGGCAATATCCTCCGCCGTCCGATTCCGCGCGGCAAGACGGGCGCAGCCCATGTCGTTGATGATGCGATAATCCTTCAGCTCCTGTAGGCTGAAAACACCGCTGTCGATCAGATCCTTCAGGTTCTTTTCCAAACCAGCAACGGAGAAGCCCTGTACAATGGAGCCGCCCGCACTGCCGATGTCGATGCGGATCAGGCCGTTCTGCTGGAGCATACGCAGTGCCTCGCGGACACTGGGGCGGCTCCGCTGAAATTGTTCTGCAAGGACACGTTCAGGCGGCAGCCTGTCGCCGGCCTCCAGCTCGCCCCGCACGATCTTGTCGTAGATCTGGTCGTAGATCACCTCGCAGGCCCGCTTCGTCTTAGCGGGTGCAAATGTCGTTTTTTCGCTTGAAATATGACTCACCTCACTCACTGTTTTTTAACGTGTTCTATACATAGTATAAAATGGTTTGACCATTATGTCAAGATTTTTTACAATTTGTGAGTGAAAAACAATCCTCTTGGTGAGAAGCCGTGTGTCTGAAAAGGAAAGAGAGGCCGTATAGTACTGTTTTTTTTGACAGCTGATTCCGTAAAACCCGCAAAAGTTGGCAAAGCATACAATTATTCACAAAAGATATTGTGAGCTTTTGCTGTATTGACACAAACGGCGTCGTAGATTACCATAAATTATGTAATTGGTAATACCGATAAGCATATTTGCCCATTTCTTGCTGAGGAGGAGAGCTACAAATGTTGCTGCAAAATGTTTCTTTTCATGGTAAGACCGGCATTATTACCGGCGGCGCGCAGGGCATCGGCAAGGCCATTGCCGAGCAGTTCGTGGAGATGGGCGGCAGAGCAGTGATCGCAGATATCAACCCGACCGCAGGCGAGGAGGTCTGCCGCAGATTGGGCAACGCCGTGTTTTACGCGGTGGACTTGGCGGACGCCGCACAGGTCGTGCGTGTTTTCGAGCAGATCATCGCAGACGAGAAGCGTGTGGATGTGCTGATCAACAATGCGGGCATCGTGAACACCGATGATTTTCAGGATCTGGCACTGGAGCAGTGGAACAAGATCCTTGCCGTGGATCTGACAGCGGTGTTTCTTGCCTGTCAGGTGTGCTTCCGCCACATGGCCAAGGCCGGCTCTGACAAGAATATTTACTGCAACAGCCTGTGCCCCGCCTATACGAAGACACCGCTGGTGGCCACCCGCCTTACCGGTGAAAAGGAGGCCAAGGTGCTGGCGGCGATGAGCCTGCATCGTGCAGCGACCCCTGAAGAGGTCGCCAACGGCGTACTGTTTCTGGCATCTGATGCGGCCAGCTTCGTGCAGGGCGAAAATCTGAACTGTGACGGCGGTATGCTGATGAACGGATGAGAAAGTGGACGACCCCGCTGTCATCCTGCGGGAGACTTCACACAAAAATAATTGCTGAAAAATGAGGAGGAAACTGTAATGAAAAAGACCATCGCACTGGTCATGGCACTGGTCATGACGGCAGCGCTCCTGGTTGGCTGCGGCGGCCAGGGAAGCGCTGGAAACTCAAAATTTGAGACCGCGGACACCTATAAGCTGAAGATGCACCTGTCTGTTGCCGCCACCGACCCCGTCTATGCTTCCGCCGAAAAGTTCGTGGAGCTGGTCGAGGCCAAGACTGACGGAAAGGTCACGTTCGAGCTGTACCCCAGCTCTTCTCTGGGCGTTACGTCCGACTGTCTGGAGGGCCTGAGTACCGGCGTGTCCGGGCGTCTGATCTGGGACACCTGGCAGGATTTTGCCAAGGTGATGAGCGGCCCGTACTACAAGCTGGATAAGATCATCGGCGGCCGCTATACGCTGGAGCAGTACGAGGATGCACTGGCGGCGATCCGGCAGGGCGTTCCGGGGAAGATGCTTCTCTACCCCGATGCAGGCAATATGTAGGGGTTGACAGGACGAACCCTTTCATATACAGTTGGCAAGTGTCTTTTTCATTCAACGAATACTCTCCTCAAATCATGGATACGCACCGATGCCGCCAACCATCGGTGCGTATTCCTTGATTGGAAAGGTAAGGCTACGCATGGTCTATTATCTCGAAACACGATCCACCGACCCGTACTATAATCTGGCGTTTGAGGAATACGTCCTGACCCATCGCACAGAGGGCGACTACCTGCTGCTGTGGCAGAACGACAACACCGTGGTAGTGGGGCGCAACCAGAACACGGCGGAGGAGATCAACGCCGACTTTGTGGAGGCGCACCACATCCGTGTGGTACGCCGCGGTACAGGCGGCGGCGCCGTGTACCACGATCTGGGTAATCTGAACTACTCCTTCATCACCGATGCGGGAGAGAAAGAAAAACTGTCCTTTGCGCGCTTCACGGAGCCTGTGGTCAAGGCGCTGTGTGAGCTGGGGCTTCCCGCCTCCGCCAGCGGCCGCAACGACATACTGGTGGACGGCTGCAAGGTCTCCGGCACAGCCCAGCGTCTGAGCGGCGACCGCGTCCTCCATCACGGCACGCTGCTGTTTGACTCCGACCCGTCTCTTGTGGCGGGGGCGCTGACTGTCCACCCGGAGAAGTTCCGATCCAAGAGCGCCAAATCGGTGCGCGCCCGCATCGGCAATATCCGCAGCTTCCTCCGGGAGGATATGACCCTGCCCGCATTCTGGGACTACCTTCGCACGGCGCTTGCACAGGGTGCGTTTCAGGAGACGACCCTGATGGAAGAGGAATTGCGGGAGGTACAGCGCCTGCGGGATGAGAAATACGCCACATGGGACTGGAATTACGGCAAATCCCCGGCGTATGATATGGTGAACCACCGCCGCTTTGCCGGCGGTACGCTGGAGGTACACATGAACGTGCGAAACGGCGTGATCCGGGAGATCGCCTTCTCCGGGGATTTCCTGTCCCGCCGGGAGCTGGCAACGGTGACGGAGGCGCTGTGCGGCTGCGCCGTGGAGCCGGAAAGCATTGACCGCGTGCTGCACCAATTCCCGCTGGAGGAGTACTTCGGTACCGTCACGGCGGAGGAGGTGCGGGACACCGTCTGCAACAGAGGCGGCGTGGAATGAGCATTCGGGTAACGCTAAGCGCAAATGCCGGCGTGGTTATCGAGACCGGCGGTATCCGTATCTGGGTGGATGCGCTGCATGATGTGCAAGTACCGGGTTTTTCGACCCTGCGCGCCCAGCGCCTCCGACAGCTGTGGACAGCAGAGGCGTTTCAATCGCCGGATGCCATCGTATACACCCACTGTCACCCCGACCACTATTCGCAGCAGCTCACAACGGAGGCGCACCTCCGTTGGCCGAAGGCACGTCTGATTCTGCCGCAGAAGGAGTTCGCAGAGCAGGAACTGGTGTCTGGCGATGCATATACAGCGGTGGTAGAAGGTGCTGTACTGCACTTTTACCGCCTGCCCCATGAGAGCCAGCACTATACCGCCGATGTGTCCCACTACGGACTGACCATCACCCACGGGACAGAGGCGATCCTGCTGCCGGGAGACTGCGCCGTGGCGTCGCCGGCACTATTGCCGTTGATAGCCAGACAGCACTTTCGCCTTGCGCTGCTGAATTTTCCGTGGATCACCCTGCGGAAGGGCCGGGAATTTATCGAGCAGCATATACGCGCCGACCATATCATCGTCGACCATCTTCCCTTTGCGGAGGACGACACGGAGCATTTCCGCGCTGCGGCGGTGTCCGAAGCGGAGCGGCTGCACGCATATTCTGGACGATTTCCTGCAAGCGGCCACCATCCCGTGAGGAGAGCGGGGCTGCTCCGCGGCAGCCTGCTGCGCTGGACATGTATGAAATAAGAATCCCCCTCCGGCTCATATGCCGGAGGGGGATTTTCGCCGTTAAAGGGAAAATAAGGGAAAACTGAAATTTTGAGCATAAGAAAAACCTCGTAACCGGCATGGTTACGAGGTTTTCATCTGGAGGTGACACCCGGATTTGAATCGCCGCAGGGCAATTTTGCGTCGTGTTGACCGATGCCGGGAAGTGTTGGAAATACAGGGTTTGCAGAAAATCATGTTGTCAAATGCTGCCGGACTGTATCATTGGATTTTGAAGTTATAAGGCTAAAAATAAGGCTAAATTTTGTGGCCGCGCGGAATGTACCTGTGCCTTTAGCTCAGAAAACGCGGTGGACGGATGACTCACCCTTACCGAAAAGCCGTGGATGCTTTTGCGTTATACCCATTCATACCGAGGAAGAACCTCCGATCCCTTGTGCTACAAGGAATTGGAGGTTCTTCTTGTGATAGTGCGTTTTAGTATATGCCGGGATGTTTTGCACAGATGTCGGAAAGCCGAGCAAAACACTTGCTGACAGAGACGGTTTTCTTCAAATTGAATGATTTTTCAACGTATGCTAAAATATCTGTAACCTTTCTGCGTTTTTTGCGAGTAGATAGATGATGGATATTTCCCTTAAAGGAAAGGAGCAAGGTATGAAGGATGATAGAATAGTCGATCTTTATTGGATAAGGTCGGAAGACGCCATTACCGAGACATCAATCAAATATGGGAAATATTGTTACGGCATTGCCTACAACATTCTCGCGGATGCAGAGGATGCAGAGGAGAGTGTCAACGATACATACTTTGACGCATGGAATACTATGCCTCCGTACCGCCCGTCCGCGTTATCTGCGTTTTTGGGAAAACTGACCCGCCGCATCTCTATCGACCGGTGGAGAAAGCGCAGCGCGGCAAAGCGAGGCG
Source organism: Clostridiales bacterium (assembly GCA_004557245.1). Lineage (GTDB taxonomy): Bacteria > Bacillota > Clostridia > Christensenellales > CAG-138 > SFEL01. The sequence continues at coordinate 25,288 of SFEL01000023.1, read as the reverse complement.
GTGAGCTCGCCGCTGCTTTGGACGAGCTAAACGAATGCGTTCCCTCCCATGAAAACGTTGAACAGGATGTCCTTGCCGCTGATCTGGAAAAGAGGATCAACACATTTGTCAACGATCTACCCACCGCAGAGCGGCGTGTGTTTCTCTGCCGGTACTGGTATCTGGATTCTATTTCCGCGATATGCGAGCAGTTTGGCTATTCTCAAAGTAAAGTAAAGGTCATGCTTCATCGGACTCGTAAGGCGCTGCATACTTGTCTGGTAAGTGAGGAGTATGTGTTATGAACAGCAGTCAACTGATAGATGCCATCGGCGCGGTGAATGATGCCGCTGTATTGGACGCAAAAGCTTTTCACTATAGGGGAGATGCTGCTGCGAGACCGCGATTCAGAAAAATGACAGTTGGTGTTGCCGCTGTGCTGGCCGTCCTTCTGTGCATTGTCGCCGTCGCCTTTGCCGTGGATCAGGAGTTCCGTGCAGCAGTCCTGTCCTTCTTTCATATCTCCGCAGAGGATCATGTGGAACGCGTTCCGGTAGAGGATCAACCCCTCACAGGCGATGACGCGGCTGGGAAAAATATCACCGTCACAAGAGTGCGTGTTCCCAACAACGGTCACGCCGCAAATGGGTTATTTGCGATCTGCTCCGATGAGATCGAGTACAAACAAGGGAGTCACTACGATTTGTATAAGCAGGAGGGCGGTGAGCTGGTCAAACTCGAGCTGCAAAGCACCCGCAGAGACTTTTCGTACAACGGAACGGCTTACGGTGTATATCTGGAGTGGGCGGAGGATAAAGAGGGGCGCTGTGCTCTCGGCTATGTGGAGCTTCCCGACAGCGTGACGGGTCAATATGCGGTGCTGCAATTTGTACCCGGCACGGGCGAAAAGCTACTCCTGCTTCTGGATGGTAAATATCCCGTTATCATCGACCTGTATGAGGATGGCGTGCAGGAGCTGATTCCCGCCGCAGTAATGGATGAACTGCCGTTCCTCAAAGCTGTTCATATAACGCGTGATGGTAAATACCTCCTTTTGAATGCAGGAAGGTATTACTGTGCAGCGATCGGTACGGAACCGCTCACCTGCCTTGATGAACTGTGCGGTGCGGAACTGACTGGGTGCAGCTACATCGGTGAAGGCATCTTTTTCTGCCATTCGCTGACCGGCGGCGCGGTGGATGAGGCAGACCTTGCGGCGTATGTACGTGGAGAGACACCCGCATCGCCGATAGACTTCGGCATGATTACAACGTGGAACGTTGACGTCCAGCGGCAGGCGGCCGGCGTCGTTGGCAGCACGGCGGCCACGGCGTTCACAAACCCTGATGCCCTCTGGCATGGCACCGAACGAACGGAGCCATTTTCACCCGGACTGGTATATGTGCCGCACGATGAAGGTGCATATATGCTGGAGGTGGACGGAGAACGCCATATCTATGTCGTTGATCTGCGAAGCGGAGAGCGGAATATGATAGAGGGAGCTTTGTGGCCCGATGTAGATTGGCCATATGCGGAACTTGTGGGCAGCCCGGAGGGCGATAAGCTTGCACTTATCCAGCGGGACGCTACCAATGGCAGCCTGTGCCACCTGTCCGTCATAGATTTCAAAAAGATGCGGCTCTTCGCAATAGAACGCGATACGAAAGAAGTCGGAAATGAGCATTATGCGGACTGGTTTGATAACGACACCATCATGGTGGACAACAATGTAACCGATGAGACGGGGCACAACACCGGCGACAGTTGGTATTATCTATACAGGATCTATTAGTGGATAGAAAGGAGGGTGTAGAGTAGAATCGCCTATGTTGATGCTGCGAATGGGGCGGTAGTCAATTATGACTATTGATTTGGGTGTTATGAACCGGGAGATTTAGTTGCCCTGAGAGTTTGGCACTGAAAGGAAAATAGCACGGTTTGATTTCAAAAGAATAAAAGCACAGGCGCGGGTCAACCGCGCCTGTGCTTTTATAATAACAGATTTGCTGTATATTCATTGTGAGCAATACTGTTTTAGTGGTTTAATGGTATCCGGGCAACGGGAAATGATGTTGTCAACACTTACGTACATATATGCATACAAGTGTTGACAGCTACAATATATTGTGGTATATAAGAATTATCATTGTTCTTTGTGCACCATTTGCAGGTCTGTAATCTGCATCGCACACGTTGTTAAGCTTGTACTTGAGGAGCACCATGCTCCCGTCTGAGATTAGGGCCATTGCGCCCTTGTATTTCAATGACTATGCTGCGGGAAATTTTTCTCGCGGCATTTTCCACCTGTACGCCGCCCTGCCGCTGTGCTATGATGTGCCTGTACTTAAGGCATCAAGCATTTAGGTCGGAGCAGAGCAGGCACGGGTGGAAAGCATTATCAACAGCTTTTCGCTCTGATTAAGAACCCGAAGTATGTCAAAATGACCCCTCCGGAAAAACCGGGCGGTCATCAGAATTGAACAATACTGCAAACGCAGGAAGGATCGTATGAAGCCGAAACGGCAGGAAGATTCTTCCTGCGTTTTTGCTTACCGTTTTTGTCGCGGCACTTGCCATCGCCGCGATACCGCAGGAAAAGAAAACGCGCCGAAATCAATTCGGCGCAGATCAGGAAAAAATCTTTGTAAAAGCCGTCAGGACGATACGGCAGGAAAATCGTCAAGGGAGAGGCAAGCTCCCGCCCTGTATGCCGCAGTCAGAGTGCGGCGCCGGCCATACGGGGTATCGTATATTCTCAGATCCGCTACCGGGCGGATCACAGGACACCAGCGGAGCCTTCCGCAGCCGAGTTCAGCGGCCTGGTGTCCGCCACCGCTCCATAGGAGCAGGGCACATTTGCCCCATGTGGCAGCGTACTGACCTGGCACAAGTAAAGAGAGACAGCCATACAAGCAAGCCGCGAAAAGCACGCAGCACCAAGGCTTTCCGCCTGCGGCAGTCTATCATTTCTGCGGAGATACGCCGGAAACGGCTCTCCTTGCCAACGGGTGAAGTGCGTCCATCTGAACACGACTACGATTACAAGGAGATTTTTTGATATGACCACAAAAGGCATTTACCACACCCTCGTTACCCAGTTGGACAAGCTGGCGCGGCACAACCGACAGGGCAGCTTCCGCACGAAGGATCGCTACTACGAGGCGGTCAAGCGGTTCTGCGCTTACCTTGCTGCCCACTACCATCTGCAAAAGCTGGAGAACATCAGCGGCAAGCATCTGGTGAGATATGTCCTCTATTTGCAGGCGCAGGGCAAGTCCGCCAGCACCGTCAAGACCGACCTCTCCGCCATTCGCTTCTTCCATGACAAGATGTCTCATCCACGTTATACGCTGCCAAGTAATGAAGAGCTGGGCATTGCGCTGGAGCGCCGCCGCTTCGGGCAGCAAGATCGTACATGGACGAACCCGGAGTTCGGCAAGCTGATCGGCCGCGCCATGGCGGAGGAGAGGGAGGACTACATTCTCGCCCTGTATCTGGCTCGCTACGCCGGCCTGCGTATCCACGAGTGCTTCCGCATGGACACCGCCGCGGCGGAGCGTGCGCTGCGGGAAAACGCCCTCACCGTGAAAGGCAAGGGCGGCAAGGTGCGTATCGTCCCCATCGAGGACGACCGTATCATCATGATGCTGCAACGGCTGCTGGACAAAACCGAACGCGGCCACAAGCTGCTGGTGCCGGACGGTATTCCCACCGACCGGGTCATCAACGGCATGCAGCAGTTCATCCTCCGCCACCGTGACGCCATCTGCGACCCCACCGCACCGGACAGGCGCATTACCTTCCATGGACTGCGACATACCTACGCCGCTGAAAAGTATACATCTCTCTTCGATGGCGGCATGACGCCGTTGGACGCCCATTTCACCGTATCCCGGCTGTTGGGACATGAGCGGCCTGATGTGACAAACATCTATTTGGCATCCGTGAAGGGAGGGACTACCCGTGGAGAATAAGTACCGCGACCTGCATGAGTTGCCCGTGACACTGCGGGTGGAGGATTTGATGCCCATTCTCGGCATTGGCCGCAACACCGCCTATGAGCTGATCCGCAGCGGACAGATACGGAGTGTCCGTATCGGTAGGCAGATACGCATTCCGAGAGAGGCTTTGCTGGAGTTCCTGCGGAAGTAAACCTTTTCGTCGCGGAAATAAAACTTGCACAACAGCCGCGCGGGATATATCATGGAGGTGGTACATTCCGCGCGGCGGAAAGGAGCGTATATGCCGCGTACAAAAACAGGAAAAGGAGCCGGCGGCGCCGGTTCTATCAGAAAAATCACAACAACAAGGAACGGAAAGACCTATACCTACTGGCAGGGCCGCTACACAGAGGGTTTTGACCAAGCTGAAGCAGGTAACGCTGGATATCGACAACGGTGTGTATCATGCGCCGTGCAAGCTGACATTGGCACAATGGCTGGAGATATGGTCAAAGACCTACTTGGGCGGCGTGAAGCCAAGAACGGCACACATCTATAAATCCGATATCAGGCTGCACATTCTGCCAGCGTTGGGTGCGGTGCGGTTGGAGGCATTGAACGTACCGATGATACAGGCCTTTTACAACGCGATGGGAGAGCCGTCCGAGCAGAATCCGGAAGGTCTTTCCGCGAAAACGGTGAAGAATGTCCACGGCGTTCTCCACAAAGCGCTTCAACAAGCGGTGCTGATCGGCTATCTGCGATACAACCCTGCCGATGCCTGCATCCTGCCGCGGATAGAGCGCAAGAAGATCAAACCCTTTGATGACGCGCAGATCACCGCATTTCTGACCGCTATACAGGGAAACCGCTTTGAAACACTGTTTGTCCTGACGCTGTTCACCGGTATGCGGGAGGGCGAGGTATTGGGATTGACGTGGGACTGCATCAACTTTCATACAGGTATCATCTCTGTGGAAAAGCAAATGCAGCTGCATCAAGACAAGGGGAGCAAGGGCTATGAGCTTGTTTCTCCGAAGAATGGCCGAAGCCGTACCATCGCCGTGGCACAGACTGTCCTTGCCCGGTTGCAGCAGCAGCGCCGATGGCAAATGCAGCAGAAGCTTCTGTTGGGCAGTGACTGGCAAAATCCGGAGGGTCTGGTCTTTACCAACGAGTTCGGGACGCACCTGACAAAGCCGACAGTCTATCGTGAGTACAAGCGCATTGTTGCGGCCATCGGTTGTCCCAATGCCCGTTTCCACGACCTGAATCTGGGTCACGCCACAGCGGCCTTTACGCTGGACGTATACGGCCATGTGACTGACCAGATGAAGCGCGAAAGTGCCGACCGCATGGAGCGTTTTATCCGTACAGTTTCCGCCGGTTGACCCAATAAGGCTAAAAATAAGGCTAAAACCTGTTTTTGGGCATAAAAAAGCTCCCGAAACACAGGCGTTTCGAGAGCTTTGGTTGGAGGTGACACCCGGATTTGAATTGCTCGAGATATGTATTGCCATGGCGCATTTGTTACGATTCGGGTGCTTAATATGCGGAATACAGCCACTTCTGGTGCTTACCTGTGTTATTGCTTCTGGGACGCTTTTTCTCCTTCAAGGGAAAAAATAAGGGAAAACTTTTCCTGAAAATTTGATAGCGAAATCATGTGCTCCTGCCCGTGGATTTGCAACTGTTTTATTCCGCATTGTCAGCGTTTTGCGCAATTATAAAGTGAATTACCTAACATTGTTATAATCAGGCGTGAGCTGCGCACGGCGGGATATGCCGACAAGCGTAAATCTTATCTCACGCCAGAAGGAGGTAATTCATTATGATACCCTATATTTGCTATAACGATTTGGAAGAGTTCTACACACTGAAAAGCGTTTGCAATCTGCTGAAAATGGATAAAGAAACCTTGAAGCAGAGTTGCAAAAAATACGACATCAACCCGCAGCGCAATGAGATCGGCGACTGGGGATTGAGCCGCTATGACCTGCGCCGTCTGCATAATTTTTTATACAAGGAGGGCAGACCTGGCTCTAATGGAAAGGATGACGATCCGTGGGCATGACAGAGCTTTTGACAGTAGCGGAAACCGCCGCGCTGCTGAAAACCACGAAGCAGCAGGTAAGGAAGATGATCGCACAACAGCTGATACCTGCGCTGAAGATCGGAAGAGAATGGAGGGTGAGCAAAGAGTACTTAAATGAGTTCTTGAAGGCCAACATGAACTGACTTTTTCATCACTGTGACACTCCCTGTCCACGCAATGTGCTATAATAGTTTTTACCACAACGGACAAGGAGGGCATATGATGACGAAGGATTTTCTGTTACGGCTGACGGAGGAGCATTACGGCGCGGGGGCGTTCCCCGTCTACGGACGACTGCTGGAGGAGCAGCGGCTGACGCGGGGCGGGCCGCTGCTGCCCATGTGGCATTGCACCGCAGCGCTGCGGCGGGCGTTCGGGGAGGACAGCGTGCTGGTGCTGGGCTGCACCAACGACTCGCTGCTGGCACACCTGCTGGGCGCGACGCCGGTGAACCCGCTGTCGCCCCACTACCATTGCCCCAGCTGCCACCGCCTGAGCTTCGATGCTCACGCGGATGACGGCTGGGATCTGCCCGACCTTGCCTGCCCCGAATGCGGCGCACCGATGGCGGCGGACGGTCATAACCTGCGAAGCCGGTCGCTGATCGGCGAAAGCGTTGTGTCCCTGCAAGTGCCGCAGGAGCGGTTCGCGCCGGTGTGCGCGTGGCTGCGGGACTACTGGGCGCAGCGGGACTGCCAGACCGATACCGAGCCGTACAGCGATGCGGAGGTCATGGGGCTGCGGCTCACGCTGCCAGAGGGCGTACAGGGTATGTTCGAGGTGCGCGTTCTGTACCCCACCGACCGGCTCGATCCGCTGCCGTCCGATGTGCCGCCGCTGCACACGGCGTACCGGCGTATCAAGGGCATGGGGCTGCGGTTGGCCTCTGACGCATGGACGAGTGCGGAGAGGGACGCTGTGGAGCGTGGGCGCATGGCGTTTGAGGATGTCCTCACGTTCCGGGAGGATGTGTACGAGCTACTGCGGCAGCATACGCCGCCCAAGCAGCGCAGGGAGAACGGCTTGCCGTGGGCAATCTCGGAGGACGTGCGGAAGGGTAAGTACGCCGCGCAGGGGATGCCCAAGCTGATCGAGAACTACCTGCGCAAGCAGCTGCGCGTCCCGGCGCACTACATTGAGAGCATGAAGCACATCCGCTATCTGCCGCGCAAGGGAGATTGCGTGGGGAGGATGATGTTCGAGGGGGAGAGATGAATAGAGGGACAAAGGGAGGGAGCTTGAAGCTCCCTCCCTTTGTAGAGTTTGGCGTTTTAATATCGTCCGCTTTCTGCGACCCTGCTTTTCTACAACATCTTTGTCGTTTCAGATAGATTTGCCCCAATTGCTGTATCTTCACTGGCCTCAAGGGGTGCACCAATAGGTTCGCCACCGACCATCGTAAGGAGCGAAACTGCAGAATCGTTATCGGATGCATACATTCTTTGCTTAGTACAATCTAATCCGCGACAGCCTTGCAGGATATTGATTACCTTCACCTCGCGTCGTTTGTTAAAAGGTTTTGCGTAATAGTGATCAAATGTATTGAACAGGTTCATATCTGCTCGTGCTGTTGTGCAGTTAATAAAATTACAATCCGATACTTCTGTAACGATCCCGCACGGCTTTCCAATTATGCTGCTTCTTACAAGGTAACATGACATGCAGTCAGCATTTCGAAAAGTGCACATAGATATAATGTTTGGAAAATCTTTCTTTGAGGCAGTACGCGAAAGATTAAGCATAGAATCGCTTCGCCTATTTTTTTGGGTTTCAAAGAATGATTCTTTATGTAGCACATTCATGTTGGCATGCCAATCATTAAAATCACATGAAGTGACAGAGATGTTGCTCCCGCAATTGGCCATAACTATATGGTTCCAGCATTTGTTAAACTGACATGCACGGATTTCCAACTTTTTTTCTCCTCCTTTATGTAGAATATGGGAGCATTCATCAAATCGACAATCTTCAATCTTCCCGCCGCCCATGCCTGTGCACAAAAAGCTTCCAGCGACAGGAACACACTCTATAAATGTAGATCTTTCGGCCTTTAAATCATAAAAAATAATGCCAGCGTTTATATTTTCAAACCCGCAATGTTTTATTGAAAGCGTCTCTGCCTCTATTAGGTTTGGCACCGCACTTTCTGAATACACGCCCTGTATGTGGCATTTCAATAATTCTATACCGGTTTCCTCGAATATGGGATCATATTTAATCCCGGCTATGGAGCTAGGCAAATCACCTAATCCTATTTGGCAGGTATCAAATAGGCCACTTCCGTGAGGGAAAGATGGCCTTAAAAAGCCACTTCCCGGCTTAATAATTCGACAAGTCTTAAACAGCGAAGATTGCGCTCGCACATAGTAGCAACAGTTTATAAACTTGCATTTTGTGAAAGTTACTACTGCACTTGACATCGACGCATCAATAAACGGATGCGTATCACAACCATGGCACACTACGGTGCAACACTGCATTGACAGACTGCCAGTTTTTTCAACCTTAATCTCATCAGCGCCGGCAGATTCATTGTAGTGAATTTCACAGTTTTCAAATCGTAATTCGCCCTCACAAAGAATTCGTGCACCCATGTGTACAATCGCATTTCGATATACCTGAACTTGCCCCTCGGAGATGTGCACAATACTGTCAATGGTTATTTCTTGAGCTTCAGGGACAGTAGCGTTGGAATCAATAGTAGGTTCATCCGATGACACCTCGAGAAATTCAGGAGCATCTCCACTCCATTCCCATTCTATCGATGCTGAATTGTATTTTGTGCAGAAGTATGTCCGCCCATAAGTGTTTAATTCTCGCTGAACAGTTTCCTGAATTTCTCGGCGCTTTGCAGGTCCAAGGTTCAATTCGTCGAGATAAATCTTCAAGTTGTTTGGAATCCCATCTTCGCATGTTTCACCGCTTATTACGACGTGTTGTTCTAAGATGCAGCGGTATAAAACATCGGGCTTTTCCACACAGCGCAACTGTTCTTTCGTCAATCTCCCGCTCGCCTTTTCCAAGCCATCAGCAACAGCCCTATTGTATTCCTGAAATACAGCCTCATTCTCCTCAGATAATTCGCAATCTCCATCTGCATAGACCTGTAGCAGTAGGTATAATAGATAGTGTATCTGTATTCATATCAATATTACTCCCCTAATACTTCATTTTTTCGAGTTTTTCCGATCTTCTACGCATCTCCGCTTGCGTGATGCGCATAGCCGGTGTAACAATTTTTGCCGCCCTCGCATCTGCCGTCGCTGCCGCCGTGGTGGCAATCGCCGCCGTGGTAGCCATCAATTCTGCCTGCATAGATTCGTAATAGTAACTAATGAGAATAACGCTTATTCCAATGGTGATACCGGACAACGCATGAGATATCTCATCACCAAATGGTACGTCTTTCAAGTACGCTCGAAGAGCTTCTCCCAAAAGTGCCGTAAGGCATACGGTCATCGTTGTCAACAAAATATCTGCAACAGCTTTTTCGCGTTCTGCCTGAGATAACTCCTTACTGTTTAAGACTTTTATTGCACGGATCACTGCATAAATTGCCTCACGCAGCAGCATAACAACGCTTTTTGCTGTTGTTACAAAAGTGTTGATTAAAAAAGTAAGGAGATTCGATACAAATCCAGAAAAAAAGCCGGTCCCAAATGCATCTAAAACTTTGTCCCACTTGCCAATCACTCGTTTTCTTGTATTTTCCAGTGCGATCCTTAACCTGCTAACAGCTTCAGGAAGTGTTAGTTCTTTATTTTTATAACAGCGCATAAGGTCGGAAACGCACATCATGGCTTCATCGTTGAATTCTATCAAAACAATAGCGAGAGCTTCTCGTGCCCCCAGTGTAAAGCCTTCTTTCACGCCGGTTTTTGCCACTTCAACACTTTGTTTTTTGAATGCAGCTTCAGACTGTTTTCGGCGAATCATTTCTCTCGCCGCATCATCCAGCGCAATGGCCTGTTCTGTATTGATACCAAAATACTCTGCATTGGTCTTTCCATCTTTTCGAGTTTTAGATAACCATTCGCGCAGAGGCATATCCCCTTTTGACTGGTTGGCAGCGCTTTCCAGCATCGTAAGATTTTTTTCGTTATATGCCAGCTTTACACGATCTTGTTCAGACATGAATAGAAAGTTTTGCGGCATAGACTCAATTTCACCAACCGACACAATATGTTCTAATTGAGCCCGGCCATCACGCGGCAATGCGCCCCCGGTATAACCGCTATATATGCTTTCATTCTTCTTGAGTATTTCTTTCCGTATTAGCCTCTGTTGCCCAGCATATTTCCCGCGGTCTGCCTCTGCAGAATACGGCGTGCTCCACTCCTTATAGCGCTCTGCGTCGGTTTCGGTAGCAGTAATTCCATTTGTGAAATTATGAAGGGTCGTTACATTCCCACCAGTCTGATCCTCAAACGCGGAAAGTCCGAAAGCTGATAGGATCGTCCTTGTAACAATAGCATTGCATTCTCTCACCACGCCTGTTAATGTTGGAATTGCGTCACCAGCAGCGTAGTCATGCATCTCTGCCAAGATTTCTTCTCTACTCTTTTGATTTATATCCATAACTGCCCTCCTTACGATTTATGCTCTCTCCACATACTCCCCTTGACTCTTCAGCCACATATCAATGCCCTTGCCGAACACCTCTGCCGAGATGAGCCAGCCGTCGGCGTCCTCGGAGAGTACCTGCGCCGTGGGGAGCCGGTCCAGCACCGCCTCCAGCGACGGGCCGGTATAGCGGAAGCGGATGTGCTCCAGCCGCCCGCCGTACATAAACTGGACGCGCTTGCGGAACTCGCCCTCCTCGAACCGCTTGGCATACGGCACGCGGAAGTGCTCGTTCAGCACCTTCACCGACCGGATGCGGTCGATGCGGTAGATGGTCGGGAACAGGTCGTCGGGGTTGTCGAAGTCCGTCTTGTCCTCCAAAAACGCCGTCAGATAGAAGTAATACTCGGAGAACATGATGCCCACCGGCTGCACCCGGCGCTGCACCAGCTTCGGCTCCTTCATGCGTTCGTACCCGATCTCAATGACCTGCTGATTGCGGATGGCCTGCCCCAGCTCCCACAGGCTGCCCAGCACGCTCTGGCCGTGGTGGGGCGGAATGTAGTGCAGCTTCTCGTTGGCCACCAGCTCCCGCACGGCCTTCTGGCTCTCCTGCGGCACGGCGCAGTCGATGAGCTTGTCCAGTATGCCGCCCATGTCCCTGGCGGGCAGGGAGCGGCTCTCCAACAAAATCTTGCACACCGCTAAAATCTCGCTGTTGGTCAGCCCCCGCGGGTTGCCGGACACCATGCGGTAGCCCCGCTGCTTGCCGTCGTAGATGACCTCCCGCTCCAGGTGGCGCTCGGCGAGAAAACAGCGCAAGTCCTCCACGTCGCGCTGAATGCTCCGCTGCGTGACGTGAAATTCCTGCGCCAGATCTGCTTTTTTCAGGGTGCGTCCCTGCTCCAAGCGGGTGTATATCTCCAACAGACGCGCCGATTTCAGCTCGGATCGCTGTTCCATATTTCCTCCGTTTCTCATGCACCGCCAAACACATATTTATATCTACTAAATATAATACTATGTCCATTGGCTCATGTCAATTATTGTCTTTTTTCGCTACCATAGAGGCGGGAGATGATGCACATGAAAGAGGTCTATGCGGACAAATATCGTCAGATCGGGCTGAAGATCGCCTACTACCGCAAGCTGCGGGGTCTGACGCAGGAGCAGTTGGCCGAGAAGCTGGAGCTGAGTCCAGCCTTCATCGGCCATGTGGAAGCACCTAATATCAACAAAGCGGTGTCGCTGGACACGCTGTTTGATATTGCCGTCGCTCTGGACGTGCCACCATACAAATTCCTGACCTTCGACGAGTAACGTTTTTATTCGACCACAGTATACCACGGAATACGCACGGTGTCAGCAGATTTTGCCAAATTATCCGCCGCTATATCACGAAATATATGGCAATTTCCATAAAATGGTACAGGAGTGCTGCTCACTCATCCTCGTCATCGTCTTCGTCGGGGTATCGCGCCGCGATCTCGCACAGACCGTCCAACAGTCGCTTTGCAGCAGTCTTGTACAGCGAGTAACCAATCAAGCGCACCCAGCGGCCATCCTTGAATTTGATTTGCAGCGTACTTTCGTTGTCCTTGGGCTTCGGCAGGATGATCTCGGTATTCGCCACATCGCAGTAGCGGAAGCGCCCTGGTTTTTCCAGAAACTCCTTGTAGTACACGCCGTCCACGGTGAACAGGTAGCCCTCCTTGCCAGCTTTGATAAGGCCGGTGTCCAGAAATCCAACGATGTCGAAGCTGTATATCCCCGGCACAAAATACTTGCGGATATTCTTCATCTGCAAGTTGCTGATGGCCTGTATCTGCATCGTACCGGAGTCCACCAGCTGGCCATCATAGAAGCGGTCGAACCGTGCCCGCATCTCCTCACATTTATCCATAAATTTACCCTCCTTGTCGTTTCTGCTGTTGAGTATACCGCAGAGGGCGGACAATCTATGTCACTCTGCCGAAATTTATAAAAACTCCGCCGGTGCAGCTGCATCAGCGGAGTTTTTTCACGTTTTTTGCAAAAGGGACAGTGCCTGTCCAGCCTGACCGCTATACTGCGGGTATCAAGATACGGAGAGGAGCTTTTTCCATGGAAACTGTTTTGGCGATTTTGTACAGCATCGTGGGCTACTGGGCGGTGAACCGTACCATCTATGCTCACTATATTATGGTGGGCGACATTGGCAGCATCATCCTGCGCAAGTGGATGGTGGGGCTTATCGCCGGGCCAATCTGCATCCCGTGGGCCATCATCAAGCTGGTGGCGGCGAACAAAAACGCTTGAGAGAGGAGAGACGAATATGAAACGTTGGATAGCCGGGATTTTGGCCTTGTTGATGGCAGTTGTATTTACCGCCTGCGGCAATTCAGGTGCAGAGAAGCCCAACACAAAAGAACCCGCCGACATTGCGCAGGATATTGCAACAGCGGAGGTGCTGGGCGACACGCTGGCCACAGCCTATGAGAACGGGCTGCCTATGGCAGAGGACTGGCTGGATTTGTACTTTATGGGGTCATCTGATCCGGGGCCAGAACGCCGTACCGAGATCGAAGAGCAGTATCCCACCAATGAGGAACTGCTGTACGGCATCAGTGCGGCCGATGCGGATGCCGCAGGCTGGTACGATATATGGTATGCCGTGCATTTCCATCTGTGGTACGCTGGCAGCAGAGGTTATGAAGAATACGATGATTACGGCAACTACATAGGTGACGGGCAAGCCAATTACGGCAATCATTCAGGCAGTGAAACAATCAGCGAATCCCGCGTACAGAAGATCAATGAAGTGACGGTCACGCAGATGGCCACCCAGTGGAAGAACGAGGACAACTATTCACGACCCGTCAGCTCGAAGATCACCACCGTAAATGTTCGGATATTTCTGGCAGATTACCGTTACAGTGGCAGCGTTGTCACCGCTACTACCGAGGTGGAGTATTGGATCGGCGGCGGCAGCCCGACCGGCTCTGTGTACGCTACCGTAGTCATTGACCTGTACACCGGCGATGTACTATCAGCGTCAATCGGGTGAAGGTCGTTTTCCGATTTTCTCCACCCTCCAAATATATACTATACCTATGAAGGCCTCTGGGTAATTCCCAGAGGCCAATTTTATATTTTGGAGGACTTTTGTTATGACCGAACTCCGCACCTGCGCCCACTGCGGTACTGCCGAAGGAGAGCTTACCGAGTTCAACGGCAGGCTCTACTGCCCCGACTGTTTGGACGACCTGACCCTTGTCTGCACCGACTGCGGCAGTCGTTTCCTACGCACCCACAACCGTAGTGAGAACGATGACTTCCCCATCTGCCCCGAATGCTATGACCGGGACTACACCCGCTGCGTCCGCTGCGGGTGCATCATCGACACCGACCACTGCTGGTATCCGCTGGACAACGACGATCCCTACTGTGCCGATTGCTGCTCTACCATCGAGAACAGCCCCATCCACGACTACTACTTCAAGCCCTACCCCATCTTCTACGGCGACGGCCCACGCTACTTCGGCGTGGAACTGGAGATCGATGACGGTGGTGAATGTGACAGCAGCGCGGAGGCACTGATGGACATCGCCAACCAGTCAAAAACGCTGGCCTACTGCAAGCACGACGGCTCATTGGATGACGGCTTCGAGATCGTCACCCACCCCATGTCGCTGGACTGCCAGCTGCATGAGATGCCCTGGGCGGAGGTGCTGGATAAAGCCATTGGCATGGGCTACCTGTCCCACCAAGCGGGCACCTGCGGGCTGCACGTCCATGTATCCCGCAAGGCCTTCGGGGACACTTTGGACGCGCAGGACAACGCCATTGCCCGTGTGCTGTTCTTCGTAGAGTGCCATTGGGCGGAGCTGCTGCGCTTCTCCCGCCGGACACAACGACAGCTGGAGCAGTGGGCAGCCCGCTACGGCTACCGTGACCAGCCTCACGAAATGCTGGAACACGTCAAAAAAGGCCACGGCAGCCGCTATACATGCGTCAACCTCACCAACGCGGACACCATTGAATTTCGTATGTTCCGGGGTACGTTGAAACTGAATACGCTTATCGCCACATTGCAGATGGTGGATCACATCTGCGATGCGGCGATTTTTATGTCCGATGACGAGCTGCACGATCTGTCCTGGAGCAGCTTCGTCAGCGCCATCAAGGAGCCGGAGCTGGTGCAGTACCTGAAGGAGCGCAATCTCTACATCAATGAGCCTGTGGAAGCGGAGGGGGAAGTCTGATGTGCTGCTTATTTGGAATTTATGACTACGGCCATAGCCTGACCGTCGCACAGAAGAAGCGTCTTGTCTCCGCGTTGGCCATTGCCAGTGAGGACAGAGGGACGGATGCCACCGGTATTGCCTATAACCACAACGGACACCTGACGGTCTACAAGCGCCCCTATCCCGCACACCTGATGCGGTTCAAGCTGCCCGATGATGCTGCCTGCATTATGGGGCATACGCGCATGACCACCCAGGGAAACGAGAAGCATAACTACAACAATCACCCCTTCGAGGGCGCAGCGGGTATTCCCTTTGCGCTGGCGCACAACGGTGTGCTATATAACGATCTGGCACTCCGCAAGGACAAGAACCTGCCCCGTACCCGAATCGAGACAGACAGCTATGTGGCCGTGCAGTTACTGGCGCAGCAGGGCGAGCTGAGCTTCCGGAGCATCCGCAGTGCCGTAGAACCCCTCAGAGGCACGCTGACGCTGTCTGTTTTGGACAGTAGGGACAATCTCTACATCATCAAGGGCAACAATCCGTTGGAACTGTATCACTTCCCGCGCATGGGTTTGTATGTCTACGCCAGCACGGAGCAGATACTCAAGAAGGGACTGAAAAAGGGCATGCCGCGCATGGAACAGCCCTTTGAGGTGATGATCCGGGAGGGGGATATATTGCGGATAGACCGGCAGGGGCAGTGCGCCGTTGAGCGTTTTGATACCCGCAACCTGTGGGACGGCATGACGCGCTTCAGCTGGCCGTATTGGGACGTGTACGCCGGGCAGGACGAGTATATCAACGATCTGAAATCCGTGGCGTCCGCCTACGGCTACACGCCTCACGACATAGACGTGTTCCTTAGCTACGGCCTTTGCCCGGAGGAGATAGAGGAGATCATGTGCTGCGGGGAGGTATAAAAAATGCGAGTAGTAATGGTAGAAGTTGGGAGGAAAGCCTGTGAAATGGAATTGGAAGATAGCCTTGCAAGTATGCAGCGTGCTGTTGGCGGTCTTATTCAAGTTGTGTACGAACCCGGAGGACGAGACGCAGCCCTGATCTGCAACGATGAGGGCAAGCTGCTGGGACTGCCGCTGAACCGCGCCCTGCGGGATGAGAACGGAGAAATTTATGATGCCATCGCGGGGACATTCTTCATCTGCGGCGCACCGGCAGACAGCGAGAACTTCACATCCCTGACGGACGAGCAGATTGACTATTGGCTCAGACGTCTTGCCAAGCCGGAATTCTTCGTCAACGTCAACGGTCAGATCATCTGCGTCCCGGTGGAAGATCCGGGGGCGTAAAAGCAGAACATTACCCCGGTAGGGCGATATGCCCTACCGGGGCAGTGTTTTCGCGTTCTTTTAGTCTCTTTTGGGCGTGGGGAAGCTTCGTATTCGCCATCAGCTTCCCTCACAACTACAGAAAAAGTTGCCCCGTATACTCACAAGAACAACATGCAGTCTGACCCGCTTAACAAGCACCTTGTGCTTAATACGGGCCATCCTTTTTCTGTTCTTGTTCGGTCAGCTGGGAAAAATTACTTCAAAGGGTACAAACTCTATAAAATGTGAATAGAGATTTTACCCCTGAAGAAATTGTACATCAAAACCAAATTTTGTGTTGAAGAGCGCTTTTGCCGCACGTTTCAGGATATCCCGTGCGTCATCGTTCAGCACCTGGCGTATGGCGTGCTCAGTTAAAAGCGCCTTTAGCTCTGCCTGTATACTCTCTTGACCGATATGCTTATTCACATATTGCTTGCAGAAGTTGACAATACCATATTCTCGACATAAAGCCCCCCATGCAAGTTTGCTTGAAGAAATATAACAGAGCTTCGCGGCGTCGGCAATTATCAGTGTATCGGTACTCCAAGCCCGCTGATATTGGGACAATTCTGCTTTCCATTTTGCCCGGTTTTGCTTAATACGTTTGGCTATCTCATCCACCGCAGAGGGATAATCTTTGAGAAATTCAGCATATCCGCCCCTTGTGTGGAGTGGTGAAGCACTTTGGTAACTATATAGTCGTTCCGGTTGGGTTGGAAGGCAGGAGTTAATAGCTCCGCTGATTAAAAGCTGCAGACGGATCAATGGAAAGCTGTTCGGCCTCATGCGGCCGTTGGTATCCAATATCTTATGCCAAAGGGTGGCTTCCTCAGATGAGCTGACTCTGTTCCCAAAAACGGAGATAAACAGCTCCCAGCTTTTTTTACATTGTGCACTGCAGACATCTAAAACCGTGATGGCTTCCTCCAAGAGCCGCATTCCCTTGATTCGCAGGCGAATGTCAGATTTGCGGGTGCTGTTATACCCCAACGTTGACAGCATTACTTCAAGCTGCTCGCAAGAAAGACCGTCTTTGAGAACTTCGGTAAATCTCGGCATAGCCAAAATGCAGATCAACCAAAAGGGCTGTTTACGAACATTCTGATTCCGCAGCAAGATTTCAAAATCACTTGACGTGATAGCTGCATCGGAGCCGCGCAACTCCTTCAAATAGTCGGTTGCTGCATTATAGAGACTATCTGAATTGTGACCGCGTATATCGCAAGCACCTGTTGAAGAAAAATCCAGTTGGTTTTCGCCGCACAAAAGCCACGACGCAATGTTGCCAGGTGACATAGCAGTTGTCTCGGATAAAGCGGCTCTCCACAATGCATTCATCTGCTCGGAGAGAGACTTGTCTTCTTCGAATTGCACATATTCCCATGCGCGGTAGCCACGCTGGAAATGGGCACTGGCATCACGGTAACCATTGTACATATTAAGCAGCTTCATATATCGCGGGACGATCTCAGTGACAAATATTTCCGCGTCTTCTTCACGTAAAGCGTCAAGAAAGAATGCGTCGAATGGATATCTGCTTTCAGAGAACACCGACTTGATCGCGGAGAGATACGGCGTTTGTGTTTCAGCGTCCGAGGCTTCAGCTTGAGTCACTCTGCTTTCGGCGTACAAAACGGATCGGTCGTAACTGGAATATTCCAGATAAAACCTCAGTTCCTCCAGTGCCTCGGAGAGAGACCCTGCTTTATGCTGCACGGAGCGGGCTGTGGCCGCATCATGAAAAAAGTCCAGCATTTGTTTGTATCTGTCCCGTAATCTTTCATCGGATATTCCAGATACTGCACACTGCCTGATAATGGCATAGTAATTTGCATCACTGGCCTCGCCCTTGAGCCGCTTTGTCATTCCTGCTAACACCTTCCGGACATCCGCATAGCTTTTGTAGTTTTGCAAGTAGTCCTGGTGGTTATGGGAGCAGAGAATTTCGCGGTCACATAGGAGCGTAAACAATAATTCCGGAGTCCATGTTTGAGAAGGTGTTTCTTTATCAATAGTTTTAATAAGGGATGCCTTGCAGACAAACAGGCGCTCGGTGCGGCATGGGGCAGATTTGCGAACTGCTTTTAAGCAGGTACATCGTATAGATGAGCAGTAGTCCTCTATTTCACTTCGAAGCTCCTTTGTCGGATCTCGATTTGGTGCTTTTGTGAGATGCTTTGGTGGCGCGAATGCGGATTCCATGTCCTTTGATGGTAAATAGGTAGCGTCTTCCTCTTTTGTGAAGAAGCCACTTCCCCTGGGGCGTAGGATAATAAATGATGATCTTTCCACGGCAAACTCCTTATACGGCGGGTGCAGATTGTGATCTTTACGTGCGTGAGCTATCCCTTTTTGACAAACGGACAATTCGGAACGGATGAAAATTGAGACAATACGGAGTACTTAAGAGGGCGATTGTATTCGGATTTGAAAAATTTCACAAAGAAATGATTCGTTTCTGCGTTTTCGCTAATTTTAGAAACGACGGACAAGCTGCTGGCGCGGTGATATCCTGCCTTCGTGAGGGATCCCCTCAACAAATACGGAGGTGATGTTATTTGAAAATAATTCGCGTTTTAACTGACCCAGGCCAGCCCATCTTCCTCACCGAGGAGGACGGCCGGTACATCCCGCTTCCGGACGATTTCTGGCGGCGAAAGATACCCAATTACCGGTATTTTACAGAAAACGGCCGGCAAAAGCAGCAGAAAAAATTATTGAAAACTGCTGATGTAAAAACCGTCTGCGCAGAAGCGGATCAGCCACCGGCATGGCGGAAAATTCACAACGATGACGGCAAGCACCCGCCAACAGCGACGGACTGTCGCCAGGGGGTGGAAACCCTGATGTCGCTGCTGGACGTGTTCCCCACACCAGAGGCCGGTGCGATGCTGCTGGCAACGCTGCTGATGGGCCTGCGTGCCGCAGACCTGAAGCAGTGCGAGCCATCTTTGCGGCCCTGCGTGGCCTTCCGTGGGCCTCCGCAGCTGGAGCCAACGATGAGGCGTCTGTTCAAACATATTTTACCGCGGAAACAGTGGGATGACAAGCGCTTTTCAATTCGGCGGGAGCGGGTAGTCGACCTGAACGATGCTGTCAGCTTGGTGGACATTTCGCGGATCAAGATCCGGGTGAACAAGTTGAAATCCATCTGGCTTCCGCTTCCGTCGGAAAACACGGCCTTGCTGGTTCTGCGTGGTCGGGATACCACCTGGGGCAAGTTCAGTGATGATCTTTCCCGGACTGGGGTGGTGTTTGTGAACAGCTGCCTCTCCGCCAACGGCTGGGGCGCGGCAAGCGTCCCGACTTATACCGTCTCGGCCTGGGATGATGATCTCCTTGAGAAGATCATCGCCCCAGCACCGCGGGCAGCGTGGCTGTTGGGCTGGTGGTGGGGGACAAGCAGGAATGATTGGGCGCAGGATGTTATCCACCGTGCTCATAATCAGCTTGGAAACCCGGGTGGTCGCTTCCGAATCTTTGCCTACGAGTCGAAGGCTCTCTGCCGGGCGGTGGCCTATCAGGTGTTGCTGGACTTCGTGGCTCTGACCGGTGACCGCCAGTGGCTGCCACCGGACAGGGCAAACGCCTACCGGCAGCGCTTGCAGGACATCTTCGACCCAGCTCCGCCGCCTCCCCCGGCAGCACCCCGCCGGGCTGAGGACGCGAGCGTGTACCTTGAAAAGGCAAAAGCTTTGATCATCGACCACCCTGACCAGATCGTTCCTCTGGGGAAGCCCTACGCCCACCCCCAGCACGGTAAGTTTGCTGCCGCTTGGCGTCAAATCGGCGGGGAGGAGTATCTGGTCATGGAAGAATCGGTTTGGGCAGCATGGTATGCCAAAGCGGTCAAGGCTGACAACACCATTGATGCCGCGTTTCTCCAAAAGCCGAGGTGGGAACTCGAGCTGCAGAAAGTTCTGGGAACAGCAGGTGTCATCAAGGCGCCCGCCGCAGGGTATCGTTACCGCTACGACCTGCTGGCAAACGGCACCCGGGACAGTACCTATGTGGTGGCGATACCGGCCAGATTACTGCAGGAAACCGGGCAAAAGGCGGGGCAAAACGCCCCGCCCCCGGCAAAGCCGATTGCCGGAGCACTTGCCAGAGACAATGAGAAAAACACGAACGATTTACGCGGGAAAGGCGGTGAATAGCAATGAAAAACGAGGAATACGCGCATGATGCGGCTGAAATGGAAACGACGCAAACCACGGCGAACGGGATAGCACCCCTTGCGGGAAATGATGCTACAAATCCTTACACCGATTTGGCTGTGACCGAGCAGCTGCCGCAGTCGCTGCAGCATGCACCTCTGCGCCGCAGGCAGACAGAACTGCCAGAGCCCTTCAACGGACTTACTGCCGCGCAGACCGCCTTCGTCACTGATCGGGTCGCGTACTACATTGAAGAGCTGTGCCGTCAGCGCGGCGCGTCTGTCGACTTCGACTACTGGCGGAAGATCACGAAGAGTGTCCTTAAAGGTATCGCTGACCGCAAGCCGCTTGTGTGCCCGGCACGGGCTGGTTCAGGAAAATCAACGTGGATTTCGGCGTTCCTGCTGGCGGACTGTGAGCTGCGCTTGAACAATGACCCGCTGGCCGATGTGTTCAGCGTGTTGCTGGTGCTGCAAAAAATCGAGTCACTGAACGGTATCCGTGACACTATTGCTGCCTTCTTTCCGAATGCGCCGGAAACGCTGGTCGTCCCCTTGCAGGGGTGGACAGCTGCCAGCCAGAAAGCCGGTTTCTGCAAGAACAAACAAGTCACATCCTTTGACCAGTGCCGGAAGGATAATTGCCCTTATGCCGCCTCGTGCGATGTGCTGCGTTTCGGGCAGTTGGCAGGTCAGGCGTTCGTGCTGGGTGTCTCCCAGGCACGGTTTGACCTGCTGCGGAAGGGCAATGCGCTGGATGGCCTTCTCCAACAGGTCGAGAATGCCCACCCGCGCATTCTCATCTTTGATGAGAAATTTGAGTTTGCGCCCATCTACCGACTGACGCAGACCACATTGGACGCGGCCTCCAGCCAGCTGGAGCGGCTGATCACCCAACGCGACCTGAAGGATCGCCGGGTGTTTGAGAAGCAACGATGGACAACAACACTTTTGCGGCGCCCGTTCTCACTGCTGCGGGAACACACCTGCATCGAGTTAGACGAGACGACCAAAGCCAAGGCCGACATCCCCTATGGCCGTTGCAGCCTGGTGGATGCGGATAATGCGGAAAAAGAACGCTTCGGCCAGTTCCGGGACTACCTGAACGGGCCAGGCAGAGCCTTTCGGACACCGGCACTGTCGGAGGCCGTCGAGGTTATCGACCGCCTATATCGCGGCGAGTGTCTGTTCACGAAGCTGGGGGCGTTCACGATTCTCGGCGCGGACGAGCCGCAAATCAGCTTCGGTGATAGCTTGACGCTGGTGTTTGACGCCACCGCCCAAGTGGACGGTGATTACCAGTATTTGGATGCTGAAATGCTGCCGGCCTCCAAGCCCCGCCATATGGAGAAACTCTGCCTGCACGTCTATACCTCTGCAGACATGAACGTGTCCAGACTGGCCATGCGGAAAAGCTGGAAGTTGCCCGGCTTCTGTGCTCTGATGGAGGACATCCTGCGACGCTACGAGGGAAAAATGTTCCTGACCACCTACAAAGACCTGGCCGCGGAAATTCCGAAACTCCTTGATCCGCAGGCGTTGAGCCGCCTGCTGCTGGATGGGGAAACGTGCCCGTATTTCGGCGGCACCAACGGCTCAAATGAATTTAACACCGCCTCGTTGGTGATGCTGCTGGGCTATCCCCGTTTGTCCCCTCAGACATATCTGGAGCGCACCTTCGTGTATTGGGGGCACTCCGGTATCCGACAGCAGATCTGGGATCAGACGGCGCAGTGGTCGCCACTGAATGTGCAAAAGCGACCTGACCTCCACGCACAGCTGCCGCTGACGATGGACTACGAGGTTAGGCACTTGGCTGCACGGTTGGAACAGGAGATCTACCGCTGTCAGCTGCGAAATGCAGTCTGCGATGAGGCTGTCCACGTGTTCCTGTTCGCTCCGCCACAGGCGTTGGATGCCAGACTTGGCAAACGATTTCGCGGTGCTATGTCGGTGCATGAAAATCTGACGCCAGGCTGCATTGTTCAGGCGCAGGCCAACGCGAAAACATATGCCGGTCAGTCCACCGTTTACGCCCGCTTCGCGGCGTGGCTGAGCAGCTGGGATAGGGCACCGACACCGCTGGACAATATCCTGCGCGACGCAGAAATCGGTACGGAGAGCTGGAAAAAGCTGCGAAAAAGTGAGCGCTTTGCGCCGCTGCTGGCACAGTACGGTGCAGAGATGACCGGTCGCGGTCGGAACGTGAAAATAGAAGAAAAATCGCAAAAATGCGCGTGAGGAGGATATCATGAATCACAACGACAACAGCACAAACTACAGCACCATCACCAACTTCGATAACCTTCCCCTGGCACTGACCGTGCTGGAAGCCGGACAGGTTCTGCGGGTTGGCCGCAGCGTGACCTACGAGCTCGTCCGCTCTGGGCAGCTCCGGAGCGTCCGGATTGGGAGAAGTATCCGAATCCCTCGCGATGCACTGGTCGAGTACCTGCAGCTCGCAAGCTGACGGGGTGGGGGACATACCCCACCCTTACCAAACACATGACTTTGGAGGAAGAATATGGCAAACAACAAAAGAGC
The DNA here is from genome assembly GCA_004557245.1 of Clostridiales bacterium. Taxonomy (GTDB): domain Bacteria; phylum Bacillota; class Clostridia; order Christensenellales; family CAG-138; genus SFEL01. The sequence goes on along the minus strand of SFEL01000023.1, from coordinate 2,447 downwards.
TGCCCACGGCAGCGGCACGATTCGGAAGAAGACCGCCACACGGAATGGTCAGACTTACGCATATTGGGAAGCGCGCATCACTACGGGCTACGATGCTGGAACCGGTCGGCAGAAGCAGCGTTCTGTTACCGGCAAGACGCAAAAAGAGGTGCGGGAAAAGCTGCAAGCGCTGGCCGTGGAGGTCAACAGTGGTACATATCAGGAGCCGTGCCGGATGACGCTGGGGGAGTGGCTGAACATCTGGGTGGAGAACTACCTGGGTGCCTGCAAGCCGCGCACGCGGCAGATTTACGAGAGCGACATTCGGGTACATATCAAGCCCGCACTGGGGGCAGTCAGGATGGAAAATCTCATGCCCCACACCGTGCAGACCTTCTATAACGCACTGGCGTCGGATAAGCCTGACAGACCTGGCCTGTCGGCAAAGACTATCAAGAACATCCATGGCGTGCTGCATCAGGCGCTGAAGCAGGCTGTGCTCAACGGCTATATCCGTACCAACCCATCTGATGCCTGTACCTTACCGCGAGGGCAAAAAGCGGAAATCAAGCCGCTGGATGAGGACGATGTGGCCGCTTTTATTCGGAGCATTCAGGGACATCCCTTTGAGGATCTCTTTCTGACCACGCTGTTCCTTGGCCTGCGGGAGGGCGAGGCACTGGGACTGACCTGGGCTTGTGTAGACCTTGACAACGGCGTGATCACCGTGAACAAGCAGCTCCAGCTTCATCAGGAAAAGGGCCTTGCGGCCTATGAGCTGGTTCCTACCAAGAATAGTCGCAGCCGCACGTTGGTGGCGTCTCCTACGGTGGTCGCCCACCTGCGTCATCGCAAGGCGGAACAGGCACAACAGCGTCTCATGGCAGGCTGCGCTTGGGAGGACAACGATTTGGTGTTCACCGATGCCCTGGGGCATCACCTGACAAAGCCGACAGTCTACCGCCACTACAAGAAAGCGGTCGCGGCAATTGGCCGTCCGGATGCCCGTTACCACGATCTGCGCCACAGTTATGCCGTAGCCGCCATCAGCTCCGGCATCGACATCAAGACGGTACAGGGCAACCTCGGTCATGCCACAGCTGCCTTCACGTTGGATGTCTATGGCCACGTGACCGACCGCATGAAGCGTGAGAGCGCCGATAAAATGGAGGATTTTATCCGCCGTGTTTCACAGGGATGAGCGTCACAGCAACTTCTTTGTTGCGCGGAGCGGTAAAATCGGGTATAATAGAAAAAACGTGGAAGGAGGCAGACCATGCGGACACTGTATCACGGCAGCCGGGTGACGGTCGAACAGCCGGAAATACGCATTCAGAAGTTCCACAAGGACTTCTATTGGGGCTTTTACTGCACAGAGTATGAGGCACAGGCTGTCCGCTGGGCCACGCGGTTCGGCAGCGGTATCGTGAACGTCTACCGGTTCGAAGAACAGCCGGGACTATCGATCAAGCGCTTCCCTGAGATGAGCGATGAGTGGCTGGATTTCATCGTGGCCTGCCGCAGCGGTGTGCCCCACAACTACGACATCGTAGAGGGGCCGATGGCCGATGACACCATCTTCAACTATGTGCAGAGCTATACAGATGGCGAGATCAGCCGCGCCGCCTTCTGGGAGCTGGCGCGGTTCAAGCATCCCACCCATCAGATCAGCTTCCATACCGCCAGAGCGTTGGCGGCGCTGACCTTCGAGAGGAGTTACGAGGTACATGTGTGAACGAAACCACAGCGGACTGTTCTTCACCTGCGCTTTGGTGGAGCAGCTGGGCCGTGACCTGAAACTGAAACGCTGCGACGTGGTAAAGGCGTTGGGCTTACAGGGCGTGCAGATGATCCTGGGCCATGCCGATGTGTTCCACTGTGAGCCCATCGAGAAGGTGTCCGACGATATGCAGCAGCACTTCAGCTTGCCCTACGGCCAGTTCGATAACGTGGCGGCGGCCAGGTACGCCGTGCCGGATGTGTGGACGATCGGCAAGGTATACGCTCGCCTGATCGAGGATGTGTCCGGGCAGGATGATGTGGCAGAAATGCTGGTGGCTGTATATACCTCGTGGATCGATGAAAAGCTCTGCGATTATAACTCCTCGTTCTACTATCAATCCCGTGACTACATCGCGGAATGTTACCGCACAGGTCACGTGATCGATGCATGAAAATGAGCCTCTGATGTCAACGCATCAGAGGTCTTTTTTCACCGCTAAAGGGAAAAAATAAGGGAAAACAGAAAATCCGGGCACAAGAAAGACCTCGTAACCGGCATGGTTACGAGGTTTTCATCTGTCATAACTCAACACTATAGATTTTTTTGAAATTGCTTTCAAAAAATCGGTGTATGACAGCAAGAGTAACTTGATGCGCAGAGCTCACTTGTCTTTTGATTCTTCAGTTGTGTCAGAGACTGCGCCTTCCAGCAGGTCCGTCACGACCTGATTGAGCTGTGCGGCGTT
>SFEL01000043.1 GCA_004557245.1 Clostridiales bacterium | reverse complement strand
ATACTGCCGGATTTTCTTCTGCGTGAGTTCCAGCTCGGCGTTGCATTCCTCGATGGTCTGCGGCGTTTTCTTCTTCGTCATGGGTGGTCGCTCCTTTCTTGATTTTGGGTAAAAGAAAAGCACAACCGATTTTTGTCGATTGCGCTTTGAGAGAGTATGAGCAAGTTTATTTTGATTTCTTTAACAATCGAATTTACTTCCTTTTTACTGCGCCACAGTGAACAGCGCAAAGAAATACCCTTTCTTCTCCATAAGCTCGTCGAAGCTGCCCGTCTCGTCGATGCGTCCGTCCTTCAGGACGAGGATGCCGTCATAGCGGCGGAGCAGGGATTCCTCCAGCGTATGCGTCACGATGATGCGGGTCATACCATGCAGGTCAAGAATATCGTTTGTGACCTGATGGGCCGTCTGTGCGTCCAGCGAAGCCGTTACCTCGTCAGCCAGAAGGACGGAGGATTTTTTCAGTAGGCTTCGGGCAATGGATATGCGCTGCTTTTCGCCGCCGGACAGCCCGCTGCCGCCCTCGCCGCAGAGATAGCCTTCTCCCCGTTCCGCAATCAGCCCCGTTAGATGGGCGTGGCGAATCGCCTCGTCAAGCTCCTGCTGTGGGAAACTGCGGAACATGGAAACATTATCCTTTATGGAGGCATTGAACACGAACACATTCTGCTGTACGGCTGAAATCGTTTCATACAGCGATTCCGGGGCGATGCTGCGAAGCTCCGTTCCGTCAAGCAAGATGCTTCCAGCATATTCCCTGCTCCCCGCCATCAACAGATGAAGCAGCGTTGATTTTCCGCTGCCGCTGCCACCCACAATAGCATAGGCTTTGCCGGCCTTAAACTCGGCGGAGATCTCGTGCAGCACATCCTTTTCTCCGTCATAGCTGAACGACACCTGTTCGAGACGAATGCCCTTCTCCAGCCGGGAAAGCGCCGCGCTGCCGCCAGAGGCGGGATTCTTTTCCAGTGCTGTCGCCAGCTTGCCGATCAGCCCCAGCGCCGCCTTGCGGCTTGCCAGCAGCCCCGGCAGCTCCGCGATGGGCTGAATCATAAAGTTCATCAGGTTTACGAAAATGATCACAACGCCGGGGGTCAACCCATAGCCGGACAGAGCGAGGTACGCTCCAATGAGAAACACGCCGAGCTGCGCAAAAATGCCCGTCACAGCGCCGATCATACCCACGAGGATCTTGATCCTCCGTTTGCTGAACTTATCTCCCTCCAAAGCCCGGTTGCTTTCGGCAAAGAGCTTATAGACCTCCTTCTCCGCCTTGAAGCTCTTAACGACCGAGAATCCGCTGAGGCAGTCGTGCAGCGCGGCGGTAAAGTCCTTGTTTCGCTCCGACACACGCTTTTCAGCTTCTTGCAGCTTGTTTCCCGTCAGAAGGGAAGCGACCAGCGGCAAAATCGTAATGCTGATGGCGATGGCGGTCATAACCGGGGAGTACCACAGCATCATGGCGAGCGCGCCGATGAATGTCACGGTTTTTGTGATCAGGGAAAGCTGTTGCGCAAGATAGTCCGCCTCTATGCTGCCTGCGTCGTTGGTCAGAGCCGAAAGATAGGCAGCCGTACTCTCGTCCCGAAAGGATGAAATGCTCTTTTCCGTGAGCTTCTGAAAGGCGAAATCTTTATACTGCCGCATGGCTCTCTCAATAAAGCGGGGCTGTGAAATATAGTCCAGCAGAAACGCCGCTACGCAAAGCAGCACAAACCCTCCGCTGATTTTTGCGAGCGTTCCGATGGCAAGCGCACCAGGAACACCGGATGCCGCATCGATAAGCTGCTGCATGATCCACGAAAGAATCAAATTGAGCGAGCCTGAAACCAATGCGCCGAAAACAGCGACGCAGAGAACAGGGATGTTCCGATGATAAAACTGCGCTGAGAGTTGCTTTTTCAGCGGTTTATTCTTCATGGTCATTTACCTCCCTCCACATAGTGGATAGTATATCGTCCCCGATGGCAGCAAGCGTGTTTTGAATGCCCATCATTGCCGTTGCGCCGATATTATCGTGTGCGCTGAAAGGTTTTATGTGGTCAACAAAGAGAATGGCCTCCGCTTTGTAGTCCGGCGCTGCATCAAAGCGTTTTGCAAGCTCTTTCGCATGGCACAGGGAATGACGGGCGGCGCAGCGGTCATCGGCTTTCACCTGCGTATAGGCAAGGCATACATGAAACACACTGTTTATCTTGTCGAGGAAGCTGTTCTTGTCCTCATTTCTCAACCCGGAAAGAACATGATCTCCCCAAAGCAGGATTGCCTGTGCCGAGTTGTAATCCTCTTGCTGAAAGAACACGTTTATGTAGCCCATAATGGTGCGTATGATGGCTGTGGTGTTTTTCAGCAGTGATTCAGACAGAAACGGCACAGCTTCATCCGGCCGCTTCCGGTTGGTCGCCAATATCAGGCCAATCACATCGCTGTACAGGCCGCCTGCATTGTGCGCCTTCAAAAGATTTACGGCTTTTTCGCCCTCGTCCAGCATCAGATATACATCTGCCATTTCCCCATAAATCGTAAGAACGCTGATCTGCGGGTCTGTGTTCTGCGGCAGCAACAGGCGCGATTGCTCCAAGAGTTCCAAGGCTCTCAGCAGCAAACTTTGATTTTGAAGCTCCACGCCGAACACACAATACAGCTCGGCACTTTCGTGAACGACATTGAAGTCGTGTGGGTATTTTTTTAGCGCTTTTTCCGCTTCCGCAAGCCCCTTTTGATTTTTTTCATGAAGATATTGTTTTAGCCTTTCCACGCTTGCCTGCAAGCGATTGTCCTTCATCTCATAGCCCAGCAGCACGTCCACCGACGTGTCAAAAAAGTCCGCCATGGCCATGATCATGGTTAATTCGGGCTGGGAGAGCTTTGCTTCCCATTTATAAACCGCGCCGACCGTTACGCCCAACACCTCCGCAAGCTGCTCCTGTGTAAGAGATCTCTGCTTTCGGAAAGCGCGAATATTTTCAGCGAGCTTTATTTCCATTCGTCTCACCCTTTCTGCCTTTATAAATTGATTATAGCAGAAAAATATGACGAAATGAACATACCGCCCATACGAATTTGATTTTAATTATTATACCATCGGTATGTGTTTGGCGTCGTATCATTCCTGCTGCCTCTGCCTATGAACACCGCTCTTTTTCGCCGCTTCGCTTGCCGCCTTGCGGCGTTCCTCGCTGTATGGGGCGGTCAGCCGAAAGGAGAACCGCCCCTTGCGGATCACAAACTCCATGCAGCCCGTGTCCGGATCTGCGTCGGTCTGGCGGCACTCGCCGGGGTGAGCTGAGGCATAGGCGGTCAGCCTGTTCCTGAGGTCGGTGTTGTGGGTGCGGATATAGATGGTGGGTTCTTTCTCGTCAAAGTAGATTTCGGTGGTCTTTTCCTGCTTCGTAAGCCCTGTTCTCATGCAAGCTCCTTTCTGCGCCTCTGTTACGCAATAGGGGTGTTTTTCGGGTGTTTTCTCCGGCTCTTGACTTGGGGAAAACGGCGATTTTTCAATGGAAAACGCTCCGGCGATACATTCCTCGTCCGAAGCGTTCCCAGCGTCAAATAT
>SFEL01000007.1 GCA_004557245.1 Clostridiales bacterium | reverse complement strand
ATGAAACTGAAAGGAATGAGCCCGGTACAATACCGAACTCATTCCGTAACAACTTAATATTCTTTTTTGTCTAATCTTCGGGGTTCACTTCAAAATCCGCTCTTTTATGCTTTTACGCGTTTATTAGGCTTATATCTCCGTTATCAGCTTCGGTACAAAATCCAGATGGTCGGCAGAACACAGCGTGTATTCTATGCCGTTGCGGATGCCCTCGAACGCATTGCGGCAGGCTTTGCCGTGAAGATGGCCGTATATCACCCGCTCCACGCCGTACTTCTCGAATATCTCCGTAAAGCCGCTTGGCGCCCGTTTCTCGTTGAATGGCGGGTAATGCAGCATGACGATGATGCGGCTGCCCTGTTTTGCTCCAGATAGCGACAGTTGGAGGCGAATAACCTCCCGGTCGTATATCTTCTGGTCTGTTTCCGGATCAAAGCCAGAGCTGCCAGGACATATCCAGCCGCGGGAGCCTGCTATTGTAACAGAGCCGAGCTCTACGGTGTCGTTTTGCAGTGCGTACATGCAGCAGGGCAGCATATCCCTCACCTTCGAAATAGAGCCCCACCAATAATCATGGTTGCCTCGCATTATCACCTTTTTACCTGGCAATGCGGCAATATACTCTATATCCGGCCTGGCCTCATCGAGCTGCATGGCCCAGCTTATATCGCCCGGTATCAGCACTGCGTCCTCGTCGGACACGCGCTCAAGCCAAGCAGCTGCTATGCGCTCGGCATGGTTATCCCAGTTGGGCCCGAATATGCTCATAGGCTTATTTGAGCTGTGGGACAAATGCAGATCACCTATTGCGAAAAGCTTCATTCATCGCTCCATTGCCCTTGTAGTAAGAGACGGGAGGTTTCAGTTCTCCTCGTCCTCTTCTTCCTCTCCCTCGTCCATATCGTCGGAGCCAAGATTGGAATCGCCGCCTAGCTCCTTGTCTATCTCTTCAAGCTCTATTTCGGGGATATCGTCGTCTATGGGTACTTCCAGCTCATCAATGCCGTTCATATCGTCCACAACGGAGGATCCGGTAAGATCGTCTGCCATCTTTTCAAGATTTTCCTGACGGCGGGCTTCCCTCAGGCACATAGCACACAGCTCGCTGCCGCGGACGGCGGGGTTTTCGCCGCACTCTGTACATATGGTAACTACGTCGTCAGTCTCCACCTCGCCCTTCATATGGCGCTTGCAGACGTTGCAAAGTTGTTCATCGTCACGAATATAGTTCAGTTCGCATCTCGGACACTTTCTGAGACCCATATAACAATCCTCCAAAACGGCCTTTGATATGGTCGGTTTTTTAACTTTAAATAAGCCTTTGTCAGCTAATTTACTATTATGCTGTTACTGCTGCTCTATGTCAATACCGGCGCGCAGATTTTTTACATCCTTTACCACCTGATCCATGCGCTGGAGCACAAAATCCCTGCCCCAGCCATCCTCCGAGGAAAAAGCTATTGCAGCGGGAGGCGCGCCGAGCTGTTTTGCCGCTGCGTTCGCCATCTGCGCCCGCTTGCTCTTTGCTATTTTATCCGCTTTTGTGGCGATGAGCGTGAATGGCAGGTTGTAATATATTATCCATTGCAGCATAAGTTTGTCGTCCTCAGTAGGAGCGTGGCGTATATCTATGAGCATGAATATATGATCGACGCGTCCGGAGGAAAGGTAATCCTCCATCAGCTTTCCCCATTTGTCCTTTTCGGTCTTTGGGGCTCTGGCAAAGCCGTAGCCCGGCAGGTCGACAAAGTAAAACTCCCTGTTTATCTTAAAGAAGTTTATGAGCCTCGTCTTTCCCGGGTTGGACGAGGTTTTGGCGAGCTTTTTGTTGTTGCAGAGGGAATTGATTAGGCTGGATTTGCCCACATTTGACTTGCCCACTATGGCTATCTCGGCGGCGGTCTTTTCGGGATAAGGGCTGCCAAGTCCCGCGCTGGTAACGAACTCTGCCTGCTTTATGGCAAACTCCATTTTTCTCTCCTTTCCTTTTGCATAGAGAATTGTATCAGCACTACCACAGATACGCAACAACATTTTTTTAGTTGATAAGGGGCCGCAGCCCCTTATGTTCAATCCGGCTCTGACGACATGTGCGTCAGAACGGATGAAAACCCAGAGGTTTTCGTACTTTGCGGGTTTTGCCGCCCGGGAGCGAATGCGAGAGGCGAAACCCGAAAAACTCGAAAAAGTGGCGTTCAGCCACTTTTTCGACAGTCTCAAAGGGAGAGCAAGAGCCCTCCCTTTATAAAACGCACCCTCACTGGACTGCGCTCACGCCGCTTTCCCTTTGCTCTACTCTTATATGGCCGCTGTGCTTCGGCATATAGGCCAGAGCCTTTTCCATAACCGTCATTGCACTGGATGCAAAGTGCAGCTCCAACGCCTTCTTTATCTCCTCCGGTACATCCTCCAGATCCTTGCGGTTCTCCTCCGGCATTATTACAGCCGTCATGCCTGCCCGGACCGCCGCCAGAAGCTTTTCCCGAAGGCCGCCTATCGGCAGCACGCGGCCACGAAGGGTTATTTCTCCGGTCATGGCTACGCTGCCCTTTACGGGTATTCCCGACAGCGCGCTGGCTATGGCTACAGCCATGGTGATGCCTGCGCTGGGGCCGTCCTTGGGTACAGCGCCTTCAGGGACGTGCAGGTGTATATCCTTCTCCCGGATTGCGGCTTCGTCAATGCCCAGCCTTTCGGCGTTGGCATGCACGAAGGTCAGTGCTGCCTTTGCGCTTTCCTGCATCACATCGCCCAGCTGGCCCGTAAGCATCAGCTTGCCGCTGCCCGGCACCGTCTGTACCTCTATCTCCAGCGTATCGCCGCCGGCGCTGGTCCATGCAAGGCCATTGACAAGACCGACTTCGTCTTTATGTGCCCTGGCGTAGTTATTGTACTTTGGCCTGCCGAGATACTCGTTTATGCGCGCCTTGGTGAGACGCACCTTCTTGGCCTTGCCGTCGCCTATGTCACATGCGGCCTTTCGGCATATGCTGCCCATCACCCGTTCAAGGCTGCGCACACCGGACTCGGCTGTGTAGCCGCGTATGATCTCGGGATACAGTGGATCCGGCACCGTCAGCATGCTCTTTTTAAGGCCGCTCTTCTCCATCTGCTTTGGCAGAAGATGGCGCTTGGCTATCTCTATTTTTTCCGTTTCAAGGTAGCCGGGTACCTCTATGACCTCCATTCGGTCCAGCAACGGCGCGGGTATGGTGCTCCTGTCGTTAGCGGTGGTAAGAAACATCACCTTGGAAAGATCGTAAGGCACCTCGATGAAGTGATCCCGGAAGGCGAAATTCTGTGCGCTGTCCAGCACCTCAAGCATGGCAGCCGCCGGGTCGCCATGGTAGTCTCCCGCCAGCTTGTCTATCTCATCGAAAAGTATGACCGGGTTCATCACACCAGCCTGACGCATAGCGGATATCACCCTGCCCGGCATCGCACCTATATAGGTGCGCCTATGGCCCCTTATTTCAGCCTCGTCCCGTATGCCGCCCAGGCTCATTCGGACGAACCGCCTGCCTAAAGCGTCGGCTATGGACTTGGCGATAGAGGTCTTGCCTACGCCCGGAGGGCCTACGAAGCATATGACCTGCCCGTTCACCTTGCCGGTAAGCCGCGCCACAGCCATGTACTCTATTATGCGCTCCTTCACCTTGTCCATGCCGTAGTGGGCGGAATCCAGCGTCTCCCGCGCATGGGCAAGGTCCATGTTGTCCGTGCTTTCCTCGTTCCAGGGAAGGTCCAGCATACACTCTATATAATTCCGGGCGGAGGGCGCCTCGTGTGAGCCTGCGGGCAGGTCCCCGTAGCGCTTTATCTCGCGCTCGATTACTGAACGCACGCTGTCAGGCATCTGCTTATGCTCAAGCTTTGCCCTGAATTCGTCCGCTTCGGTATCGCTACTCTCACCCAGCTCCTTGCGTATGGCTTTTATCTGCTCGCGGTAGTAGTATTCCTTCTGGCTCTTGTCAACCTGGTACTTTACTTCGGCAGCTATGCGTCTGTCCGCCTTGAGTATATCTATCTCGCCCACAAAGAAACCCAACAGCTTCTTCATTCGCTCTGCAGGATCCAACTCCTCCAGTATTTCCTGACGCTGCTCCGGGCGCTTCAGGACAGCGTTGGCGGCAGCGTCTGCAAATTCGCCGGGCATCAATTTGGCCTCGATATTCGCCATGATGTCCGAGTTGAGTTTAGGGCTGAGCTGGGCGTACTCGCCGAGCTTTTTGTCTACCCTGCGGCGCAGCGCCTCCGCCTTGGCAGGCTTGCATTCCTCGTCCTCCAGCATCTCTATATCGGCGGAGAAGCTCTCGCCGTCGTCCCTTACCTTCACGGCGAGGGCGCGGCACACTCCCTCTACAAATACCCTCGCAGAGTCACCGGGCATTGGCAGCACCTGTCTCAGGGCGCAGAGAGTACCGGTTTCATATATGTCGTCCGGCTCGATGTCGGATATTTTCGGATCCTTCTGGGCACTTACGAATATAAGCCCTTCCTCATCCATCGCCCTATTGAGGGCATGCACGCTTTTGGGCCTGCCCGCGTCGAAATGCAGCATTTCTCCGGGCAGCACCACAAGGCCCCTCAAGGCCACAGTGGGGATATCTTTATACGTTTTTTCGTGTTCTACCATGTCTTCTGCCGTTATCCTCAGTATAAATTATATATGTGATTATACTTATACCATTGGATTTTGACAACAGTGTGTATATGGTAAAAACCTTTTTTAAGCCAAATTTAAGCCGTTGTGCACAGGAAGGGCAGCACTCCGTCTATCTCCTCTTCAGCGGGTATATCGAAGGCTATGCGCATCACCTCGGTTATGTCGGCTGCTGCGACCACCCGCGCCTTCGCCTCCTCAAACTGCCTCTCGTAGTTGGCCTCGGGCACTATTACCGTATGTGCTCCCGCCTCTATGGCGGCCACGAGTTTTTCCCTCACGCCGCCTACGGGGCGTACCTGACCGTTTACGGTTATCTCTCCCGTCATGGCTATACCCGCAACTGGGGCCTTGCCGGATATGGCGCTCATGAGTGCCACGGCAAATGCTATACCTGCGCTGGGGCCGTCCATGGGGAAGCCTCCGGGGACGTTATAATGTATGTCATACGCCCCGCAGTCCAAGCCGAAGCGGTTTTTGAAAGCGCTCAGCACATTCTGCGCCGACGCCATGGCAGTACTGCGCCGCTCAAGGCGTTTGCCCCTCATCTCTATCTCCTCCCGCTCCACTGCGCCGCCTATGTCCAGCCGGCCAAGCGCGCCTCTCGCCCGCTCCGCCGCACACTCTATTTCCATTATCATGCCGTTCCCGCCGCCCACTACGCCTATGCCTATGGCTGTGCCGGGCAGCATACGTTCAGGCATTCGGATATCGGGCCGTTTGGGGCAGTTGCTTATTTCGGACACCCACTCCATATCCGAAAAGGTTATCCTACGCCGGTTCTGAGTATATACCGCACCCCCGGCAAGCTGTATCATATTCACCGCGTCGCGCCCGGACATGCAGCATTGCGCGCAAAGCTCAGCTGCGGCATCATCCATATCGTATCCCAGCCGTTTCGCCGCGCCCCTGGCAATGGTCAGCATACTTTCGAAGGACAAAGGCTTAAAGAACAGCTCCACGCACCTTGAACGCAGCGCTGCGGGCAGCTCCTCCGGCTGCCGGGTAGTAGCTCCTATGAGCCTGAAGTCCGCCGGCATGCCATTCTGGAATATGTCATGTATATGCTGAGGTATATTTGCATTGTCCTTTGAGTAATAGGCGCTGTCGAAGAATACCTTCCTGTCCTCCAGCACCTTCAGCAGCTTGTTCATCTGCACCGGGTGCAGCTCGCCTATCTCGTCCAGGAACAGTATGCCGCAATGCGCCCGGCTCACCGCTCCCGGCTTGGGCTGAGGAACCCCCGCAGAGCCCAACGCCCCCGCCCCCTGATATATTGGATCGTGAACCGAGCCCATTAAGGGGTCGGCTATGGCCCTTTCGTCAAAGCGTACGCAGGTAGCATCCACCTCCACGAACTTAGAGTTTTTGTCAAAGGGAGAATCCTTCTGCCGCCTGGCCTCCTCCAGCACCAGCCGCGCTGCGCAGGTCTTGCCGCAGCCCGGAGGGCCGTATATTATCACGTGCTGAGGGTTTGGCCCGCACATGGCGGCGCGCAGTGCCCTTATTCCCTCCTCCTGACCTATCACCTCGTTCATTTTGGCCGGACGTGCTTTTTCAGAAAGCGGAGTATTCAGGGAGCGCTTGCGCATTTCTGCAAGTTCCTTCATCTCTCTGCTCTGTTTTTGCGTGCCGCCGCGCCGCTCAGGTTCGCCCTGTATGAGCTTTCTCGTCCTTCTGTTTTTCCACCAAACATAGCCCCATATGCAAAGCTGCGATATTATCAGCAGCCATACCGCTCCTTTTTCCATACGCAAATTCCTTTCTCAAGCTGTTTTAAGTGTAGTATGCCCGTACAGAAGCAAAATGCGCGGAACTGCGCAGTGGGAAAGCCCGCCATGTATGGATTTATTTATATATTTTTCATTTTTGTACTCATTATGCGTATGTTATAATATTTAAAAGGCTGTATAAGGAAGGTGCGCAATGAAACCGAAACGCTTGGCTGTCCTGCTTCTCGTCGCCGTTACGCTGCTCTCGCTGCAATCGGCCGCCCTGGCAAACGCCGCGGAGCCGCCTTCCTTCATCATTATCGTATCCAACCCTCCCGACGGCCTTGAGCTTTCCATACCCTCCGGCGCACCGGGCACTGAGCCCTACGTTCTTCAAAAAACAGTAAAGGGCTGGGAAAGCCATTATCGGTACTTTTACGGCGGGGATCCGGATAGCGGCAGCAGGAAGGACGAGCTTACCGTAAAATACGGCGATACCCAATTCACGATCCCCTTCGCGCCCGCAAAGGGGAGATACGGAGCCCTGTACACCCTCGACGTGGCGGGCCGCACCATCGCAGAGGGCGAAAAGCCCCTTCGCACGCCGCTGCTCATAGCCATGCGGGTACTGCTCACGCTCGCCATAGAGGGTCTCGTGTTCTACCTGTTCGGCTACCGGGAAAAAAGGAGCTGGCGGGTGTTTTTCATCGCGAACCTCGTCACTCAGACCGGTCTGAACCTGCTCTTCCACGGCATTTCACTGGGCTATATGTGGGCGATCTTCTTCTATCCGCTGGAAATGCTTATAGCCGCCATTGAGGCCAAGGTATACTGCGGCTTTATAACCGAAAAGAGCAAAAAGATGAGCATACTCTGCGCGGTCGTCGCGAATCTGCTCAGCATGCTGTGCGGCGGATACATAATAAGCCACTTGCCTATCTGACCGAATAATGCACGCAAAAATGGGCTGCCCTCGCAGCCCATTTTATCATTCTTTTGTTTATCCCTCTCTGGCTATAACCCGGCCCATGAGCACTCCCATGACGGAGGCCATCATAAGGCCACGGGTCCAGCCGCTGGAGTCGCCAAGACAGTGGAGTCCCTTTACGCTGGTGTTGAAGTCGGTGTCCATCTTCACACGGTTGCTGTAAAACTTCAGCTCCGGAGAATATAGCAGCGTTTCGTAGGACGCGAAGCCCGGTACTACCTCGTCCATGGCCTTTATAAAGTTGATAATGTTTATCATGGCCCTATACGGCATGGCGGCGGTTATGTCCCCAGCCACCACATCGGGCAGGGTAGGCTTTACGTTGGACTGCGCCAGCTCCTTTTGCCATGTGCGCTTGCCGTCCAGTATGTCGCCGAAGCGCTGCACCATTATGTGCCCCGCACCCAGCATATTGGTAAGCTCTCCCACCTTCTGAGCGTAGGCTATGGGCTGGTTGAAGGGCTCGCTGAAGTTGTGGGATACAAGTATGGCCAGATTGGTGTTGTTGCTTTTTATGTCCTTGTAAGAGTGGCCGTTTACCACAGCAAGGTCGTTGTCGTAGTTTTCCTGGCTCACAAATCCGCCGGGATTCTGGCAGAAGGTGCGCACCTTATTCTTGAAGGGCTTTGGATAGCCTATGAGCTTGGACTCATAGAGCACCTCGTTCACCCGCTCCATTATCTCGTTTCGTACTTCGACCCGTACCCCTATATCCACTGTTCCGGGCTGATGAGCTATGCCGTGATCGGCGCAGAGCTTTTCCAGCCAGTCCGCACCCCTGCGGCCGGTAGCCACAACGGTATGCTTTGCCTGTACGGCGCTGCTCTCCTTGCCGTTAGTGATATACACTCCCTTACATTCCTCGCCTTCGAGTATAAGGTCGGTACATTCCCAGCCAAACAGCATCTCTACGCCGTTGCTTTGCAGATACTTTTCTATGGCAAGGTAAAGATCCTGAGCCTTTTCTGTTCCCAAATGCCGTATCGGGCAATCCACAAGGCGAAGTCCGGCCTTTATGGCACGCTTGCGAATATCCTTTACCTCCTCGGTATTACCTATTCCCTCCACCCTGGTGCTTGCTCCGAATTCAAGATAAATCTTATCCGCATAATCTATCGTTTCCTGCGCAACGTCCGTTCCTATGAGACTTGGCAGGTCGCCTCCCACCTCGCAGCTCAGCGACAGCTTACCGTCAGAAAACGCGCCCGCGCCGGAAAAGCCCGTAGTAATGTGGCAGTATGGCTTGCAGTTCATGCAGCGGCCGGTCTTCGCTTTCGGGCAGCGGCGGTTCTCGATAGCCTGTCCCTTTTCCAAGATTAGTATGCTCTGCCCGCTTCCCTTGCGCAGCATTTCAAGCGCGGTGAATATGCCCGCCGGTCCCGCGCCGATTATCACTACGTCTTTTTTCATTGGCAATACCTCCGTCATTAAAAAATTAAGCCGGCAAAGCGCCCTTTAAAATTGGCCTTGCCGGTTGTTGACTTATGTTCCGGCCCCTGTTTTATACGCGGGGATCCTCGGTTCAGCAGGCGTCGCCCAGCTCAGGGGGCGGAAGCTGCTCTTTCTGTTTTCTGTACCCGAACACCGGAGGCGCCTTCTTTTCGATGACGTCCTTGGTTATGGTACAGCTCTTTATATCGCTCCTTGAGGGTATGTCGAACATGATGTCCAGCATTACGTCCTCAAGTATGGCTCTCAGGCCTCTGGCGCCGGTCTTGCGCTCTATGGCGAGATCCGCAACCCTCTCCAGCGCTTCCTCATCAAACTTCAACTCCACGCCGTCCATCTCGAACAACCGCTTATACTGCCTGGTAAGGGCATTCTTCGGCTTTGTGAGTATATCTATCAATGCCTTGCGGTCAAGCTGATGCAGCGTGACTATCACGGGCATTCTTCCCACGAACTCCGGTATAAGGCCGAACTTGAGCAGATCCTCCGGGAGTATGTTCTTCAGTATGGAACCTACGTCCTTCTCCACCTTGCTCTGCACGTCCGCACCGAATCCCATTACGCTCTTGCCCGTGCGCTTGGTTATGATATCCTCAATGCCTGCAAACGCGCCGCCGCAGATGAAGAGTATGTTTGTGGTGTCTATCTGTATAAACTCCTGATGGGGGTGCTTGCGGCCGCCCTGAGGTGGAACGCTGGCAACCGTTCCTTCCAGTATCTTCAGCAGCGCCTGCTGCACGCCCTCGCCGGAAACGTCGCGGGTTATGGATGGATTTTCGCTCTTACGGGCGATCTTGTCGATTTCGTCGATGTATACTATGCCCTTTTCCGCACGCTCAACGTCGTAATCCGCCGCCTGAATGAGCTTGAGCAGTATGTTTTCTACGTCCTCGCCTACGTAGCCGGCCTCCGTGAGCGATGTAGCGTCAGCAACGGCAAATGGAACGTTGAGTATCTTCGCAAGGGTCTGAGCCAGCATGGTCTTACCGCAGCCGGTAGGCCCCAGCATGATTATGTTGCTCTTTTGCAGCTCCACGTCGTCCTTCTGCTTGCCGGCATTTATGCGCTTATAGTGGTTGTACACGGCGACGGCCAGCGCACGCTTCGCAGCTGTCTGACCTACCACATACTCATCGAGAGTATCGGAAATCTCCTGGGGTTTCGGTATGTCCTTGAGGTCTGCCTCCACCGTGGAGAAGTCCTCGTCTATTATTTCCTGGCAAAGCTCTATGCACTCATTGCAGATGTACACGCCGGGGCCCGCGATTATGCGATTCACCTCGTCCTGTGGCTTTCCGCAGAATGAGCACTTTATCGTGCCGGTGTTTTTTTCTTCGTTTTTCGCCATCAATTACCTCCTGGGCGGAATTATCTCGTCTATGAGACCGTAGGCAAGCGCCGCCTCGGCATCCATATAGTTGTCGCGCTCGGTGTCAGCCTGTACCTTTTCAATCGGCTGACCGGTACGCACGGAAAGTATCCCATTCAGTTTCTTCTTGATTTTTACCAGCTGTTCAGCCTGAATGGCTACGTCGGTGGCCTGGCCGCGCGCGCCTCCCAGAGGCTGGTGTATCATTATCTCGCTGTTGGGCAGCGCCCTGCGCTTGCCCTTTGCGCCTGCCGCAAGCAGAAAAGCGCCCATGCTTGCCGCCATGCCTATGCATATGGTAGATACATCGCATTTGATGTACTGCATGGTATCATATATCGCCATGCCCGCAGTGACGGAGCCACCGGGGCTGTTTATATACAAGCTAATGTCCTTATCCGGATCGTCCGCTTCAAGGAATAGCAGCTGAGCCACGATAAGGTTGGCAGAATCGTCGTCGACCTCGCCGCCAAGGAACACTATACGATCCTTTAGCAGGCGGGAATATATGTCATAGGAACGCTCCCCCTTGTTTGACTGCTCTACTACCATCGGTATAAGATTCATAGTGTTCATCTCCTTTATTGTCTGAATACATCGTGCCCTTCGTTATAAATGCCTCGCCGCACGGCACGGTGCGGCGAAGCAGTACAGGTGGCAATTATCGGAAGATACTCGCGCCTTACTCAGCGTCCTTCTCCTCAGGCTTTTCCTCGGCCTTCTTGGTCTTCCTGGCAGAAGCCTTCTTTGCAGGCTTCTTCTCGGCCTTTTCTACCTCTACGGCGGTATCGGTCATTACTGCCAGAGTCTTGTCGACCATTATCTGATCCGCAAAGAACTTCTTATCGTCCTCGCTGAGGCCCTTCTTGAATTCCTCGGCCTTGTCTCCAAACTGTGCGCAATACTCATCTACCTTAGCGTTTATTTCTTCTTCGGTAGCCTTGATGTCCTCGGCCTTAGCTATGGCGTCGATCACCAGCTGGCTCTTTACCCTGTGGGCTGCGTCGGTGCGGCTCTCCTTGCGGAAGGACTCCATATCGGTACCGGTGTACTTCATGTAGTCCTCAAGGCTGATGCCCTGCATGCTCAGGCGGTAACGGATATCGTTGAGTATGGCGTCAATCTGGCGCTCTACCATGATATCAGGTATAACTACTTCAGCGTTGTCAACAGCCTTGCCTACTACGGCGTTTTCCTTCTCAATCTTGGCATCGTGCTCAGCCTTCTTTTCAAGTTCCTTGCGCTTTGCCGCCTTCAGCTCGTCGAGAGTGTCATATTCGGATACGTCCTTAGCGAACTCATCGTCCAGTTCTGGCAGCTCTTTTTTCTGTATGCCGTTCACCTTTACGTGGAAGGTAGCATCAGCGCCGGCCAGGGCTTCGCTGTGATACTTCTCGGGGAACTTGACCTGAATATCCCTCTCCTCGCCAATGCTCATACCTATCATCTGTTCTTCGAAACCATCGATGAAGGTATGGGAGCCTATCTCAAGGGTCTGACCCTGAGCAGAGCCTCCCTCGAACTTGATGCCGGATACGCTGCCCTCATAGTCGAGGTTTACGGTGTCGCCGTTCTCAACGGGGCGCTCCACATCTATCATGCGTGCAACCTTTTCGCGCTCGCGCTCGATCTCCGCAGCTACGTCGTCGTCCGTAACATTATACTCGCGCTTTTCTATTTCTATACCCTTATACTGGCCAAGTGTCACTTCGGGACGCACAGCTACTTCTGCCGTAAACACCAGATCCTTGCCGTCAAGGGGCAGGTCAACTATGGAAATGTCGGGCCTGTCAATTACTTCTATGTCGTGCTCCTTTATGGCTGCCTGATATACCTCGGGATAGACGATATCGAACGCATCGTCGAAGAATGCCAGCGGGCCATAGGCGTTCTCGATCATCTTACGCGGAGCATGTCCCTTGCGGAAGCCGGGTACGTTAAACTTCTTGCCATTGGTATGATAAGCCTTCTCAACGGCCTCCCCAAACTTCGCCGCGGGTACCTCGATAGTGATTTTTACCTTGCCGTTTTCGAGCTTTTCCAAAGTTGCCATTTATAAACCTCCGAAACCACATATGTGTGTATCAATTTGCGGACACACCGCCATTAGCATATAATAGCATACAATATCACTGTTTGCAATGAATCATTGTGTATAAAATATAATAAAATAGAAAACGAAAATGGCGGGGCGCTTTTGTTCGCCCCGCCGTCGTTTTCATCTATATCCCTTTACCTTTCTCTGCCCCAGAAAAAGATGCCTATGGTGCCCGGCCCGGTGTGAGCGCCTATGACCGGCCCTATCCAGTTTATGTTGACCTGAGCCACACCGAAGCGTTCCTTCATCTGAGACGCTACATACTGGGCGTCGTCCATGCAGTCGCTGTGGCAGATGAAGGTCGTCTGCCCCTCAAGGCCTTCGCCCAGCTCGCCCATTGTGTCCAGCAGCTGGCACAGTGCGGCCTTCCTGCCCCTCGCCTTGCCAACAGCTACCAGATGGCCTTCATTGTCCATATGCATTACCGGTTTTATGCTGAGCATTGTACCTACTGCGGCGGTAGCGGCAGAAATGCGTCCTCCCCGCTTGAGGTAGTTCAGGTCATCCACAGTAAACCAGTGGCACATATGCAGCTTTTCATTTTCAACGAAGTCTCGCACTTCTTCTATAGTTGCGCCTGATTCCTTTTTCTTCGCGGCATAGTATATTATCATGCCCTGACCGAGGGATGCGGCAAGCGTATCCACGGTATATATCTTTCTGTCGGGGTACTTTTCCCTGAGCTCACGCGCAGCCGCTTCTCCGGAATTGTATGTGGTGCTGAGTCCTGAGGAGAAGCCTATATAAAGTATATCTTTCCCCTCCTTGAGAAGTTTTTCCATTTTCTCCTCGAAAGCGGCGGTATTCACGGCGGAGGTCTTGAGTTCCTTCCCTTCCCTTGCCAGCTTGTAGAACTCCTTAAAGCCTATCTCCCGTCCGTCCAGCCAGTTGCGGTAATTTTTCCCGTCCGCCATAACCTCAAGCGGCAACACCTCAAGGCCAAGCTGATCCGCCAGTTCCTGAGGCAGGTCGCAGGAAGAATCAGTCATTATCACATATTCTTTACTCATATAGCATCGTTCCTCCCGGTAAGATTCTTTATTAACGGCAACATTATACCTTGACTTTTGGCTGTTTTCAACAAATCTGCCACAGTTCACCGATTGTTCAAATTTTGAAACTATTTATATCTGTTTGAATATTTCCCTCTTGCTGAGCGCCCGGTACAGCAAATAGCCAAGCAGTCCGCAGCACACGGCCTCTCCCACTGTTACCGTCAGAAAAAAGTACCAGTAGCTTCCGGGAAAGGCGTATACGTATTTGAGCACGAATGGTACTATCAATCCGTTTGACAATATAGGGAACACAGGGGCAAGCTTAGGCCTGTTCCGGAACCTGTATGTCAGGTATGCGCCTATCAGCGTCGCGAGAGAGCCTATGGCCACGTCCCACGGCAGCGCGCCGGTGACGAGATTTGCTATTGCGCACCCTATGAACAACCCCGGAACCGCAGCGCCCGTAAACACAGGCAGCACCGTCAGCGCTTCCGAAAGTCTGAACTGTATCACGCCGCCGGACAGCCCAACTGCTGCCGACACCAGAGTCAGCACCACGTATATCGCGGCTATCGCAGAGGCATAGACCATGCCTCTGGTATTGCCCTTTATCTTCATCATAAGGTTATGCTCCTTTATCCCTCTCGTTTGTTTTCCATATGGGCCTTATATTTTTTGCCCACGTTAGCGCCGGAGCTCATGACGGAGCCGCGCATTATGGTATCCGCGCCGAAGCGGCCGCGTATGTCGTCCACTACCCTATCCAGCTTTCGGGCCCTGTCCTTACCTTCGTCGCAAAACATGCTCTGCTGGGCGCATTCCTCTTTTGTGACGTTCAGCAGGCCTATACCAAGCAGCCGCAGTGGGGTACGCTTATCCCACAGCTCATCGAACAGGCTTCGGCAAAGCTTATATATTTCGTTGGTTATATCGGTAGGCTCCGTCAGCTTTTTCTGGTGGGACCTGTTTTTGAAGTCGTTGCCCCGTATGGTGACTGACACGCCGTATGCTTTCGCCCCTTCAGAGCGCATTCGGGCCGCTACGCTGTCCGCAAGTGCCAGCAGTATTTTATACGCCTGCTCCGCCGTTACAACGTCCTCTTCCGTAGTAGTGGATATGCTGTACCCTTTTGCCTCCTCCGCCTCTGTAAGCACGGAGGATTCGTCCCTCCCGTTGGCATACTCCCACACCTGCCTGCCCATTTTCTGCCCAAGCAGCGCCTGTATGCTTAAAAGGCTGGCCTTTGCCAGTGCGCCAATTGTAGTTATACCCGCCTGCTCCAGTTTTCTCGCCGTAGCCGGGCCTACCGTAAACAACTCGCCCGTTCTCAGCGGCCAGAGCTTTGCCTGTACCTCGCCGTCAAACAGGGTATGAACCTTATCCGGCTTTTCAAAGTCGCTGGCCATCTTTGCAAGGAGCTTGTTGTTGGCCACGCCTACGTTTACGGTAAAGCCCAGCGTATCCCTTATCTCGTCTTTTATTCTTCGGGCAAGTTCTACCGGGTCTCCGTAAAGTTTTTCCGTGCCCGTCATATCCAAAAAGCACTCATCGATGGAATACTTTTCAACGGCTGGGGCGTACTTGCGGCATATATCCATGAATGCCCTTGAGTTGCGTTCATACAGCCTGAAATCAGGCTTGGCAAGAAACAGGTCCGGGCACTTGCGCAGCGCCATGGCCACAGGTTCGCCTGTAGTAACGCCGCATTTCTTTGCGGGTATGGACTTGGCAAGTATCACGCCGGTGCGCTTATCCCTGTCTCCTCCTATGGCCGCGGGTATCAGGCGTATATCCTGTTCGCCCTCTCTTACCCGCTTTGCCGCCTCCCATGAAAGAAATGCACTGTTCACGTCCACATGGAATATGAGCCGCTGCATGCTCGCCCTCCTTTTTATTTGCTGCTCAGCAGTTTTTTCCTCGCCTTCCAGTCAGGCATGAGCGTCTGCATCAGCGCGTAGAAATCCTTTGAATGGTCAGGGTGGACGAAGTGGCAAAGTTCGTGCAGCGTCACCATTTCCGCCGCCGCTATGGGGTAGGCTATGAGCCGCTTATTGATTGTGATGCGCCCCTTTGTGTAGGCGCAGCTGCCCCAGCGGGAGCTCATTGTGCGGAGCTTGATTTCAGGCTTTTTTACGCCCCAGCCCCGTATAAGCGGATACATTCTGTCCAGTACCCCGGAGAAAATCTCCGCGCACAACCCGTCCAGATATTTTTGTACCAGCTGCCGGCGCTTATCGCCATCCGAAGTATCTTTGAGCATAACATACAGCCGGCCGTTCTTCTGCTCAACGCCCTGGCTGCTGCCCTGTATCACTGTCACCGGCAGCTCGCGTCCAAGCACTGTTATGCTGTCGCCCGCCGGATCGTTGACGGGTCTCTGCGCCAATTTCGCCCCTTCTATGGCTGACAGTATAAGCCCTGATCGGCTCTGCATGAATTTTTCTATTACCGTAAGGCTCACCGTAGGGCTTGCGGAGACATATACCGTGCCGTCCTGCCTTATGCGGAGGTTTATGTTTTTGACCTGCTTTCGCTGTAACTCGTACTCTATGTCCTGTCCGTTCAATACTATGCGCCTTCGCGACAGCCCCTTGTTCATGCCCTCTTGTCTTCTATTGGCTTTACGCCGTAGGCAGCCCCTTCCTTTACGGTCTTGAGCCTTTCCACAAAGTCCTTCATGGCCTCGGATATCTTTATCTCCTGAGGGCATACCCTCTCGCAGCTGCGGCAGCCTATGCAGGCGGAGGGCTGCTTGTCCGCAGGTATGGATGCCAGCCACAGAGGCGCCCTGAGCCCGCCTTGAGAATACACATGCTCGTTGTAATGCTCGATAAGCATAGGTATATCCAGCCCCTTGGGACACTTGGCGGTGCAGTAGCGGCAGCCTGTGCATGGCAGCGCTATCTCACTTATCATCTTATCGGCAACGCCTGTAAGCACCGTCAGCTCATGGCTGTCCAGAGGCTTATCCTCGCTGAATATCCTTATATTATCCGCAAGCTGCTGCAGGTTTGACATCCCCGAAAGCACCATCGTTACTTCGGGTATGCTCTGAAGGAATCTGAAACCCCAGCCCGGTATGCTCTCATCCGGACGCAATGCCGTAAGTTCCGCAGCGTATTTATCGTCTACAGTCGCAAGCTTGCCTCCCCTGAGTGGCTCCATGACCCATACCGGCAAGCCGTATTGCTTTATGAGCTCCACCTTTTCCTTTGCGTGCTGGAACTTATAGTCCAGGTAGTTCAGCTGTATCTGGCAAAATTCCAGATCCTTGCCGTAGGCGTCCATAAAGCGGCGCATCACATCCACCCGGCCATGGGTAGAAAAGCCCAGATGCCGTATGCGGCCCTCCTTCTTCTGCTTCAGCAGGTACTCCATCACGCCGTACTGCGGATCCATGTAGTTATCCACATTAATCTCGCACACGTTGTGGAACAGATAAAAGTCAAAGTAGTCTACTCGGCACCTTCTGAGCTGCTCCTCGAATATCTCCTCTACCCTGCCTATGTTTTCCCGTATATTTCCCGGGAACTTTGTGGCGAGGTTAAAGCTCCCCCGGGGGTAGTCCGCCAGTATTTTGCCTATCATCCTTTCGGAATTTCCGCCGTGGTACATCCATGCGGTATCATAGTAATTTATTCCGTTTTTCATGGCAAAGTCTACCATTTCCCGTGCTTTTTCCTCATCAATGCTCTCTTCTTTGCCGTTTACGACCGGCATACGCATCGTGCCAAGCCCCAGCGCAGAAAGCTTTTCTCCCTTGAAATCCCGGTATATCATGGCTGTCCTCCTTATTTGCGGCTCAAATTAAAGCCACGCGTATATTTGGATTATACTATAATTCGCATATATTTTTAACAAAAAAAAACCGCTCCGGTCATTCGAAGCGGTATAGGCCCTGTTTTTATTTTCTGTACCAGTCCAGTATCCTCAGGCTTCTGTCTGCCTTATTGAGAACCTCGGTCTCGCCCCTTTCGTTTATGCAGACGATGTTCTCAACGCGCATGCCAAAGCGTCCTCCGAGGTACACCCCGGGCTCTATGGAGAAGCACATGCCCCTTTCAAGGTGCCTGTGGTTTATCTGATTGATGTAAGGCCCTTCATGTACCGAGTAGCCTATACCGTGGCCCACGCGGTTGACCAGAGTATGTGCGTAGCCTTGCTCGTCCAGCACATCCCGGGCTGCCTTATCTATATCGGGTATGAATGCGCCTTCCCTGGCGGCGTTCTGGGCAGTCATCTGAGCTCTGTCCACCAGCTCGTATATCCTGCGCTGCTCGTCGCTTATACTTCCTACGAATACCGTGCGGCTCAGATCCGACATCATCTCGTTTATGGCGCAGCCCCAGTCCAGAACTATGCAGTCCCCTTCCTTTATGACCCTGTCAAAGCTGTTGTAGTGCGGATAGCCGCTGTTGGGTCCGGAAGCAACTATGCAGTCGAAGTTGCAGCCGCCCTGTTCCGCCATGGTACCCACTATGACGTCCCGCACCTCCGCCTCGGTTATGCCGGGCCGTATCATGGCGCAGGCCTTTTCAAAGGCGCTGTCGGCCACCTTTGCGGAAAGGCGCATATTTTCCAGCTCCTCATGGGTCTTGATTATGCGCACCTCTTCAAGGAGCGGCTTGCCGTTTGCAAAGGTTATGCCGCAATTTTTGCCTATATCCAGCACGTTGAAGGCCTGGGCGGTGGAGTTCACGCCGATGGTCTTTCCCTCAAGGCCCTCGTTTTTCAGTATCTCATAGGCCTTATCCATTCCCTCATTGTCGTGCCAATGGTAAACCGGGCACTGATGTTTCAGGCCTTCGGCTACTTCATCGGCATAGAGAGTGTTGCACAGATAAAAGCACTCGCCGCTCTTCTTTACGAACAGCGCCTGGAACCTCTCGCACATCATTGGAGAAAAGCCGGTAAAAAAGCGCAGCTCCTCAGAGGGAGATATGAGCATGGCGTCGCAGTCCATCATATCGGCGAGCTTTTTTATGTATTCCGTTCTCATTCCTCTTTCCTTTCCTCGATTAAAAGCATAAGGGCTGCTCCGGCGAACAGCCCTTGTCCTTTTCCCTTATGTTATCTGGTGGTTCCTGAATTTATCACCTGATCCCTTGCGTTTTCCGCGACGCGGGGCTCAAGGGTGAGCTTGCTCTGCTTGTTTGCCTTCCAGACATACAGGCCGAGGGAGAGTCCGATTACGCCGTATACCATGAAGGTGCGGAAGTATTCGCCAAGTATCGCCTGGCCGAACACCGCCTGGCCGATCTCGGGGCTGAGTATAAACATGGAATGGAACAGCAGGGTACCCATTATTGCCTGAGAAACAGTAGCCTTATTTACGGAAGCACCGCCTACCAGTATGGCCGCTACGGAGAACAGGCCTATCTGGTTATGGGCAGTATAAACGTTCAGGGTGCCAATATTCTGTATGTAGATTATCTGGCCCCATGCGGCAAGCACTGTGGAGATCACGGTGGCTATGATACGGGTGCGGTCCACGTTGATGCCGTTGGACTCCGCAATGTACTGGTTCTGACCGCAGGCTCGGAAATCCTGACCCAGCTTTGTGGTCATTATCCACTTGGTGAATATTGCCAGCAGCACTATCATTATCACAGTACCCATAGGCACCTTACGAACCATGGTGAGCCTGCCCTTAGTTGCAGACTGATACGCAAATACAGCAAGTATTGCAACGGCGATCGCCGCATACAGCGCAAACTTGAAATTGCTGAGGCGGGTCTGGCCGGGTTTTAATTTGCGTATGTACTGATTCCATGCGAGGTACAGTATCACCAGAGCAGACGCCACTATCATGAATGTAGCAAAGGGTATCTGCCATATGCCTTCGAGGGCATACTTGATGGTATCCATATCTACAGTCATACGGATTCCCATGCCGCCGGGCAGTATGATCGGGTGATCCGGCTGAACGGGGATAACGCCGCCGATTAGGAACAGCACTATAAACATGTAGATACCGGTGCCAAAGTAGCCCACTATCAGAGAGGCTATCATTTCCTGGCCCCGGGTCTTATTGTAAAGAGTGCCGGTAAGCCAGCCGAACAGCGCCGCTATCGGGAGTGCTATCAGCATGCAGAGCAGGAAGCCGCCAAAACCGCCGATGTAGTAATAGCGGATCAGAATTATGGCCAGCTGTCCGGCGATGGCGCCAACGACTATACCAAAGTTAAGTCCAAGGCCGGCGATTACCGGGATTATAAGGGACAGCACCAGGAAGGCGTTGCGATAGAAGCGATTGCTCAGCTCCGTGAGGAACCAGTTGAAGGTAACGCTCTTTGCGAGTGCGAGGCCCAGTATAATGAATACCCAGAAGATTATGGTAACGATATTGTCCAGCACAAAATCGCCGAGGTTGAACTTACGCTCGTTCTTTTTTACCAGATCTGACATTACCTGTCGCCTCCTTTCTTGACCTGAGTGAGGGCGTAGAGGATAACGCCGTTCTGTATGACCTGACGCATGATATCCGAAAGGTCGGTGCCGGTGAAGAGGGCGTTGGCCACGGGCATTGCAGCGGTCATAAGGCCCTGGAATATGCACACGCCGACTACGACGTTCACGCAGCTGGCTTTAGTCGCGGTAGCGCCGCCGATAAGTACGGCCGCCACGGCGGGGAACGCCATGTTCAGCGGGCCGTTGTATATCTGAGCGTAACCATAGCCCTGAGAGTAGATTATAATACCAATGCCCGCAAGCACGGTAGAGATTATGTTCGCTATTACGCGGCTGCGGTCGATGTTGAGGCCGGCAGCCTCTGCGAACTTTGGATTCACGCCGCCCGCATAGATAGCGAGGCCGGTCTTGGTCTTGAAGAACACGCTGACTACGAAGCAGGTCAGCAGCAGAAGCAGTATCATGCCCGTAGGTATGGTAACTTCGCCTATATTGAAGGACAGAAAGTTGGAAACTATCTTGTCTGCAGCAAAGCCGTCCATCTGTATGGTCTCGCGGAGGCCGTCGCCCAGCATCCAGCCCATTTTGCGGTTGGAGAAGGGAAGTGACAGCCAGAGTATGTTAAAGAATGCCACGATAGAGAAGCCGGTATAGGTAGCTATGGTCATCTCGGCGCCCTTAACGGCGTTCATCAGCTTGCCGTAGGCCCAGCCCATCAGGCCGCAGATGATTATCGCCAGCAGTATGGAGCAGCCTATGAGGTTCCAGCCCATAAGATCCAGCTGCATACAGCACATGAGGGCGAACAGTCCGCCGACGATGCCGATAGGCAATGCGAAGTTGGGGCCCACGCCGGACTTGATAGCGGGCACCATTGCCAGCACCAGTATGCCGTTCATACCTACGCGGCGCAGTATATCGGTGAAAAGTACAGGTATGGACTGACCCATGGCGTAAGCCGCTACAAGCACAACGAGGAGCAGCGCGGAAACGGCAAAGGTAGGTATACCCATTCTGCGTATCAGTTTACCCATTGTTTATGCCTCCTTTTCCTTTGATACGTGGGCGGAGGACATCATAAGGCCGTATTCCTCATCAGACGCCTCGGGCTTGAGCTCGCCTGCGACCCTGCCCTCGCATATGATGAGCACCCGGTCGCAAATGCTGCGAAGCTCCGCAAGCTCGGAGCTTGTCATTACTATGGTCATGCCCTGCTCTTCCGCAAGACTCTTAAGAAGATCCAGTATCAGCTTCTTCGCGCCTATATCTATGCCGCGGGTAGGCTCGGATACCAGCAGCAGCTCAGGCTGCTGTGTCAGCGCCCTGGCAACGCACACCTTCTGCTGGTTTCCGCCGGAAAGGGCTCCGGTGTTCTGGGCTGCGGAGGTGCAGCGGATATCCAGATCCTTTATCATCTTGTCCGCGTGCGCCCTTATGCCCTTCTTATCAGCCAGCTTTATGGGGCCATACTTCTTGAGGAACTTGCCCTCGGTTTCCATGGCCGTAAAAGCGATATTCAGATCGATAGGGCTGTTGAGGAGCAAGCCCACGCCCTTTCTGTCTTCACTCACGAAGGCTATATCGGACTTGAGCGCATCCTTGGTATTGTTGAGCCTGAGCTCCTTGCCTTTGAATACGATCCTGCCGTCCGCAGGGTAAAGGCCCATTATTCCGTTGGCAATGCCCAGCTTACCCTGTCCGGCCAGGCCTCCGATGCCCACGATCTCGCCCTTGTGTACCTTGAAGCTCACGTCCTGAACTCTTTCTCCGGGCATATTGACGCGAAGATGCTGCACATCCAGCATTACTTCGTCGCTTACCTTGCGGCCGCTCTCGTTGCGGTCGAGGGCAAGTGCGCGGCCTACCATCAGCCTCGCTATTTCAGCGGCGGTAATGTCCTTGGTATCCTTGGTAGTTACCAGCTCGCCGTCGCGCAGTATAGTAACGCGGTCAGAAAGGCTGATTATCTCCTCCAGACGGTGGCTTATGAATACGATGCCTATACCCTGTGCCGCCAGGCGGCGGATAGCGGCAAGGAGGTTCGCAGTCTCGGTTTCCGTAAGCACGGCTGTGGGCTCGTCAAATACGAGATAACGTATGCCGGTCTTATCGATCTCACGGGCTATCTCAACGAACTGCATATGACCTACGGGCAGGCCGTGAACCATCGTGTACTCCGCAATATCCATCTCCATGGTATCCAAAGCCTTGCGAGCGTCTGCGTTCATCTTGTCCATTTCCAGTTCCTGCAAACGCTTGCCAAATATCTTTGAAAGCGCAGTTGGCTTGGTGATTTCGCGGTTGAGTTTTATGTTTTCGGTTATGGTAAATCCGGGAATGAGCATAAACTCCTGATGTACCATACCGATGCCTTTTTCCATGGCATCATGGGGCGTCATTATATGTGCATCCTCGCCGTCTATCTCGACGGTGCCTTCAAAACCGCCCGTTTCGTGAATGACGGGCATTCCAAAGAGGATGTTCATCAACGTGGACTTACCGGCGCCGTTTTCACCTATAAGGGCATGGATCTCGCCGGGGCGAACGTCCATATTTATTCCTTTAAGGACCTGATTGCTGCCGTAAGACTTTCCCACGTTTACAAAACGTAAAATTGATTCGGCCAAAGCTTGTAAATCCCCTTTCTTATACGGGTGTGACAATTACTTAAGAATTATTGCTTGGGTAAGTAAAAGAGGCGGCGGAGCTGAACGCTCACAGCCGCCCCGTTTTGTTAGACGATCATCTTAGTCAGCTTAAGGATTACAGATCGAGATAGCCCAGCTGATATACAAGGTAGTTGTCGGTGACTTCGCCGGTACCGGGATCAACAAAGGGAGTGAGGGCAGCCTCGGCGCCGCAGTAGTCGCTCAGCAGAGCGCTCATGGCGTCGACATCGCAGTCGCCGATGAGTCCGGCCATCCACAGGAAGGCATACTCGGTACCGGCAACGGTGTTGGCAATGGAAGCGGGAACTGCCCATGTGGAGAAGTGACCGGTGAGGCCGGCGTCAGCGACGTACTTCTTCTCGGCTTCGATAGTGGCATCCAGACCGCCCACCAGATCTTCAGGGCTCTCTATACCGAAGGCGCTGGGGAATCCATGATAGGGGCTGGGGCAGCAGGGCTGTACATAGTAAGCGCCGGCGTCATAAACAGCCTTGATGAGGGGAACCTGCATAGCGCAGTTGGTGGTAAAGAAAGCGGTCTCCTTGCCGTACTTTTCTACCATCTTAGGTACGTCTTCCAGAATGAACTGCTGGGAACCGGAAAGGCCGGAGTCGCCAGTAGGATCGGGAGCGGTGGCGTCTACAAACTCAATGCCCAGCTCTTCGCACTTGGCCTTGATTTTATCGCGGCAGCCAGCCAGAGGTACCTGAGCCATGTGACGGGGGAAGCTGTAGTGTACAAAGGTCTTGCAGCCCATCTCGTTGGCCTTCTCTGCCATGAAGGTGCCCTTGCCTACCTCGTCAACGGAGATAGTGATGTCCGCACGGGTGGTAATGTCGGTGGGGTTCTCCTGAGGAGTGCAGTAGATTACCAGCAGATCCTTAAGATCGCGAACTTCGGCTACCTTATCAATACCGGGGTTGGAACCGGGGCATGCCTGGTTGATGATGAGGCACTTTACATCGGGATCAGTGCCGTACTTGTTGATAACGGAGATGAACTGCTCCTGCTCTGCCATGAAGTTATCGGGCATAGTGTCATGGATGACACGGTCGCCGTACTTTTCAACCATGGCGGCTGCGGAACGATATTCTTCTTCGTTCTGGGAAACGGTGTTGGTGATGATGGCGATCTTGCCATCGGTAGCAGCAACAGCCGCTTCTACAGATGCCTGTACGTTAGTTGGATCCCACTTGAGCTCGCCAGCGGCGGGAGCTTCTTCAGTGGTGCCCTCGGCGGGAGTAGTGGTTTCGGTGGTAGCGGGTTCTTCAGTAGCGGGCTGAGAGCAAGCTGCAAAAGAAACTGCCATAACTAAAACCAGCATCAAAGCTATAAGCTTCTTCATGTGTTTTCTTCCTCCTAATTATTGTATGAACTAAACGGGCATAGCCCATTGTTCAAGAAGTAGCGTTTTTATATTTGCATATGCGAATATAAAAGCTGATATCCCATTTGGGTTTTCGTTGATTCCTCAAGCCATCAGATAAGCGACATTATTCCAGTGATAAATGAATATCAAATACTGTATATAGTTTAACAGTATGTTTTCCCGATGTCAATCAGACTTTTACCGCATTTCGCCCTTTGGCAGCCCTTCGATCTTACTTTTGGCTGTAATGCTTATCGCCGTTATGATATATTTTTTTCAGATATATCCCCGTCTTTTTTGATAGTCATAGCGATAGCGTTTCTTTGATGCATTACTTTTTTGCATGTATATCATCAGTAAATTTCATTAATTGCTTTATAATTTTACCGTTCGCGCACATCACATCACCCGCGTCCGCAGTGCATATACTTTTGTCATGAAAGCAAATCGCATCGCCAACATAATACTGCTGCTCGCATTGCTTGCCCTTACCGGCTGCAAGGCTGCTCCAGTTTACGATCCGGATCCGGAACCTGTGCCGCTGCCTGCAATAATGTACCACAGCATACTCAAGAGCCAGTCCCGGGCCGGCACATATGTTGTCTCCCCGGCGGTATTTCGGGAAGATATGCAGTACCTTCTGGATAACGGCTACGAGACAGTGTTTATCGAGGATCTTATCGAATACACCGAAGGGGACGACCTGCCCGAAAAGCCCGTTATGGTGACTCTGGACGACGGATATCTCAATAACCTTACATACATATTACCCATACTTGAGGAGCTGGACATAAAGGCTGTCATATCCGTAGTGGGAAGCTATACCGTGACCTTCAGTGAAACGCCTGATCCAAACCCAAACTATGCTCATCTGTCTTACGAGGATATAAATGCAATAACCGCAAGCGGACACGTGGAGATACAGAATCATTCCTACAATATGCATTCCCAGTCCCCCCGCTTCGGCAGCAAGCGCAGGCAGGGCGAGAACAGTCAAAGCTATAAGGCCTTCTTCTGCGGCGACTGTATAAAGCTGCAGCAGCTCCTGAAGGATAAGTGCGGCATAACGCCCACCGCATACACCTATCCCTTCGGGGCAATAACGCCCGATACTACGGAGTACCTGAAGGAGCTCGGCTTTAAAGCATCGCTGAGCTGCGAGGAGAAATGCAACTACATCACCCGTGACCCGGAGTGTCTTTTCCTTCTCGGCAGATACAACCGTCCCAGCGGCATATCTACCAGGGAGTTCATGAAAAAGGCGCTGAAGGGCTCAGTAAAATAAAACCGCAATGCAGGCGTATTGATTTTTTCTTCTTTGTGGTATAATAAAAAAACTTATATTTCCACAGGAGGAAAACGAAATGGATTCCGCTGCATTGTTGAGAGAACAGCTTGACGCACTGAACGGCGGCATAAGCCACGCCATGGTGACTATAGTAGAGGCAGACGGCTCTACCCCCCGCAAAAACGGAAAAATGCTGGTATTTGAAAACGGGGATACCCTTGGCACTATAGGCGGCGGTTCAGCTGAATGCCTCGCCGCGAAAGACGCGATGGAATGCATACGCACAGGCGAGAACGCCTTCAAGATATACGACCTCTCCTCTGCTGCCACAAACAACACCGGCATGACCTGCGGCGGGCACATAAAGGTGCTTATAGAGTCCTTCCCATCAAAGCCGCTGCTGGTCATGTGCGGCGCGGGCCACGTCGGCTGCGCAGTGCTCAAGGTAGCCGGATTTATGGGCTATAGCACCCTTCTCATAGACGACAGGGCAGATGAGATAATAGATAAGAGCATAGCCGTTGCGGACAGGTTCGTCCGCGTGAAGGATTTTGAAAAAGATATAACCGAAATGGATATTCCCGCAGGGGCATTCATAGTCATAGCCACTCACGGCCACATAAACGACAGGGCGTCGCTTTACGCCGCCCTCACCAAAAAAGCCGCCTACATCGGTATGATAGGCAGCCGCAAGAAGATAGCGGGATTGTTCGAATATATGCGCAATCGTGGAGTGACGGACGAGCAGCTTGATACCGTGTTCACCCCCATAGGTCTGGACATAGGCGGCGAGACCCCGGAGGAGATAGCCGTAGCCATAATGGCCGAGGTGCAGTCCTCCCGCTACCACGGCAGAAGCTGCCGCCACCTCAGAGAGCTGCGGGATCAATAATAGGATAAGCAATATAGGGCCGTCGTGTCAAATGCGCCGGCCTCTCGTTTTTATTCAGGTTTTGCCCCGGGAGCCTGAGTCTTTTCTTCTGCCTGATTTGGCTTTTTTATCACGTGTATTATTCCATCGTCGTCCAGCTGCTTTATTACAGCCAGAGCTATGGGCAACGCAAACACGCCTGCCGCTCCGAACAGCGATGCTCCTGTCACCATGGCGAGCAGCGTCGCCAGCGGGTGCAATCCCACCTGCTGGCCTACTATCTTGGGCTCGGCGATATTCCGCACTATGGCTATTATTACATATAATACCAGCAGGCTTATACCAAGGCCCGTCTTGCCTGTCACAAGGCTGACTACCGCCCAAGGGATAAGCACCGTGCCGCAGCCCACTATTGGCAGTATATCCAGAACCGCGATACCCGCCGCTACGCCCCATGAATTGTCAACGCCCATTATCAGCAGCCCTATGGCCAGCTCCGTAAACGTCATTAGCATTATCAGGCCGTAGGAGCGTATATACTTGCCTATGGTCTTTTTCAGCTGGCTCCAGCCGTCCTTCATTACCGCCGAGGCCTTTTCCGGCATTTGGCCGTATATGAACTTGCCTATGGCTTCCCAGTCCAGCAGTATGAACACAGTGGACACTATACATATTATTGTATTAACCAGCTTGCCCGGAACAGACACCGCAAAGTTGCCTACTAACGCCACAGCCTTTGTGGAAAGCGTCTTTATGCTCGCGTCTAACGCAGCCAGCACCTGATCCATGGCTATGTCTATCTCAATATCCCATCTGGCGAGAAAGGCCGTTATACTTTCCCATATGGACCTCAGCGCGGGAAGCAGTGTGCCGCTCCACGTCCTTGGCGCCAGAACTATCATCCTCTGGACAAAGGCCGCTATCTTATCGCAGAGTATTATGCCTAAAAATGCCAGCAGCATGTATACCAGCACTATCAGCACGATACCCGTGAACTTATGCGGAAGATGACACTTCTTTACCAGCTTATCCAGCAACGGGTGTATCACAGCCGCCACTATAAAAGCTATGAAGAATGGCAGCAGGCTCGACATCATATATCTGAACAGCACTACCAGCACCGCCAGTATGGCCGTGCAATACGCAAGGTTTATAAGGAATCTTCTCCGGCGCTCAGTTTTTTCCAATTAGCCCTCCCATACACCGCTTCCACGGCGTTATTATTCATTGTATCACGGCCTTGTTTTGCCTGCTGTGAACTAAATTTGAACATTGCCGTTTTTGCAGGCAATATGCCCCATCTTTTCTCCCCTTGCCCGGTCTATAGGAAGCAAGGCGAATGCCTTACGCTCTCATTTCAAAATGTCACCGTTTATGCACATTTGGAACACTCTTTTTAATATTCTTTTAACAGTGTAAATGTTATAATTAAATATTATGATATATCGACGCCTATGGAGGGGCATTATGCGGGATTACGTAGTATTAAACGACGTTTCAAAGTACTATCAGATGGGCCAGATGGTCATAAAGGCCATAGACCATATCAATTTTTCTATTGCCAAAGGGGAATTCTGCATAATCGTAGGACCGTCCGGCGCCGGTAAGACCACGGTGCTGAATATGCTGGGCGGCATGGATACCTGTACCGAGGGCACCATATCCGTGGACGGCACGGTTATAAGCGGCTTCAGTTCAAAGGAGCTCACCACTTACCGCCGCTATGACGTGGGTTTTGTGTTTCAATTCTATAATCTGGTGCAGAACCTCACCGCGCTGGAAAACGTAGAATTGGCAGCTCAGATATGCAGGGATCCGCTGGACGCAGCTACTGCCGTGCGCGAGGTGGGCCTTGAGGGCCGTATGGACAACTTCCCCAGTCAGCTTTCCGGAGGCGAACAGCAGCGCATATCCATTGCCCGCGCATTGGCCAAAAACCCCAAGCTGCTGCTTTGCGATGAACCTACCGGTGCGCTGGATTACGTCACCGGTAAGTCCATACTGAAGCTTTTGCAGGATACCTGCCGCCAGAAGGGCGTTACCGTGGTTGTGATAACCCACAACAGCGCCCTCACCCCCATGGCGGACCACGTTATACATATAAAAAACGGCACCGTTGCCCATGAGGAATACAACAACAACCCAACTCCGGTAGAAAACATAGAATGGTAGCCGCATCTTATAAAAAACGCAGAGGAAAGGAGACGGTACTGTGACTGCCTTAAGAAAAGATCTCATAAGGGAAATAAAAAACAGCAAAAACCGTTTTCTTTCCATAGCCATACTCATAGCTCTCGCCGTAGCGTTTCTCTCCGGTCTCAAGGCCACAGCGCCGGATATGAAAAACACCGGCGATGAATATCTGGATAAGCAGCAGCTCATGGATATACAGGTGCTCTCCACCCTCGGCCTGACCAAAGACGACATTAAAGCCCTGGGGGCGCAGGACAACATAGAGCGGGCTGTAGGCGCGTACTGCATCGACGCATGGGCCGGCGACCTTGTTTCAAAGGCGTATTCCATAACAGACGGCATGAATCTCCTCACAGTGACCTCCGGCAGAATGCCGGAAAGCCCTGACGAGTGTATTGTAGACAAAAACCTGCTGGAAAGAATGAAGATTTCGGTGGGAGACAGCATAACCATAGACCCCAGCGACGACTACGAGGACTGCCTCACACACAAGAATTTCACCATAGTAGGCACCGCCGTCAGCCCTTACTACATCAGCGTAGAACGTGGCTCCGCTTCGATCGGCTCCGGCAATGTAAGAGCGTATGTATATCTTCCCGAAAGTGCATTTGACCTGGATTACTACACCGTTGCCTACGCTAAGGTGAAGGGCGCGGAAGAGCTCGCCGCGTTCACAGACGAATACGACGACTATATTGACGATGTTATAGATTCCCTTGAGGACTTCGGCGACAGACGGGCAAAGCTCCGCTACGACGACATAATAGACGAAGCTCTGGAAAAGATCAACGACGCTCAGAATGAACTGGACGACAGGGAAAAAGAAGCGGACGAAAAGCTCTCCGAAGCGGAACAGGAGCTGAAGGATGCCCGCAGAAAGCTGGACAAGGGCTGGAAGGAATACCGGGACGGCAAAAAGGAGCTGGAGGAATCCCTTCCAAAGCTCTGCGAGGCGGAGGACGAGCTTGCTGACGCCCGGGAAGAGCTCATAGAAGGCGAGCGGGAATACGAAAAGGGCCTTGACGAATACAATTCCGGCTATGCCCAGTACGTCGAAAAAAAGCTCATAGCAGACGAATCCTACGCAGAGCTCGTTGCTGCCCAGCAGCAGCTTGACGCGGCAAAGCAGATACCCAGCCAGATTTCCCAGCTGGAAGGCGCTATTGCCTCTCTTGAAGCACAAAAAGCCTCTTTAGATCCGAACGACCAGGAGCAGGCCGCCCAGATAGAAGCAATAGCTGCACAGATAGCTGAGCTTTCCGAGCAGAAGGCCTATCTCGAAAGCGTCAGCATGTCCGAGGACGAAATAGCCGCCGCTCAGGCTGAGATAGACGCCGGTATGGCACAGTACAACGCCGGCAAGCAGGAGCTGGACGCCGCAAAGGCCAAGCTTGACGCCGCAAAAAAGGAGCTGGACGAAGGCTACAAGGAGCTTCAGGAGGGCAAAAAGGAATACCGCGACGGCGTAAAAGAGCTGGAGGACGGCTGGCAAAAGTATTATGAAGGTATTGACGAGCTGCCAAAGGCCTACAGGAAGCTCAAGGACGGCGAAAAGGAATATGCGGACGGCCTTGCGGAATACGAGGACGCAAAGCAGGAGGCCGAAGAAAAGATTGCAGACGCCAAGGAAAAGCTGGCCGACGCACGGCGCAAGGTAGCTGACATTGAGACCTGCAAGTGGTACATACTCTCCCGCGGCTATAATCCCGGCTACACCGGCTTCGGTCAGGACGCGGACAGGATGGCAAACCTTGCCTCGGTATTCCCCGTTATCTTCTTCCTCGTAGCGGCACTGGTCTGCCTTACCACCATGACACGCATGGTGGAGGAACAGCGCACCCAGATAGGCCTTATGAAGGCATTAGGCTACGGCAGATGGGATATCTCTAAAAAGTACCTTTGCTACGGTCTGTTTCCCAGCCTTGCCGGCAGCCTTCTCGGCATCATTATAGGGCACATAGTATTCCCAACCATGATATACGTCTCCTATCAGATAATGTACGAGATGCCTAACATACGCCTCAGCTTCTACCCCGGAATCTGCATATGGACGACCATTGCAGCGGTGGCCTGTACCACCCTTTCCACACTTTGGGCCTGTATTTCCACCCTTACCGACTCCCCTGCCAACCTCATGCGCCCCAAGGCGCCCCCTGCCGGGAAGCGTGTGCTGCTGGAGCGTATAACCCCCGTATGGCATGCACTCAGCTTCAACTGGAAAATCACAGTGCGCAACCTTTTCCGTTATAAGAAGAGGTTCTTCATGACCGTGATAGGCATAGGCGGCTGCACCGGGCTTATAATCGCCGGCTTTGGCCTGCGTGATTCCCTCATGATGACCATGGATACCCAGTATGGCGACATATTCCGCTACGACGCCCAGATAACCCTGAACGACGGGCTGTTGGATACCGAACATGCGGATATAAAAGCATATCTGGACAGCTCGGATAACATAAGCGAATACGCTGAGATATATGCGGGCAGCGTCACCGCGGAATCCCCCGCCTACTCCACCACCGCCTATGTGGAAGTATTCGACCCGGAGGATATAGGTAAATTCGTAATTACCCGGGCAATAAGCTCGGGCGATGAGATGGCACTGCCGGAAAGCGGCGTGATAATAGATCAGAAGCTCAGTGAACTGCTGAAAGTCAACGTGGGCGACAGCATAACCATTGACAGCGACGGCCGCCACAGCGCCAAGATAGCGGGCATATATCAGAACTACGTCGCCCACTTTATCTACCTGACTCCTGCGGCCTACGATGAGATATTCGGCAAGGAGGCCGAAATAAACGCCATCATACTCAACCTTGAGGATGACTCCAGCGCCGCCTGCGAGAC
The DNA here is from genome assembly GCA_004557245.1 of Clostridiales bacterium. Lineage (GTDB taxonomy): Bacteria > Bacillota > Clostridia > Christensenellales > CAG-138 > SFEL01. Next base: position 186,251 of record SFEL01000007.1, on the reverse strand, counting down.
TACCATGGAGGAGATGCTGAAGCTTCACGGCGTTTCAGCCGCTTCCCGCACCGCCGACACAAAAGACACCTACACTCACAGCATGGAGCGTGTGGACTTCGTAGTAGTGGTGGTAATACTCTGCGCAGCGGCCCTGGCCATAGTGGTGCTGTACAATCTCTCCAACATAAACATGACTGAGCGCATACGCGAGCTTGCTACTATCAAGGTACTGGGCTTCTACGATATAGAAGTTACCACCTACCTTTGCAGGGAAAACATAATACTCACGGCGGTAGGCATAGCGCTGGGCTGCGTATTCGGCAAGTACCTGCACGCGTGGCTGATACGTTCTGTGGAAATAGACCTTATGATGTTTGGCCGCAGCACCACCGCTATGAGCTATGCTTTTTCGGCGGCGCTTACAGTGATATTCTCCGCTATAGTGAACGTAATGGCCCACGTAAAGATGAAGGGTATAGATATGATAGAATCTTTAAAAAGTGCGGAATAGCCTGCCGGCCTGCTTGACCGCTGAGAGTATCGAAAAAGTGGCGTTCAGCCACTTTTTTGACACTCTGTGAGCGGGTGTTTATACGCCCGCTTTTATTTTTGTTGTGCCGTTATCTCATTTTCTTTTTATATGCCCGCTCAGACAGCGCTATTGATACGACGTTTGCCGCAATCGCCAAAGCAGCCGCCACCCCCGCGCTGACAGCAAAATTGCCGCCCGCGTATGCTGTGTTTATGCCTTCGGCTATGTTATCGCCAAAGCCCACCACAAGGAATACTATTATGCCTATCATTGCCATGAACAGCAGCCTTCCCTTTTCAACGCCCAGACGGAACATGCAGGGCAGGTTCACCGCTAAAAATATCAGCGCAAAGCAGGCCATTACTATGATCCCTGCAATATCCTCACCTGCCGCGGGCACCCCCTTTACGGCGGCAGTAACATACAGCGAAGCTATGGACAGCGCTCCCGTCACCAGCAGGCAGATATAGCCGAGCAGGTACTTGCTCAATACTATGTCCCTGACGCTGTACGGCATCATGGCTGCAAGCTGATCCCACTTGCAGTTTTCATCGTATGCCAACGCGCTTATAGGCATCATGGCCGCATACAGCATGGCGAAGCTGCTCCCCGAAAAGCTGGGAATGACGGCAAAAAACAGCACAAGCATAAGGAACGCCTTGGCCTGCTTCGCTATTGTGAGCATATCCTTCATTATAAGTCCGCGCATGCTATCTCTCCTCCCTCGCCATATAAAGCATTATATCCTCTATTGTTATGCGCTCCGGCGCCATACCCGCAGGAATGTCGCTCCTCAGCATAAGCACCTCAGCCCCATAGCTGTTCTCCCGGCTGCCAAGCACGCTGCCCTTAGGCATACCCGAAAGCTGCGTCTTAGTCATATTCACGAGGGCGTAATTTTCATAGAGCAAATCCTTTTCCTCAACGAACATAAGCCTGCCCCGGTGCAGAAAGGCTATATAGTCACATATCTTCTCCAAATCGCTTACTATGTGGGAAGATATGAGTACGCTGTGGCTCTCATCCCGGGTAAAGTCGTTGAATATGTCGAGTATCTCATCCCGCACTATTGGGTCCAGGCCTCCCGTTGCCTCGTCCAGCACCAGCAGCTTCGGGTCGTGGGACAGTGCCACGGCTATGGCCAGCTTCATCTTCATACCGCGCGAAAAGTCCTTGAAGGCCTTCTTTTCCGGCAGCCCGAATTCCTTTATGTAGCCGAAGTACTTATCTGAATCCCATTTTTTATAAGTGAGCCTCATAATGGTATTTACGTTTTTACAGTTTAGGTTTATGGGAAAATATGCCTCGTCAAGCACCACGCCTATGTCCTCCTTGGCCTCGGCAAACTCGGGGCTTTTATTGTCCATGCCCAGTACCTCTATGCTGCCGGAATCGGGCAGTATGGCGTTCATTATGAGCTTTATGGTGGTAGACTTGCCTGCGCCGTTTTCGCCTATGAGGCCCATTATGCTGCCCTCGGGCAGACTGAGGGTAAGGCTATCCAGCGTAAAGTCACGGTATGTCTTTGATACGCCTTTAATGTCTATAGCGTTTTTCATCTGTTTTCCTCCTGAAGTACCCTGTACATTTCGATCAGCTGCCCCTCGGTTATACCGCTGGATCCAGCAAGACGAGCTATTTCGCCCATATGCTCCTCAATTTTTTTCATGTGCTCCTCGTATACCATGCCGGAGCTCTTTTGCGACACAAAACAGCCCTTGCCGGCGGCTGTGTATATGTATCCACCCTGCTCCAGCTCCTCATACGCCCGCTTAGTAGTTATCACGCTTATGCGCAGATCCTTAGCAAGGGCTCGTATGCTGGGCAGCATATCCCCCTCGCGGAGTTCTCCCGAAAGTATGGCGTTCTTTACTTGATCGTATATCTGCTGATATATTGGCCTGCCGCAGGAGTTGCTTATCAGTATATCCAAGGCTTCCTCCTTTCAACTGTATATAAAATTATATATACAGTATATACACAATATACGCTTCTGTCAACAGCAAAATAAAAAGCGGGTATTTTCGCCGCATAAATCGCCTTCTATCCCGCCATACTAAAGCAAAAAGGAGTTTAAGTCATGAAAAAAGCTAAAACCGGCAAATGGAATGACTATCCGGACATCTCAACCACTTCCTCATTTACCGATACTACAGGTATGATGCCCACGCCGCCCCTGACTGACGAGCAGTTTGAAGCGTATCAGGATCTTGCCGGCATGGAAATACCCAAGAAAAAGAAAACGGACAAATAACAAAAGAGCCGCCAGATTGGGTGGTGTCCGCAAAACAGTTAAGCATCCGTACGGTTACGATCATACGGATGCCTTTACGTGTCTGGAATATCTGTTTCCTTTCCTGGTTCTCTCTGTCCTTTATGTTTGCTTTGTCAAACCTTTGTCTTTATGGCGGGAGCCCGCCGCTTAGCGTCAGGCCCCCGTCAGGGTGTCGAAAAAGTGGCGTTCAGCCACTTTTTTGACACCCTGGGAACTTTTTCATGTTTTTTCTCCTTTTAATTTATTTGCCCAAAACGCGCCCACCGCAACGAGGCCGTAGTTTGAGCTGCCCTAGCCCGAGGCGAACATCAGGTACATAAGCGATGTGGTGCTTCTCGACGGGCCTCCCTGTGTTATGATTATCATAGGCGCCGAACACATCATGGCCAGCACCAGATTGGTGCACATTACGTAGGGTATGGTGGGGGATATAAACGGAAGCTGTATCTTGACCACCCTTGTGAAGAGTCCTGCTCCATCCAGCTTTGCAGCCTCCATTACATGGGTGGGTATTCCCCTCAGGGCGGAGAGGAAAAGAAGGAAGTCAAAGCCTATGCCCATCCATACCGTAAGTATGATTATGGTATACAGGGCAGTGCTGCGGCTTTCAAGCCATCCAAGCTGCGTTCCGAGTATGGCGTTGACTATTCCCAAGGTGGGGCTGAACATGGACTTAAACACCATACACGCTGCGGACATGGATACCGCCATATGAAAATTCCAAATAACATATTGTAATGAAATATTTGCATATATGACAACGGTCCCCCGGCGCTGCCGGGGGACCGTTATACTGCGTTTTAAGTTTAATCCACCTTGGGGCCGGCGTCTACCAAAGCCTTACCCGCCTCGTTGCCTTCGTACTTGGCGAAGTTCTTGATGAAGCGGGAGGCCAGATCCTTTGCCTTTGCATCCCAATCAGCGGGATTGGCATAGGTATCTCTGGGATCCAGAATGTTGGTGTCAACGCCCTTCAGCTCGGTGGGTACCTCGAAGTCAAAGTAAGGTATTTTCTTGGTGGGCACGCCCAGTATGTCACCGTTGAGGATAGCGTCGATTATGCCGCGGGTATCCTTGATGGAGATACGCTTGCCGGTGCCGTTCCATCCGGTGTTGACCAGATACGCCTTCGCGCCGCTCATCTCCATGCGCTTTACCAGTTCCTCAGCGTATTTAGTGGGATGCAGCTCCAGGAATGCCTGGCCGAAGCATGCGGAGAAGGTGGGAGTAGGTTCGGTTATGCCGCGCTCGGTACCAGCCAGCTTTGCGGTAAAGCCGGAGAGGAAGTAGTACTTGGTCTGCTCCGGAGTCAGTATGGATACGGGAGGCAGCACGCCGAAAGCGTCGGCGGAGAGGAAAATAACGTTCTTTGCAGCGGGCGCGGAGCTTATGGGGCGCACTATGTTCTTAATATGGTCGATGGGGTAAGATACACGGGTGTTCTCGGTAACGCTCTTATCGGCAAAGTCTATCTTGCCGTCCTCATCGAGGGTTACATTCTCGAGGAGAGCATTGCGCTTGATGGCGTTGTAGATATCCGGCTCGGATTCCTTATCCAGATTAATGACCTTTGCATAGCATCCGCCTTCGAAGTTGAACACGCCGTTGTCGTCCCAGCCGTGCTCGTCGTCACCGATCAGCAGGCGCTTGGGGTCGGTAGACAGCGTGGTCTTGCCGGTGCCGGAAAGGCCAAAGAAGATGGCGGTGTTCTGGCCGTTCATGTCGGTATTTGCAGAGCAGTGCATGGAGGCGATACCCTTGAGGGGCAGATAGTAGTTCATCATGGAGAAGAGACCCTTCTTCATTTCGCCGCCGTACCAGGTATTGATGATGACCTGCTCGCGGCTGGTGAGGTTGAATACTACCGCGGTCTCGGAATTAAGCCCCAGCTCCTTGTAGTTCTCTACCTTTGCCTTGGAGGCGTTGTAAACTACGAAATCCGGCTCAAAGTTCTTCAGCTCCTCTTCGGTGGGCCTGATAAACATATTCTCTACAAAGTGGGCCTGCCAGGCAACTTCTACGATGAAGCGGATTGCCATGCGGGTGTCCTTGTTGGCGCCGCAGAAGGCGTCCACTACGAACAGGCGCTTATTAGAAAGTTCTTTTCTTGCGATATCCTTAACGGCATTCCAGGTCTCGATGGAGGCGGGATGGTTGTCATTCTTATATTCGTCGGAAGTCCACCAGACGGTGTCCTTGGAAGTATCGTCAACTACGATAAACTTGTCCTTGGGAGAACGGCCGGTGTATATGCCGGTCATGACGTTGACGGCGCCCAGCTCGCTGAGCTGACCCTTTTCATAGCCTTCAAGGCCGGGCTTGGTCTCTTCCTCAAAGAGCATCTCGTAGGAAGGATTGTAGACTATTTCCGTAGTGCCGGTAATGCCGTACTTGGTAAGATCGATGTTTGCCATTTTCTTTTACACAACCTCTTTCTGTATTATTTATGCAGGAATGGGCAGAGGATTATTCACTCTGAGCCAAACCAAAACTACCTCATGATACTTTTTATGATAAGTCATGGCCCCGTTAAAATCAATACAAATTGTCAGGAAATATTCAAATAAATCCTTAGTATATCTGCCTTAGCGGTAAGCTTATCTTATCCCGCAGGCAGGTTGCAAAAGCAAAAAGCAGAAGCGCCACGTTTCCTTTTCAATGTCGCTCAAACGCTTACGGCATTGCGTATGGCGTTGCAGACACGGCTCTCACACGTTGAGCACATCATTTATTACAGCAGTATAGGTTAAACAGCCTTAACCTATGTCCCTAAAATAAGCCGCCCTATTGAGCGGCGCAGGCTCTTACTTCATGTGTGCCCTCGCGTGGGCGCATATGGCATTGTAGGTCTTGTCGCTAAGGTCGTGCTCCATTTTGCAGGCGTCAGTCTCGGCAGTGATTTCGTCCACGCCTATTGATACCAAAAAACCGGTCAACGTCCTGTGCCTGTCCAGCATCTTGGAAGCTATCTCCATTCCTGATTCGGTAAGGGTTATGAGCCCCTCCCCGTCCATCGTGATATGTCCGCTGGCCTTCAGCCTTTTCGTGGTATATGTTACGCTGGGCTTTGTAACGCCAAGATAGTCCGCCACATCAATGGAACGAATATAGCCGTGCTTATCGCGCATCATCAGCATCGCTTCGAGGTAATCCTCAGTGGCTCTCATTATTTTCAAATTGTACCGCCCTTTCGTATTTTTATTGCAATATCATATAAAACTGTTGTTGGTAAAATATCAATGATGATTATATATTATACATAGGTTAGCAAACTCTAACCAAAAATGCAAGGGTAAAATTTTGTTTAAATTTTCAGATAAAAAAGGGTTGACAAAGCCGGTTAGAGTTGTTAAACTACTCGGTAGTTAAAGTACTTAAACCCATGCGTAAAAATGTGGACCCACAAGTAGCACAGAAAACAGAGGAGATTGAGTATGGTGCCCCTTGATCTGGTAGATATAGGCAAAGAAAGCGTGATAAAAAAGGTCAGCGGCAGCCCGGATGTCAAAAAGCACCTTGAAGATCTTGGCTTTACGGCTGGCGGCCTGGTAACTGTAGTTTCTGCAATAGGCGGCAACGTCATAGTAAAGGTCAAAGAATCGCGGATAGCCATAAGCCGAGAGATGGCCCGCAGGATAATGATCTGATGCCCGAAAGGTTTGAATTTTAATTAATAAAGAAGCAAATCAAAAAGGAGAGAGGACTATGAAGACATTAAGGGAAACCAAGATCGGCAAAACCGTCAAGGTCGTAAAGCTCCATGGCGAAGGCCCGGTAAAGCGCCGCATAATGGACATGGGCATTACCAAGGGCGTTGAGGTATACGTCCGCAAGGTAGCTCCATTAGGCGATCCGATTGAGGTAACTGTACGCGGTTACGAGCTTAGTCTGAGAAAAGCCGATGCCGAAATGATAGAGGTGGAGTAAACAGGAAATTTTTTAACCGGTGGTTAAGGTACATTAACTTAAAAGGAGTTTTATCATGGACAAACAGATCAAGATAGCCCTGGCGGGCAATCCCAACAGCGGTAAGACTACGCTGTTCAACTCTCTGACCGGTTCCAACCAGTTTGTTGGCAACTGGCCCGGCGTTACAGTAGAAAAGAAAGAGGGTCGTCTCAGGAAGCATGAGGATGTGGTCATAATGGATCTGCCCGGCATCTATTCGCTTTCCCCCTATACTTTGGAGGAAGTAGTTGCCAGAAATTATCTCATCAACCAGCGCCCCGACGCCATACTGAACATAATCGACGGCACCAACCTGGAGCGCAACCTCTACCTCACCACTCAGCTGACTGAATTGGGTATTCCGGTAGTCATCGCAATCAACATGATGGACGTTGTGCGCAAGAATGGCGATAAGATAGATACCGCCCGGCTTTCCGAAAAGCTGGGCTGCAGGATAGTAGAGATATCCGCCCTGAAGGGCGCCGGCGTCATGGAAGCTGCGGAGGCCGCGATCAAAGCCGCCCATGGCGCAAAAACCGTCCCCATGCATACTTTCTCCGGCCCCGTTGAGCACGCTATTGCTCACATCGAGGAAGCTGCCGTACATAACATGCCCCTTGAGCAGCAGCGCTGGTACGCCATAAAGATATTCGAGCGCGACGACAAGGTGCTTGAGAAGCTGGACATCTCCAAGGATGTTCTCGACCACATTGACAGCGACATCAAAGCTGCCGAGAAGGAGCTGGACGATGACGCTGAAAGCATCATCACCAATGAGCGCTACGTATATATCGCCGAGATAATCAAATGCTGCTACAAGAAAAAAAATCAGGGTCGGCTTTCTGCTTCCGATAAGATCGACAGGGTGGTCACCAACCGCTGGCTGGGCCTGCCCATATTTGCAGCGGTAATGTTCCTCGTATACTACCTCGCCATGGTCACTGTCGGCGCATCTGCCACTGACTGGGCAAACGATGGACTGTTTGGCGATGGCTGGCACCTGTTTGGCATCGGTTCAGCCGCTTATAATGAGGTGGCAGAAGAATACGGCGAGGCCGCTGCCATAGTTGACGGTTATGAAGCGTATGTCGAAGAAAACGGCGAGCCTGCTGACGGCAAATTTACCTACGAGATAGAGGACGAGGAGACCCTTGCGGTTTCCGAGGAAACTGCTACCCTCGAGGATTATGAGGCTGCAAAGGCCACCCTTCAGGAAATCGGCGAAGAGCCCGATCCTTCCGACTACGGCGTATGGGTACCCGGCATCCCCGTACTCGTTGAAAGCGCTCTGAACAAAGGCAACTGCGCCGAGTGGCTCCGTGGCCTGATAATGAACGGCATAGTGGCCGGCGTCGGCGCGGTGCTGGGCTTTGTGCCTCAGATGCTGGTGTTGTTTCTGCTTCTTGCTATCCTTGAGTCCTGCGGCTACATGGCCCGTATCGCATTCGTCCTGGATAGGGTATTCCGCAGATTCGGCCTCTCCGGCAAATCCTTCATCCCCATGCTGATCGGCACCGGCTGCGGTATCCCCGGAATAATGGCCTCCCGTACCATAGAGAATGAGCGCGACCGACGCATGACCATAATGACCACCACATTTATCCCCTGCGGCGCTAAGGTTCCCTTCATAGCGATGATTGCCGGCGCTATATTTGGCGGTTCCGCATGGGTAGCTACCTCCGCTTACTTCATCGGCATGGCCGCGATAATAATCTCCGGAATCATGCTCAAGAAGACTAAGAGGTTCGCCGGCGAGCCCGCTCCCTTCGTAATGGAACTACCCGCATACCACTGGCCCACCGCAGGCAACGTGCTCAGGAGCACATGGGAGCGGGGCTGGAGCTTCATCAAGAAGGCAGGCACCATCATACTGCTTTCCACAATCTTTGTATGGTTCACCACTTACTTCGGAACCGTAAACGGCACCTTCAGAATGCTGTCCGAGGATCAGATCGATTGCTCCATACTGGCCTCCATAGGCGGTGCGGTAGCTTGGATCTTCAAGCCTCTGGGCTGGGGCAACTGGCAAGCGGTCGTAGCCTCCATCACTGGCCTTATCGCCAAGGAGAACATAGTAGGTACTCTGGGCATACTGTACGGCGGCAACGGCAGCGTATACGCAAACCTTGCAAGCGCTTTCACACCCATTACCGCTTACTCTTTCCTGGTATTTAACCTGCTGTGCGCACCCTGCTTTGCGGCAATAGGCGCCATCAGGCGCGAGATGAACAACGCCGGCTGGACCTGGTTTGCCATCGGCTATCAATGCGGCTTCGCATATGTGATAGCCCTGATGATCAATCAGTTCGGCAACCTCTTCACCGGCAATGCAAACTTCCTTGGCGTAGTCGTTGCCGTGATCTTCCTCGTGGGCATGGTATACATGCTATTCAAGCCCTATAAGGAAGCGACAAGGCTGAACACCAAGCTGTAAGGAAAAATCAAAACGATATAAAATGCTAAAAGGAGGATCTGACCATGGTTAATTGGATAATCGCAAACATCGGAAACATAATCGCGATAGTCATACTTGCAGCAGTAGTCGCAGCCATCGTGATAAATCTTGTAAAACAGAAGAAACGAGGTAAGTCCTCCTGCGGCTGTAGCTGCGGCTCCTGCCCCATGGGAGGCTCCTGCCACAGCAATTCCTGCAGTACCAAATGATAAAGCATAAAGAGTAAAAGGTCGGCAAAGCGGCGTTCATCCGCTTTGCCGATACTCTGTTTTGGGGCAATTTATTGCAATTAGGCCGGGACGGTGCTAACATATCAGCATGGATGCCTTTTTAAGGCACGCCAAAGTTAAAATCAAGGTATGGGTAAATAATGTGGAGCTGAAGGACGCGCTGCTTCTGCACGCAAACATGTATCCCAGGATGCGGCCTGCCGACGCTGTAAAGCTGGTGTACCAGAACGAATTTGGGGGCGGCCATATGATCAAAAGCCCTGAGGCTGCCCTGATAAGACTGCGCAACGAGTATGCGGCAACAGAGCACGACGCCATGCAGCCGCTCATGATACCCATAGGCAGCGGCATGGCGCGAGTACAGCTTAAGGCGCTGAAGGAAAGCTACATAGCAAGGCTCAATGAAGCGTTTGTGGAGACTGCCAACGCCTCAAAAGGCACGCTTCCGGAGTTTTTAGAAAAGCTGGACGTGCTCCGCCGTGTAACGGCGCAGGGCGCCTTTGCTTTCGAAGCGGCTGAGCTTGAGGAATATCTTTCGGAATATAAAAGGCAGGGCTATCCAGCCGTATCCCACAGCGAGGAGTACAGGAAAGCTTACCTTCCCGCCTACAGAGTTGTAAAGGAGAGCGTATTCAAGGAGAGGTTTAAATGAATATACTTGTAATAGACGGTCAGGGCGGCAAGCTGGGCTGCCAGATGGTAAAGTCCATAGCGGAAAAGTACCCCGATGCGAAGCTTATGGCGGTGGGTACCAATTCAGCCGCTACAGTAGCCATGGCAAAGGCCGGCGCCCATCAGGCGGCCACGGGGGAGAACCCACTTATCGTCGCTTGCCGCAAGGCGGATATAATAATAGGCCCCATAGGCATAGTCATAGCGGATTCTCTCTTTGGGGAGATAACGCCCGCGATGGCGGTCGCCGTTGCCCAGGCGGACGCGGTGCGAATACTCATGCCCGTAAACAGGTGTGACAATATTGTGGCAGGCGTTCCGGATCTGTCTCTGACAGCTCTCATATTAGACGCTATGGCCAAACTCGAAAGTGTAATGCAAAGATAAACTTGTATCTTGCCAATGGACGGCTTTTCGTGTACAATAGGCCTATGCTGCTCAGAAGAGGGCATAGGAACAGAAGTTCCCTTGAAATTAAACCCTGAATTAATACTATTTTTTTGTGATGTCATGAAGGCGTCGCTTTCCCAGAATGGATGGCGGCGCTTGTTTTATGCCATCAGGAAGGGAGCTTTACCTTATGAAAAACAACAATGTGAGAACAGTAGTATTTGCCGCAGCGTTTCTGGCGCTGGCGCTGGTGCTGCCATTTTTGACGGGACAGATACCGCAGATAGGCTCAATGCTTTCCCCAATGCACATACCTGTGCTCCTCTGCGGCTTCGTATGCGGTTGGCCCTGGGGACTGGCTGTGGGAGCGGTAGCTCCGCTTCTGCGCTCTGTGATATTCGGCATGCCTCCAATGTACCCAACAGCACTTTGTATGGCTTTTGAGCTGGCCACATACGGCGTTGTGGCAGGGCTTATGTACAGGGCGTTGCCAAAGAAAAAGAGCAACATATACGTTTCTCTCATAGTGGCAATGATAGCCGGCCGTCTGGTATGGGGCGCGGCGCGGTTTCTCTGCACCGGACTGGATCCGTCAAAGTTCGGCTTTGCCGCCTTCTGGGCAGGGGCGTTCACGGGGGCAATACCCGGAATAATACTGCATATACTGCTCATACCGCTGCTCGTAATGGCGCTGGAAAGAGCCAAGCTTATATCAAAATAATCTCAAAAACGGGAGAGCTTTTAAGCTCTCCCGTTTTAAGCTTGCCGTTTTAATGGCAGCCCTGATGATTCAAACTACTTATTCAGCTTTGTCGCAAGATCCTCCAGCGCTTCGCTCAACGCCTCCTCGAAGGATGGGTGGGGGCGCATTACCTTGAGCAGTCCTTCCACGGTGAGATGGTTCGCCATAGCCTCGGATATCTCGCTTATCATGTCAGAGCTGTGCTCACACATGAGCTGCGCGCCTATTATCTCGCGGGTCTCGGCATTGGCTACGACCTTCATAAAGCAGCGGCCAGGATCGGCGATAAGCGTTCTGGCGTTGCCAAACATTACGCATTTGCCGGCTTTTGCAGGTATTCCCGCTTCCCTGGCCTCGGCCTCCGTCATTCCTACCACCGCTATCTCGGGCCGGCAGTATATGACGCTGGGCACAACGTTCATATCCACGCTGTTCTCTATGCCGTTCATCATATCGACGCATGCTGTACCCTGTGCGGAGGCAACGTGGGCAAGCTGAATCTTCGCGGATACATCGCCTATGGCGTACACCCCGGGTATGCTGGTCTGATACTTCTCGTCTACCTTTATGCTCCTGCGGTCCATCTCGGGCGCTAAATTCTCTGCAAACAGGCCGTCCATATAGGGTTTGCGGCCTATGGCACAGAGCACAGCCTCGCCGGTTATCGAGTTGTCCTTGCCCTTTTCACTAAAGCGCACCGTGAGGCCGCTTTCGTCCTTCTCCACGCATTGTACCATGGAGTTAACGAACACATTCACGCCCTGTTTTTTAAGTATCATGGCGAGGTTTTGGCCGAGCTCGCGGTCCATATTGGGCAGCAGCCTGTCCATACCCTCTATGACGGTCACCTTGCAGCCGAGGTCGCTGTAAAATGTGGCGAATTCTATGCCTATCACGCCGCCGCCAATTATTATTATGGACTCGTACAGATGGTCACAGCCCTCCAACAGCTCGTCGGAAGTCATTACACCGGGAAGGTCCAGCCCGGTTATAGGCGGGCGGGCCGGTACGGAACCCGTAGCGGCGATTATCTTTTCCGCCGCCAGTTCATCGCAGCCGCCCTCGTTCAGCTCCACATGTACGCGGCCGGGAGCGGTTATTTGGGCGCGCCCCCTGATCAGGTCTATCTTTGCGCCCTTAAAAAGGCTCTCTATGCCGGAGCTGAGCTTAGCGGATATCTGCCGCTTGTAGGCAAATATCTCGTTCATATCCGCACGCGCACCTTCAACATGTATGCCAATGCCGGCGCTGGCTGTGGCAGCATGATACGCCTCGGAGGAATGCAGCAGCGTCTTTGTGGGTATGCAGCCTCTATTGAGGCAGGTGCCGCCCGCCTCGCGGTTTTCTACTACGGCAACGGTCATGCCCAGCTTTGCCGCGCGCAGCGCGGCCACATAGCCTCCGGGGCCCGCGCCTATCACTATCAGTTGGTATTCCTTCATAAATATTATATCTCCTGTTCTTGGATCATACGGCAGATATCCGATGCGATATCCGTACAGGCCTTCTCCGCAGCCAGGCAAAGAGCAGCCTCGCTGAAGCTTTTGCCCTCGAAGGCCTGCTTCAGCTTTTCGGCTATGCTCCAGTCCATCGAGTCGGAGTACACCTCCGCCTCCTTTACCGTGCCGCCGTCCACCATGAGCTGTATCTGTACGCTGCCCCAAGGAAACCTTTTGCCGCATTCGAACGTAAACGGTATCTCCCGGCCCAGACGCCACTCCCAGCTTGAGTACTTTTCGAACAGCGGCTGCATGGCGGCTTTGTCCTGCTCCGTAAGGCCTATCTCTTCATATGGCAGACCGTACACCTGGCCAAACGCCTCAGCAAGCTTCTGAGAAAGCAGTTCTATCGTGGTATCCGATGCAAGCTCCTTCAAGTTAACTACCCTTGAGCGAACTGAATCCACTCCCTTTGATGACAGCTTGGCCTTTGAGGGGTTGAGATACCGGCCCATTTTTTCTCGGTCCACGTCCACCATGAGTGTGCCGTGATGGTATGCGCGGGGTCCGTTCTTGTAAAATGCGTTGCCGGAGAACTTGCGCCCATCTGCCAGTATGTCGTTACGTCCGGAACGTTCGACCTTCACGCCCAGCTTTTCGCATGCAAGCTCTATCACTTTGAGCTGCTTGTCCAGATCGTAATCCGCTGTGGGAACTAAAAAGGTAAAATTCAGGTTGCCAAGATCGTGAAAAACCGCACCGCCGCCCGAGAGCCTCCGGGCCAGCTTTCCTCCTTCATCCTCCAGAAGAGTGGTACGGCATTCCTTGAAAGCGTTCTGGTTGCGGCCTATCACCACGGTATTCTGGTTCTGCCAGAGATACAGCGTGCAGCAGCCCTCATCTGTATTTTGCAGCAGATATTCCTCCACCGCCAAATTGAAAAAGGGGTCAAAGCTTTGACCCCTGTAAAGCTTGAGTTTATCTATCATTATTCGCCGTTATGTTTACGCCCTTGTATAGCGGACTATCGGGTTTCGGGCCGCCTTGACCTCGTCAGGTCTGCCTATCTGTGCATTGTGGGGAGCTCCGTGCATATACTCGGGGTCGGTATGGCCCAGCTCATACAGCTTGCGGTATACCTCCGCTGCCCAGTCCAGGGTATCCTTGCTCTCGGTCTCGGTGGGCTCGAGCATAAGCGCCTCGTGCACTATCATGGGGAAGTACATTGTTGGCGGATGCATGCCGTAATCGATAAGGGACTTGGCAACGTCCAGGGCGGTAACACCCGTCTCCTTCTTGAAGCCGGAAAGATCAAGCACGAACTCATGCATGCATATGCGGTCGAACGCAGGCTCGAAGGTGCCCTGTATCCTCCGCATGAGGTAATTTGCGTTGAGCACGGCATTCTTCGCTGCCTCGGGTATGCCCTCGCGGCCAAGGGTCATGATATAAGTCAGCGCCTTGACCACTACCAGGAAGTTGCCTGCAAAGCCGCGTACCTGAATATGGCCCTCGCCTTCCATCATAGCGCTGTGGGGCAGGAACTTCGCAAGGAAGTCCTTACAGCCGACCGCACCGGCTCCTGGGCCGCCGCCGCCGTGAGGAGTTGCGAAGGTCTTGTGCAGGTTCATATGTATGCAGTCGAAGCCCATGTCGCCGGGGCGTACAACGCCCATTACGGCGTTGAGGTTTGCGCCATCATAGTAGCAGAGGCCGCCTGCCTCATGCACGAGACGGGTTATCTCAAGTATGTTCTCATCGAATATACCTACGGTATTGGGGTTAGTCAGCATAAGGCCGGCAGTATCGTCGCCAAGGACCGCCTTCAGCGCCTCGAGGTCCACGCAGCCGTTGGGAGCGGAGGCAATATTCACCACGTCATAGCCGCACATGGCCGCTGTGGCGGGATTGGTACCGTGGGCGGAATCGGGAACGATTATCTTTTTGCGCTTAGTATCCCCCCGGCTGTCGTGGTACTGCTTGATGAGCAGCACGCCGGTGAACTCGCCGTGGGCGCCTGCGGAAGGCTGGAAGGTCATATCAGCCATTCCGGTGACCTCGCAAAGGTACTTGCGTATGGTGTCGAGCACTTCCCGGCAGCCTTCGGTGGTGTGCTTGGGGGCGAGTGGGTGAATGGCTGTAAAGCCTGGCAGCGCAGCCATCTCCTCGTCAATGCGGGGATTGTACTTCATGGTGCAGGAGCCCAGAGGATAAAAGCCGCAGTTCACGCCGTGTACCCGGTGGTTCAGCTCGGTATAGTGACGGGAAATGTCGGTCTCGCTCATTTCGGGCAGCGCGGGTTTTACTTCGCGCCGGAGCTCCTTGGGGAGCTCTACGGTCTCCACATCGCACTTGGGCAGTATGGAGCACTTGCGTCCGGACGCGCTCTTTTCGAATATCAGCTTCATTACGCAAGCACCTCCTTAACTACTTCTATGGCTTTGTCCAGCTGAGCCTTTGTTACCTTCTCTGTAGCGCACCACATTATGCCGCCCTCTACAGGCAGGCCGCCCAGTATGTCCGCGTCCTCAAGAGCCTTGAGCACCTCGTCCTGACGGGGCATCTCGGTGACGAACTCATGGAAGAAGTCGCCCTTGTATTTAAGAATTACGCCGGGTATCTCGCAGAGCTTCGCGGCGAGGTAGTGTGCCTTTGCCATGCACTGATTTGCTGCTTCAGCCATGCCGTCGGGGCCCATTGTGGCCATATACAGGCCTGCCGTAAACGCGCAGAGAGCCTGATTGGAGCAGATGTTGCTGCTGGCCTTTTCGCGGCGTATATGCTGCTCGCGGGCCTGAAGTGAAAGCACATATGCTGTATCGCCCTTGCTGTCGGTGGTCTGGCCTACTATGCGGCCGGGCAGCTTACGCATGTGCTTTGTGAGGGTAGCCATAAAGCCGAGATATGGGCCGCCGTAGGAAAGCGGCATGCCGAGAGGCTGACCTTCGCCTACCGCTATATCCGCGCCGCAGTCCTTGGGGGTCTTCATTATTGCCAACGCTATGGGGTTGCAGCCCATTATATACATTGCGCCGGCAGCATGTACCATTTCGCCTATGGCCGTCGCGTCCTCCAGCTGTCCGAAGAAGCTGGGCTGCTGGATATATACGGAGGCCACGTCTTCGGTGAGCATCTCACGGAGAGCGGCCATATCGGTCTTGCCGTCCTTCATGGGTACGATGCGCATCTCATCGCCGGTGCCGTAGCAGTAAGTGCGTACGGTGTTTATGGTATCCGGGTGGGAAGCTCCGGAAACCAGCGTCACCCTGCGCTTGCGGTCGCGACACATGGCGGCAGCCTCGCCCGCAGCAGTAGCGCCGTCGTATACGGAGGCGTTGGAAACGTCCATGCCGGTGAGCTCGCATATCATGGTCTGATACTCGAATATGCTCTGCAATACGCCCTGGCTCATTTCGGCCTGATAGGGGGTGTACGCGGTAAGGAACTCCTCCTTGGTGGGAATGTATTTCACTATGCTGGGAATGTAGTGGTCATATGCGCCCGCGCCCCGGAGAACGGTCTTGAATACCTTATTCTTGGCCGCCATTGCGGATATGGCGTTGCTGACCTCCAGTTCGCTCATTCCCTCGGGTATGTTCAGCGGTTCGTCGAGATACATCTTCTCAGGCACATCGCGGTAAAGCTCCCGGTAATCCGTAAGACCGATGGCCTTGAGCATCTCTCTGCGTTCCGCCTCTGTAGATGGAACGTAGCTGCCCATTATTTAGCCCTCCTGCGCGCAGAACTCTTCGTATGCCGCCGCGTCCAGCAGCTCTTCCTTGTCGGTGATGCCCTCGACCTTGATTATCCATGCGCCGTAGGGATCGGAATTGAGCAGCTCGGGGGAATCCAGCAGCTCTTCGTTTATGGCTGCAACCTTGCCGGTAACGGGGCAAATCAGATCGGATACGGCCTTGACGGACTCAACGTCGCCAAAGGCTTCGGCGGCGGTGACGTCGTCGCCCTCTGCGGGCAGGTTTACGAATACCACGTCGCCAAGGGCGTCCTGCGCGAAATCGGAAATGCCGATTATGGCGGTATCGCCATCCATCTTTACCCATTCATGGGACTTGGAGTAGCTGAGCTCGTTGGGATAATTCATGTTAAATACCTCCGTTAAACTATTCTATATGTTTTGTTTTTTCATCCCGCCCGGAAGTCCCGGGCGGGTCGTCTTAGGTTTGCGCCTTATTACAGGCCTATCTTTGCGGAAAAGCTCTCCAAGGCGTTGAGCATTTCCTCATCGTCGAAGCAGTAGTGCATCTTGGTGTAGCCGCTGCGGAGCTTTGTTACCTCGTCGCCTACTTCCTTGCCGCGCAGTATGCAGTCTGCCATCAGCTCTGCCAGCTTGTCGAACTCCTCAAAGCCGAAGCCAAAGCGGGTCATCTCGCTCATGCCCATACGCAGCGCGCCGGAGGCGGTGAAGCCTTCCTCATCGGGGGTAGCCTGATAGTTGACGATTATGTTGTTGCGCTCCAGGCGCTCGGCGATCTCGGGGCCCATGCCGTAGCCTACTGAGGCTATTACCTGATGGGTCTCTGTGTAGCCGATCTCGGGGTCGCCCGCAACGTCCAGTCCCTGTTTCTTCAGGGCCTTGGCAAAGTGCTTGGCGTTCTCGATTATCGCCTTCTGGTACTGGGCCTTGAAGGTGTTCATCTCGTATGCAGCCATCAGCAGGCCAAGCTGGGTGCCCAAGTGGTGGTTGGATACGCTGCCGGGGAAGGCGCGGCTCTGTATGGTCTCCCAGAGGCCGTACTTCAGGTCTTCCTTCTTCCAGTTGGTAGCTATCACGCCACGCTGGGGGCCGAAGAAGGTCTTATGAGTGGAGCCGGTGACTATCTCGGCGCCCTCCTCGAAGGGCTTCTGGAAGTAGTCGCCCACCAGGCCCAGAACATGAGCCATATCGTACATTATGGTGGTGGGTATGTTCTGCTCGTCCACGAACTTGCGTATAGCCGCTACGGGCTCCTTATGCAGTACCATGGACTTGCCGAAGATTATCAGCTCAGGCCTGTACTGGTCGATGAGCTTCTTGGTTTCCTCAACGTCTATCTTGTAGATATTGTCCTCGCATACCGGGAAGTTCACTATGGCATGCCGCTCGGTAACGGGGTCGATGGCAATATAGTCGCGCAGGGCGCCCATGGGCTGCGCGGAAAGGTGGCCGCCCTTGATTATATGGTTATTCATCACATAGCCCAGGCGCTGGGGGGTGTGCTTGCGGTCAAGGCGGTTCTTCCAGTCCATAAGGGCGGAGAATGTGGCCATGTTGGACATCTGCCCGCTGATGACCCTCGTCTCTACCTCTGTGCAGTTGAAGTATTCCTTCATCTGCTCCACGAGAAGCTGCTCTACACGATCTATAAACTTAGTGCCCTGATAGTAGAATATCTCCTGATCGTAGAAGGACTTTACCTTCTTGTGCTCCGCATACCTGAAAGAGGGGTCGGAGGCGCAGAGGAGCTGTACCGCACGGCTGGCGCTGTTCTCGGAAGGTATCAGGTTGATGCACTGATGCTGGCGCCATTCGTGGTTGTGGGTAGCGTCGAATATGAGCTCGACGGCCTTCTTGGCCCTGTCGTCTACCTTAACATCCATCTGGGCGGGCTCATAGCCGTAGATTATCGGGCGTGCAAAAGGAGGAGCGTCCACCCTCATATGATACGGAGGTATAACTGCCTTGAGCCGCTTGCCGCGTACGTCTATCTCCACCATATCGTCCTCCAGCACGTCGCTGGCGATATAGCACATGCCGATGGAGCGCTTGGCAGTCTCGTCGGTTATTACGGTTGCCAAGCCTTCGCCCTCGCTGCGGTAGTATGGCACCATTGTGCCGCTGGTGACCCAGCCCACAAGCTCTCCGTTCCGGTATATTTCCATGCCTGCGCGCATTACGCCGCGGTCCAGCAGGGTTATGGGCATTATGCGCTTGGGCAGAACGTCCATACCGGAGAAGTCGCGGTTCATTATCTTCTTAAAGGCCTCTGACTGCCTTGTGAGGGCCGCCCTGCCAATGAAATCGCCCTTCTGATCGGAGAAGCTTACGGCAAACTTGGCCAGGGACACGGCGAATATGGGCATGTCGCTGCCATCGGGGCCCTTACCCATCTCGTGGCCGTACAGGGGAAGGCCCGCCTCAAGGCGCAGGGTATCTCTGGCGCCAAGGCCTGCCGGCTTGCCGCCCAGCTCTACGAGGCGGTTCCACAGCCACTCGGCATCGCAGCTCTTTACGTATACCTCGTAGCCCAAAGGCTCGCCGGTGTAGCCGGTCTTGGCTACCCAGGCCTTATGACCCTCAAGTTCTACTATGTTCAGCGCATTCTTCATGGGTTCGGTTATAGCCTTACCCTTGGTGAGGGTGAGCATTATTTCCTTGCTTTTGGGGCCCTGAACAGCTATTGCAGCGTAGTCCTTGGATATGTCGGTTATGGTGCAGTCGTAGTCCTTTGCTATGGGCAGAAGGTGGGCAAGATCCTTTTCGGTATTGGCGGCGTTTACCACCAACAGGAAATTATCCTCGTTGAACTTGTAAAGATACGCATCGTCTATAGCGCTGCCGTTTTCATCGGGGATTATGGCGTACTGTGCCTGCTTAATATCCAGCGCCATTACGTTGCTGGAAAGCACATGCTGCAGGAATGCTATCCTCTCGGGGCCCTCGATAAGCAGCCTGCCCATGTGGGAAACGTCAAAAAGGCCGCATGCGTGACGGGTATACAGATGCTCGGCCACTATACCGGTGGGATACTGTATAGGCATCTCCCATCCGCCGAAGTCCACCATATCCGCCCCCGCCGCAACGTGGACGTCGTACAGTTGAGTACGCTTGAGTTCGCTCATAAAATTTCCTCCTGTTGATATTTGATATATTATTTTTTGATTTGGTATTGTTTTTGAGACAAATATCTGCGTTATTTTTTGAACACTTAAAAAGGCACAAATTTCCCCTTAGTGAGAATTTTGTGCCTCCGTAGTGTAGCCTGAGAGATTCCCCTTTAAGCCTGTGGGCAATAAAGAGTTGCACCTTCGGCGCACGGCATAATGCCGTTCTTTTCGGAGCATCGTCAAGATCCGGTCCTTTTGCCTGAGAGTTTCTGCTTCCCCTTCGGCGCCGCGTCTGTTCTGCGCTGCGATCTCTTCCGGAACCGTCAACCGATAGAAGATATGATTTTGATATTCACAAATATTTGCAGACACAAAGTCTGTATCAATTTTGCTTATATATTTTATCACGACCGTTTCAGGCCTGTCAAGCATTTTTCTTTTAACGATCTTGCATTTTCGGCGTTTGCCCTATATCTATTGCCTGAATTATGCAATTATCGATTTTATCCATTTCATTTTGTCATACATAATAAGCCGGCACGTCTCGCTTGCAGGCGTGCCGACATTTTTCAGCTTTGTTCGCTCAAAATCGTCACACGGGCAGCTCTATGTGGATGCCCTTGCCCTCTTTGATATTTATGGTAAGTATGCCGCCGGAAACTGTCACCTGAGTGCCTTCCACGCTGCCGCCGATAACGGGGGCTGCGGCTTCCTCTGTCTTTGAAGCCTCGGCAGCAGGCTCGTCAGTCCCCTCCTTTGCACCCTCTACCTTGTCGGCGGTAAGGGCTGTCAGGGAATCGCATGTTTCCTTCAGCGTTGCGCCAAGCACCTGGCCTATCTTCAGCGCGCCGGTGAGGTCAAGCAGGTTGGAATCCACCAGGTCGTCAAATATGGCGGGATCCTCAAGGTTGTGCTCGGACAGCACTGTACCTGCTTCTGCGCGGCAGCACAGCACCGCGGGGTCATTCTTATGTTCAAGTGCGTAATCAAGGGATATCGACATGACAAAACCTCCAAAAAAATTATACTTTGGTATAACTCATAATAGCATGTAGCGCCGTTTCCGTTAAATTCAAACATCTGATTACAGGCGGTCTATAATCTCTTTTACCGATTGATAAATGATACAACAAAAGGACGCCCGGCATGAGCGTCCACAATCTGTCGAAAAACCCCGGGGTTGATAAGGGGCCGCAGCCCCTTATGTTTAATCCGGCTCTGACGACATGTGCGTCAGAACGGATGAAAACCCATGGGGTTTCGTACTTTGCGGGTTTTGCCGCCCGGAGGCTCGCCGCAGCGGGTCAGTTCCGGCCCGTTTCCCGGGGCGGAACCTCATATTTTTTGCAAGGCAAAACCCGTAAAAGCTCGAAAAAGTGGCGTTTAGCCACTTTTTCGACAGTCTCAGGACGCCCGGCATGAGCGTCCATTTCGTTTATCTACAGTTTGTTTACCGGCAAAGTTCCTCTGCCATTCTCTCTATCGCTTCGGCGTTTTCCTCAGTCATTGCTGAGCGCAGCGTCACAGTAGTGTCGATATAGTTGATATTCTTGCTCTTCTCAAACATGGCCTTCATGGTCTTGGCAGCAGCAGGCGCCCATGTACCGTTCTCAATGAAGCCAAGGGTTCGGTTCTGATAGCCGCGCTCGGTAAGGTGGTCGATAAACTGTCTCATAAACGGAAAAATATCCGCATTGTAAGTGGTAGTGGCCAGCACCAGCTTCCCGTAGCGGAAAGCATCCTCAACAGCCTCCGCCATATCGCAGCGTGCAAGGTCGCTTATTGCTGCCTTACATCCCCTTTCTTCCAGCTTTTTCGCCAGCAGTTCGGCTGCCTTCTTAGTATTGCCGTATACGGAGGTATAGGCTATGCACACTCCGTCGCTCTCTACGCCATAGGAGGACCAGGTATCATAAAGGCCTGTATAATGGCTCAGATCGCCTGTAAGTACGGGGCCGTGAAGAGGGCATATGGTCTTTATATCCAGCGTTGCCACCTTCTTGAGCATTGTCTGCACCTGCATACCGTATTTGCCTACTATGCCCACATAATAACGCCTTGCCTCGCAGTCCCACTCCTGGTCCTCGCAGTCCAGTGCGCCGAACTTTCCGAAGGCATCGGCCGAGAACAGCACCTTATCTGTGCCGTCATAGCTCATCATTACCTCGGGCCAGTGTACCATAGGGGCGAATAAAAATGTCAGCTCGTGCCTGCCCAGAGACAGCACCTCGCCGTTCTTTACGGCAAGTTTGTTTTTGCAGAGACCCCTGCCAAAGAACTGGTCTATCATTTCAAAGGTCTTTGCGTTGCCCACTATCGTGGCCTCGGGATATGCATTTACAAACTTATCTATATTTGCAGAGTGATCCGGCTCCATATGGTGTATTATCAGATAATCCGGCTTCCTGCCCGCGAGGGCGTTTTCCAGCTTGGCGAGCCACTCCTCACCAAAATGGGAGTCTACCGTGTCCATTACAGCGATCTTTTCGTCAGTTATCACATAGGAGTTGTAGGCCATGCCCTCGGGGACTGTATACAGCCCCTCAAACAAATCGATGCTGTGATCGTTTACGCCAATATAGCGGATATCGTTAGTTATAGTCATAGCTGTTTCCTTTCGCCGGCCTATAAAATTTCTATTCGGTATTTCCTCTATCAGATAATGATTTTATCACAGTTCGGGCCTTGTTTCAACTCATCAGTTCAACAGATTGTCAGCGGAAAAAACCATACAGTATCAATCTTGAAAAGCATCAAAAACCCACTGGCTTTTGGGGTTTGCCCCGCTATTGACATGTATGCTGAAAAAACCTATAATAACTTAATATCCTACCCCAAAGATAGGTAATCATCAGGAATTTTAAACGTTTTATTTTAAAGGATAGATTGTAATGAAGGATAATTTTGTTTCACCGCTCTGCTACGGCGGTTGTATGTGCAGCCAGAGCGGCTGTTCCTCCTGCGGCAGCTATGCCGGACTTATGGAGCAGACCGCAGAGCTTTTGCAGACTCTGCGCAGCGCCATGTACCCCAATATGTTCGGATGCAATCTGGGCAATGGCGCGCGCCTTCGCAACGCCGTTGCAGACTGTGTAATGCGGGTGCTGCCGGATAATTATCAGGAAATTTCTGACAGGCTGGTGGATTCGCTGCCGGATATCAAGGCAGCGCTGGAAACAGACGCCCAGGCGGGCTATGAGGGGGACCCCGCAGCCATAAGCGTTGAGGAGATAATGCTTGCCTACCCCGGCTTTGAGGCAATAAGCATATACCGCATCGCCCATGAGCTGTACAAGATGAAGGTGCCTATACTTCCCCGTCTAATGACTGAGATAGCCCACCGCAATACCGGTATAGACATACACCCCGGCGCCACCATAGGCAGATATTTTTTCATAGACCACGGCACAGGCGTGGTAATAGGCGAGACCACTACCATTGGCGACCATGTGAAGCTGTATCAGGGCGTTACTCTTGGTGCAAAGAGCTTCCCCACCAACGTGGACGGCACCCCGGTAAAGGGCATAAAGCGCCATCCCGATATAGGCAACAATGTGGTCATCTACTCCGGCGCGACAATACTCGGCGGCAATACTGTAATTGGCGACAACTGCGTTATAGGCGGTAACGTATGGCTGACGGAATCCGTAGAGCCGGGCCACACCGTATACGCTGCCCACGCCGAGACCCGCCGCCGAACCATACAATAGAATTCCCGTATATTTATTTTTCTCTTATGGCGGGAAGCTTCAGCCTGAAGGTTGCCCCTCCGCCCCGCTGTAGCAGCAGCCCGAGTTGAAGCCCGCTCCCTCGAGGGAGGGCAGCAGTACCTCACAGGTCTTAACGTCGTTTTCTATAAGTGAAATACGTATTCTTTATCCACTGTATATCCGTTTTATTCCATAATATTAATATATCACCGATTCTGAAAAAATCCTGTAAGCCTTCCATTTTTAAAAATCTTAAGCCCGCCTTCAAGGTTTTTTCAGATTCAGCGTTTATCGTGGAATATGCTTAAACAAATACTCAAAAGCTTGCTGAAGTGAAGAAAGACAGATGTTCAAAAGATTTGTTGTGCTGATGCTGACAGCAGCCTCAGTATTAAGAAGGTTGTCCTTGCAAACGCCGCCCGCCCCTACTGTGACCTGAACAGCGAGGAAGCCGCTGGGATACTCTTTTCATTCGCAATGGAGGTGAGCCGTCACTGCAACATGCAGAGCTATACCGGCCAGTCCGGCGGCGGTACGCTGCTATGGCTCCTGCTGGGGCTTGGCGCAAGCCTCGCGCTTTGTCTGCCCGGCATTCTGTCACTGCTCCCACGTTGGCTCATACCCTCCAGTTGGAGCGACTTTTCCTACTGGCACAGCATTTTCTCCATGGCAAAAGGCGCCCTTTCGGGTATGCTGACTCTGCCCGTACTGCCAAGATACACAGGGCTTAAGGAGCTGCTGGCGCGATACGCAGCGCTGGAAGCACTTGCGCTGGTGTTCGCCCTGACGGCAGCAGCGCCCCATAAGATCATGCAAAAAGAGGACGGGCAATAGCGCCTGTCCTCTTATTTATTTTAGCTTGTTACTTTAGCCTGCAATAGCAGTCTATGGCGAACACTACGGCTTCGATTCCGAGCAGTATCAGATCTACGCCCAGTATGACTCCCAGCGCCGCCGCAGACAGGGCCGGATCAAACAGCAGAATTACGCCCAGTATCAATCCCACCGCGTTTGATATGAGAGTGAGCCAGAAGCTCACCTCTCCTGCCACGTATCGCACGATGTTCAGGTGGGTTAAGCGGGCGATGCAGTGGGCGATTATGAATATCGGGAATATGATGAGCATTATGCCCGTACCCACATTAGGGTGTGCTATAAGGGCACTTCCAAGCATTATGCTGAGTATGCTGGAAACCAGTGATACCGCAGGGCGGAAGCCCGTGTGCCGTTCAAGGCGTATGTAGAACATCACGTCCGCGAGGCCGGTTATGACAGCCAGTATGCCGAATATCAGCGTAAGGCTGTCCAGCACCTGTTCGGTGCGCAGCATAGTTGCCACGCCCAACATTACCAGCAGCACGCCCTCCAGTATCTCTACGAAAAGGTATCTGTGCTCAGATTTCATACCGCCGCCTCCTTAAAGCTGTCCAGTATCTTCATGAATTCCTCTCCGGTGATAGTCTCCTTCTCGGTGAGGTACTGAGCCAGTTTTTCAAGCTTTTCGCGGTTTTCCTTCAGCATGTTCACAGCCTTCTCATGCTGCTTCTTTATCATATCCACTACCTTCTGGTCTATGACCCGCTGGGTCTCGGCGGAGCAGCTCAATGTAGTGTCGCCGCCCAGATACTGGTTGGTGATGGTCTCCATTGCTACCATGCCGAAGTCCTCGCTCATGCCGTAGCGGGTGATCATGGCCCTGGCAAGCTTTGTGGCCTGCTCTATATCGTTGGAAGCGCCGGTGGTGACTTCGTTGAACACAACCTCTTCTGCGGCGCGGCCTCCTGTGAGGGTAGCTATCTTGTTTTCAAGCTCTTCCTTGGAGAGCAGGTATTTGTCGTTTTCCTCCACCTGCATCGTATAGCCCAATGCGCCTGAGGTGCGGGGGATAATGGTAATCTTCTGCACTGGTGCGGAATGGGACTGTAATGCGGCCACAAGCGCATGGCCTATCTCGTGGTATGCCACTATGCTGCGCTCCCTGTCGGACATCACGGCGTTCTTCTTCTGATAGCCGGCTATGACGACTTCCACGCTCTCCTCAAGGTCTGCCTGGGAGACAGTTTTCCTTCCGCTGCGGACTGCGCGCAGCGCGCCCTCATTTATGATGTTCGCCAGCTCCGCGCCCGAAGCGCCGGAGGTCATGCGCGCTATGACATGGTAATCTACATCGGGATCCGCCTTTATCTTGCGTGCGTGAACCTTCAGTATAGCTTCTCTGCCGTTTAGATCGGGAAGCTCTACGGGTATCCGCCTGTCAAAACGGCCGGGGCGGGTCAGCGCCGGGTCAAGCGACTCGGGGCGGTTGGTAGCCGCCAGGATTATTACGCCGTTGTTGCTATCGAAGCCGTCCATCTCGGTGAGCAGCTGGTTGAGGGTCTGCTCACGCTCGTCATTGCCGCCGAATTGGCCGTCGCGCTTCTTTCCTATGGCGTCGATCTCATCTATGAACACTATGCAGGGAGCCTTTTCCTTGGCCTGCTCAAACAGGTCTCGAACCTTCGACGCACCCATGCCGACGAACATTTCCACGAATTCCGAGCCGGATATGGAAAAGAACGGCACGTTGGATTCTCCGGCAACAGCCTTTGCGAGCATGGTCTTGCCGGTGCCCGGAGGACCAACAAGCAGCAGGCCCTTAGGCATGGAAGCGCCCACCTCACTGTACTTTGCAGGATTATGCAGATAATCCACTATCTCGGCGAGACTTTCCTTGGCCTCGTCCTCACCCGCAACGTCGCTGAAGTGTATGCCTTCCGTGGACTGGATATATACCTTGGCGTTGCTCTTGCCCATTCCGCCGAACATGAGTGAGTCCTTGCCGCCGGCCTGGCTCATAAGGCGTTTATAGAGGTACTGGCCCAAGGCAACAAAGAGTATTATTGGCAGCACGCCGGTAATAAGATAGCTCACCAGCGGGCTCATTGTCTTTTCTATAACCCTGTCGAATGCCGCGCCGGATTCGTACAGCCTCTGTGTAAGGTCGGGGTCCTCCATAGCGCTGGTGTAGTATACCTTGCCCTCCTTGTCCATGAAGGTTATCTCGTTGGTATTCACCTGCACCTTGTCCACTTCCTTGTTGTCGACCATGCGCATGAAGGTGCCGTAATCCACCTCCTTGACAGGGTCGTCCATCAGCATCGGCGCTATGAACGCGTTGAACAGCACCACGCAAAGCAGCACTATGCCATAGTAAAACAACAGCGGCTTCTTGGGCGGTTTTACTTCTTTCATGGTTTCACTCCTTTTATAAAAGCATATGATGCCTGTAAAAATAGTTTGATTTATAAAAGTATAGCTCCATAAACTTACGTTGTCGATGCGGCAGCCGCAAACTTCACCTTTATTTTGCAATCCAAAACAAAGACATAGGCGGCCCTTTAAAGCCGCATATGCATCGCTTTTGGTTTTCTTTTGGGTACCGTCATCAAATTCAGTTTAAGGATATTGCATACGGTATAATCGTTTTTTCAGATGAGCGTTTTTTGCTCTTTGAATAAAGCCGAAAATGCACTATAATCCATATAGATTTATCCGGAGGTAACCTCAATTGACAAATACAGCAAGCAATAATAAGGAACAGATAGTATTCGTAGACAGGCGGGGCACCGATTCCAGCAAGTGGGACAATCTGAAATCCACATTTGGCCGCAGCGACCTTCAGGCAATGTGGATAGCGGATATGGATTTCCGCGTGCCGGACTGCGTCGTGTCCGCCATTGAGGACTACATGAAGACAGGCGTGTTCGGCTATTATGTTCCCCGGCCAAGCTATCATCAGGCATTCATAGACTGGGAACGCAAATACCACGGCTATCAGGTAAAGGAAGAATGGCTGCGCTTTGCACCCGGCGTAGTACCTGCTTTCAACTGGTTTTTGCAGGTGTTCACCGAACCCGGCGACGCCGTCATAGTGCAGACGCCTGTATATTACCCCTTTATGCACGCCGTGAAAAACAACAGCCGCAGGCTCGTCTGCTGCGACCTTATAAATACCGGCGGCATATACACCGTAGATTTTGCGGACTTTGAAAAGAAGATCGTCGAAAACGGCGTGAAGCTCTTTATACTCTCCTCCCCCCACAACCCCGCGGGCAGGGTATGGAAGCGCGACGAGCTGAAGGCCATGCTGGACATCTGCAAAAAGCATGGCGTATACGTGATATCCGACGAGATACACCACGACATAGTATTCGGTGACAACGTTCACATACCGAGCGCCACCGTGGGCGACTATGATAAAATACTCGTCACCCTCACCGCCGCCACGAAGACCTTCAACCTGGCAGGCTGCCAGAATTCCTTCGCTATAATACCCGATCCTGATATCCGCAGGAGATTCGACGGCTTCGTGGAGGGCATACGTATACACGGCGGCAACCCCTTCGGCTATGTGGCGGTGGAAGCCGCGTACCGGGGCGGCCGCCAGTGGTTCGAGCAGGTAAGAGATATCATCTACGGCAACTATGAGTATGTAAGGGAGTCCCTGAAAAAGTCGCTGCCCGGGGCAGTGGTATCCCCGCTGGAAGGCACTTATCTCCTCTGGATAGACTTCGGCGCGTACCTTCCCGCCTCCGGGATAAAAAGCTTTATGGAGGACAAGTGCGGCCTTGCCTTTGACTACGGCGACTGGTTCGGCGGCGAAAGGTTCGGCACTCACATTCGCATGAACCTTGCTACCTCACGGGAGCTCGTGGAAAAGGCGGTAAACAGTATCATTTCCAACCTTAAATAGTCAAACCGTCCCTAAACTGACGAAAAAGTGGCGTTCAGCCACTTTTTCGTCAGTCTATGCCCCCCGCTTAGCGGGGGCGTTTTGCTTTGTATCAGGTTCAGATTACAGTATCGGAGTCCAGGCCAGCTTCAGCACCTCGTCGGCGTTGTCCATGGAGGTGATAAGGCCGAGGCGGATATAACGCCCGATGAAGTCCTTCAGGGTTTCACCGGTGAACTCATCGGAAAGGCCGAACTGCAGAGAGTTGTTTATCATTATATTCATCTCATAGTTGCCGCCGTTCCAGCCCATGTCCATAAGCACCTTGGTGGCTTCCTCGGAGTTGTCGCGCATCCAGCTATGGGCCTTATGAACGGCCTGAGCAACCTTCTTAGCAATGGTGGGGTTTTCCTTTACGAAGGTGCCGTTCATTGCCATGACGCAGCATACGCGGTCGGCAAAGTCGGTATCAAGCTGGGAGCGGATGCACTTGAGCTTGCCGTCCTTTACCATGGAATAGGCAAAGGTGTCGCTGAGCAGTGCCGCGGCTATTTCGCCGTTTTCCATTGCGGTAACGCAGGCGTCTGCGGAAACCTGAACCAGCTCAACATCGCTGCTATAATTTATCCCGTCCGCGTCAAGCAGCAGGGCGGTGATGTTATAGTCGGACTTGCCGATGCCGTTGGGGACGGATATCTTCTGACCCTTCAGGTCGGCCGTGGTGGCATATTCGCTGTCCGCAAGAACGTAGAGGGACTTGCAGCCGATGTGGGCGCCGCCTACGAAGGTGATGTCCACGCCGTTGGTGATGGGAACCAGCATCTTAGCCATCATGCCGACGGCAACGTCTACCTGGTTGGTGCCGAGGGCTTCAACGTCGCTGCTGCCCTTTACGCCTTCAGCGGTGAGTCCGGCTTCCTCATAGTAGCCGAGATGATCCGCCATGGTGGGGCCGGAGGTGCAGCCATCGGACATGAAGTAATGGATGGGGCGGCCATAGGCAGGCTCCTTCTTCATGGCTTCCAGCTCTTCAGCGGTGGGGGTAAGGTCAACGTTGGTCATGTCGATAGCGCGGCCTTCGATGTCTATGGGAACAAACAGGGCTTCCCAGTTGCCGGAGGCGGAGGCTTCGGCAGCGTCAAGGTGGGTTTCGGCTACGTTTACTTCAACGTTCTCAACGGTGCCAACTTCTATCTGGCCGTCGTTATTGGAATCCGCGATAACGCTGGATTCGGTAGCTTCACCGGTAGCGGCTTCGCCTGCGGTTCCTGCTCCCGAGCATGCGCACAGGGACAATGCCATAGCTAAGGCAAGAGCCAGAGTAATGATCTTCTTCATGTTTCTTCTCCTTGCGAATAATGTTTATTTTATAGGGCAATGCCTTATAAAAGCTGAATCAGTTGTTTTTCCCGCCGTAATGGAGCTTGTTCAGTATCTCGTTGCGGTACTCCACAAAGCTTGCGGAGGAGCGGTCGCGTGGGAAGTCCTCATCGATTTTTATATCCGCCACGATGCGGCCGGGGTTGGTCTCCATGACGAGCACCCGGGTACCCATATATACGGCCTCGTCTATGCTGTGGGTGACCATGAGGGCGAGCTGCTTCCTCTGCGTCCATATATTGAGTATTTCGTCTTGCATGTTCATGCGGGTGAACTCGTCCAGCGCGCCCAGGGGCTCGTCCAGAAGCAGTATCTCCGGCTCGTTGATGAGGGTGCGCACCAGCGCCACGCGCTGCGCCATGCCGCCGGAAAGCTGGGCCGGGTAATCGTGACGAAACTGCGTCAAGCCGGTTATTTCGAGCATATGCTCAACTTTTTCGGCCTTGCCCTTATCGTCGCCCCGCAGATCGAGGCTGAAGGAAATATTCTTCTCCGCGGTCAGCCACGGGAAAAGCGTAGGATTCTGGAATACCAGCCCTCTGCTGGGGGAGGGGCCGCTTATCTCCTCGCCGTTGACCGTAACGCGGCCCAGGGTGGGCGTGATAAGCCCCGCCACAAGGCGCAGTATAGTGGATTTTCCGCAGCCGGAGGGCCCCACCAGAGAAACAAATTCCCCGCCGGACATCTCCACGCTCACATCCTGAAGCGCATGGATGACCTGATCGCTCTCCACCTTTGCGAATACCTTGCTGACGTTTTCGATTTTCAGTCGAAGGTTCTTATTTTCTTCAGGCATTGCTGTCCGCTCCGTTCTGCCACCTGAGAAGGTAGCGCTTGATACACTCCAGCCCGTTGGTGACCAGCGTGAAGATCAGGCAGATCACAAAGAGGGCGGCGAAGGATTTATCATAGCTGGCCCAGCCGGTCTGCCAGGTCATGTACCAGCCGAGGCCGGACTTTACGCCCAGCATTTCGGCTATCATTATAGCGACGCAGGAGGAGCTCATAGCCTGTGTGCAGCCCTGCAAAATGGAGGGCATGGCATGGGGGATAGCCACCCGAAACACAAGCTGGCGGTTGGTCGCGCCTAGGGTCCTCGCCGCCTCGAAATACTCCCTGCCCACGTTGGATATGCCGGTCAGCGAGGCGACGGTGACGGCAAACCAGGAGCCGAGGGCGATTATGAACACCGCGCCGCCGAAGAGGGAGCTTGCCACCACCATGATTATGGGGATCCATGTGGAGGTGGGGATAGGCCCCAAGAACTTGATTATGGGATCAAGCCAGTAGCGCGCCCGCCTGGAATAGCCGCAGGCGACGCCCGTGACGAGGCCCAGCGAAACGCCTATGAAATAGCCGAGGAACAGCAGCTTGAGCGTGTTGAGAGTGCAGTCCGCCAGAAGCTTGTAGTCCACGAGGAAGGCGTTTATGATGTAGTTCATGCAGGGCACGAAGGGCTGCGTCAAAATGCCCGTCTTGAGCGTGAGATAGTCGTACAGGGCGAGGAAGAGGAACAGCGCCGAAAAATGCGGGGCCTTATAGCGCAGCTTCTCATACAGCCGCTTTTCGCCCCTGCGCTTCCTGAGCAGCGAGACGCAGAGGCAGAGCAGATAGGCGCACATCGCCGCGCCGAGCACCCATACATAGCTCCAGGGCCTTGCGTTCCTGCTGTTGTTGGGCAGGAGCAGGTACTCCAGCAGCGCAACGCAGCCGCACAGCAGCGGCAGGAGCATTATGACTGTCTCCCTGAGCTTTTGCGCGGGAGTCTTTTCTTTTTCCTCCAGCTCTTTAAGCTGGCGGCGGGTCAGGCCGGAAAGCAGGGCGGAATCCGCGTTCTGCTCTTTTTTTTCCTTATTATCGCAAAACATATAAACAATCTCTTTCATCCTATTGTCAGCATTTCCATTATATTTACCGGGGCAATATAGTCAAATTGGACTTTGCAATTACTTACATGTACATATCTATTTTGTCAATAATGGGGGCACCTCTGGCAAATAAATTTCCCTCGGTCAGCATATTATCCTTGTGTGAAGGGATATATGTGATATAATAATGACAATCAGATCTTATATTATTTTCAGAAGGGAAGGCCAATTATATGAATAAGACCTACGATCCGCTTTTTACCCCCTGGAAGATAGGCAATGTGGAGATAAAGAACCGCATAGTCATGACCTCCATGGGCGGAACCTCCATATTCGGCTGGATGGAGCCCAACCACTTCGATAAGGAAGCGGCGCGGTTTCTTCTGGAACGGGCCAAGAACAACGCCGGCCTCATACTTCCCGGTATAGCCCCAATACGCGATATACTCTTAGGCAAGTGGCTGTATCAGGGAAAGGGCAAGTTCGACGAGCTAAAGGACTTCATGGAGGAATTCCACAAGACCGGCTGCAAGATGTTCATACAGCTCACCGCAGGCTTTGGCCGCTCCCTGGCAATAAACGACATAATGGTAAAGGCCATGCACAACAAGGCCCTCGCCACAGTGATGAAGCCCGTACTGGACGTAAGCTACCTTACCGCCAGCGCCAGCGCCACACCCAACCGCTGGGAGGACAGCTGCATATCCCGCCCCCTCACCACAAAAGAGATTCACCAGATGGTAGATGCCTTCGCCAAGACCGCCAAGCTCTGCAAGGACGCCGGAGTGGACGGTATCGAGGTGCACGCGGTACACGAGGGCTACCTTCTGGACCAGTTCACCATGAAATATACCAACTTCCGCACAGACGAGTACGGCGGAAGCTTCGAGAACCGCTACCGCTTCCCCGTTGAGATAGTAAAGGCCATAAAAGCGGCCTGCGGCGACGACTTCCCCGTATCACTCCGCTACTCCGTGCTGTCCAAGACAAAGGGCTTCGGCAAGGGCGCGCTGCCCGGCGAGGATTATGTGGAGGTAGGCCGCGACATGGAAGAGAGCGAGCGGGCCGCCAGGTATTTGCAGGACGCGGGCTACGATATGCTCAACTGCGACAATGGCACATACGACGCATGGTACTGGGCCCACCCCGCCCCTTATATGCCGAGAAACTGCAACCTTGAAGACGTTGCACACATAAAGAAGTTCGTGGATATACCGGTAGTCTGCGCGGGACGCATGGACCCCGCCGTAGGCGCGGAGGCGATAGCACAGGGCAAGATAGACGGCGTAGGCATTGCCCGCCAGTTCCTTTCCGACCCAGAGTGGATAACCAAGCTGATGGAAGGCCGGGAAGAGGACATACGCCCCTGCATATGCTGCCATAATGCCTGCTTCAACATGGCTCACTACAACGGCGTAGGCAACGATCAGACGCTCGCGGACAATGCAGGCATGGCACGGTGTGCATTGAACCCCGAAACCATGCAGTCCTCCAAGTATAAGATAGTAAAGACCGGCAGACCCAAGAATATCGCCGTTATAGGCGGCGGCATAGGAGGTATGGAGGCTGCCCGCGTGCTCACACTCCGCGGCCACAAGGTTACGATCTATGAAAAGAGCGACAGGCTGGGCGGCGTGTTCATAGCCGCAGCGGCCCCCGAGTTCAAGGAGAAGGACCGGGAGCTCATAAAGTGGTACGAGAAGGAAATGAAGGACCTTGGCATAGAGATAAAGTTCAACACCGAGGTAAAGGACACAACCTCCCTCAACGCGGACGAGGTAATAGTTGCCACCGGCAGCAAGGCGAGGATACTCAAGGTCCCCGGCGCAGAAAAGGCCATAGAGGCCTGCGACTACCTTCTCGGCCGCAAAGAAGTGGGCCAGAAGGTCATAATAATCGGCGGCGGCCTTACCGGCTGCGAGATAGCCCTCGATATGTACAGGAAGGGCAAGACCCCCGTCATAGTCGAAATGAAGAACGATCTGATCGCCGTGAAGGGAGTGTGCCTTGCCAACTCCTCCTACCTCCGCGACTTCTTCGCCCTGAACAACGTCGAGGTACACCTTGACACCATGCTCTCCGAGGTGACTGACAAAGGCGTAATCGTCAAGGCCAAGGACGGAAGCACCTTCGAGATAGAGGGCGACACGGTGCTCATAAGCGCTGGCTACATACCCACTCCCGCCTTCCCTCAGGATAAGCACGTTCACCTTGTAGGCGACTGCAACGGCGTAGGAAACCTGCGCACCGTCATCTGGCGGGCATGGGACGTTGCAATGGCGCTGTAATGCTTCTTTGCGAAAGGAGAAATCATATGGAACTTACCAGGGAACAGCAAGCCATACTTGACGGCAGCCAGGGCGAAGTATACGCCAAGATAATGAAGACCCTCGTCATGTACGGCGAGACCTTCGGCGCTACAAAAATGGTGCCGGTAACCTCTACCTACGGCCACATAGTCACAAGCTTTGGCGTCATCGTCATAAAGGGCGTATTCGATCTCATGGACGAGCTTATCGCTGCGGGTGTGACCTCCAAGCAGAAGTTCTCCGCCGACCCGCGGCCGGTGGATAAGAACGTTCCGTCCAATCTTTTGCAGGACATAGTATTCAAGGTGATGTACGGCCCTCAGAAGCGGTATGAGGAACAGCTTAAAAAGATAGGCCTGCTCCGGGATGACGCTTTCACCTGCGCCTGCTACTTCCCGGAGGTCGGCAACAGGCCCAACAAGGGAGACATACTCTCCTGGGCAGAATCCAGCGCGGTAAACTATGCAAACTCCGTGCTGGGCGCGCGGTGCAACCGCAACTCCGGAATAATCGAGATGTTCGGCTCCATACTGGGCTTCGTGCCCTACTTTGGCCTTTTGACCGACGAGGGCCGCAAGGCAAGCTGGATAGTTGAGATAAATACCACCAGGAAGCCCGAGGCACAGCTTTTAGGCTCCGCCATAGGCATGAAGGTAATGGAAGACGTACCTTACATAAAGGGCCTCGATGGGTGGATAGGCACGGAACTTAACGATGATGCCTGCGCATACCTCAAGGACTTCGGCGCGGCAACCGCCTCCAACGGCGCAGTGGGCCTGTATCATATTGACCGCCTCACTCCGGAAGCGGTGGAGCAGGGCGAAAGCCTCATAAAGCCCGACGCAAAGGTATACGTAATAGACGACGCGGAGCTGGAACGGGTAAAAGCCTCCTACCCCGTCATCTGGAAGGATAAGGACGCTACCCCCAGGCTCTGCTTCATGGGCTGCCCTCACATGACCTTTTCCCAGCTCAACGACTGGACTGAAAAGCTTGAAGCGAAGCTAAAAGAAAAGGGCCGCAGGAAGGTGGCCATAAAGACCGTCTTCACCTCCGCGCCCGGCGTAATAAAGGAATTCGAAAAGACGGATAACTATAAAAAGCTTACGGATATGGGCGTTGTTGTATCCTATATCTGCCCGCTGATGTACATGAACAATCCCATGTGCGCCAAGATGCCGGTCATCACCAATAGCAACAAGCTCCGTACATACACCACGTCCCGGTATTATTCCGACAGCGAGATACTGGACCAGATCACAGGAGGTGCAAAATAATGGAACGGATTTTTAAGGGCCGTGTAGTGGTTCCCGGCGAAGTCACCCTCAAGGCGCTGGTATCCCACGGCGGATTCAACACCCTGGCCTCCTTCAAGGACTGCAAGGAAGGCAAAAACACCTGTACCGACCAGAACAACCCGGACCTGTACGGCAAATCCACAGTGGGCGTGGCCCTCTGCCTGCCCCAGACCATAGGCTCCACCACAGGCGGCATGGTGCTGTACAACGCCGCTGTCATAGGCTGCAACCCCGGTGCGCTGCTGTTTTCCAACACCATAGACTCTCTGGCCGCGGCGGGCGCAATATTGGCCAGCGTATGGACCCCCAACAACATTCCCACCGTCGACGAGCTGGGGCAGGAGTTCCTTGACTACGTAAAGGACGGCATGACCATCGAGATAAGGGCAAACGGCGAGGTTATCGTAACAGACTAAATTTCTTGAGGCTTTCGAAAAAGTGGCTGAACGCCACTTTTTCGAGTTTTCTCATTCGGTGCTTGCGCCTATGGCGCGCTCAGCACCTCATGCAGGGAAAGCTTTGCTGCGCAAGCGCTTTTGCGGATTTGCCGCACATGTCGCCAAATCCGAATTAAGCCATAAGGGGCTACAGCCCCTTATCAACCCCGGGATTTTTCGACAGACTGAAGCGGCCTGCACAGGCCGCTTTATTATTGCTTTTTTTCTCTTTGCCAGGCTTCCCTTTCATACTTGCTGAATATACAGCCGCAGTAATCCTGCCTGTAAAGGCCATACTCCCGGCTCAGCTCAAGGCTCCTTTTGTAGCCGTCCCTCTTGCGGAATTCACTTGTGAGGAAACTCACACCGTATTTTTCCGCCATCTCAGAGCCTATGCTGTTTATCCGTACAGGGTCCTTCACCGGGCTTATGGAAAGGGTGGTGGTAAACCACGGGAAGCCGTTTTCCGCAGCGTATTTCGCGGTCTTCTCGAGGCGCAGCTTATAGCACGCGGTGCAGCGCTCGCCCTTCTCCGGCTCCTGCTCAAGCCCCCTTGCAGCGGCATAGAACTCCGCCGGGTCGTATTCAGGCTCAATTAGGGTTATATGCGGATACCCCGCTTGTTCAAGAAAGCATTCCAGCTCCTGCTCCCGGCGGTGATATTCCTCATCAGGGGCGATATTGGGGTTGTAATAAAATATGGTCAGTTCAAAGTGCCTATCCAGCAGCTCCAGCACGGCGCTGGAGCATGGCGCGCAGCAAGCGTGCAGAAGCAGTCTCGGCCGCCCTTCGAGTGACCCTATTATCCTATCCATTTCCTTAGTATAGCCGCCCTGTGCCATAGCCGCCTCCTAAACAGATTCATCGCCTTATATTATCACATCGGGTTCGCCTTTACCATAGGCACGGCCGGGTGGTATACTTACAGCAGACTTACGGAGGCGACACTATGCAGTACACTTGCAGCTACTTCTCCCCGCTGGGAGAAATGCTCATAGCCTCGGACGGCAGCGCCGTGACCGGGTTGTGGTTCATAGGGCAAAAATACTTCGGCAGCACTCTTGAACCGGAGTGCGCTGAAAAAGCTCTGCCGGTATTCGGGCAGACGGTGCACTGGCTCGACGATTATTTCCAGGGAAATGTCCCTATGGAAATGCCGCCGGTATCCTTCAACAGCAGTAGTTTCCGCATTAGGGTATGGAAACTGCTTATGGAGATACCATACGGACATACTGTTACTTACGGCGAAATTGCAAGGATGCTGGAAAAGCAGACTGGCAGGCGCGTATGCGCACAGGCGGTAGGGGGTGCAGTCGGTCACAACCCTGTATCCATAATAGTCCCCTGCCACAGGGTAATTGGCTCAAAGGGCCTTACGGGCTACGCCGGAGGATTGGACAAAAAGCTGGCTTTGCTGAGGCTGGAAGGCGTTAATGTCCATTGACATAATTCAATAAAATGCTATAATCGATAATAAGCATTATGCCTTAACAGGAGGTCTTCGGTCATGGACGCCGATGACGACGCCAACCCTAAGCGAAGTAAAAATCCAATACCCATTTGATGCACAAACATGGTTTGCGAAAGAGCTTCTTGCGCAGGTCATGTTTATTGTTGTTTTGGCGAAGCTTATTAAAAAATATTATTGAATGTATTTAGTTCAGAAAGAGGTTCGAGGTTTTAAGTCATGGACGATTCCATAGGTCTATTGTTGCTGTTCCAGCTGGTTCTCATCATACTCAACGCTATTTTCGCCAGCGCCGAGATAGCGGTGCTTTCCATAAGCGAAACCAAGCTTGAACACATGGCCGACGACGGCAACGGCAGGGCCAAGAAGCTTTACAAGCTGGCAAAGGAGCCTGCGCGCTTTCTCGCCACCATTCAGGTAGCCATAACCCTGTCCGGCTTTTTAGGCAGCGCATTTGCGGCGGATAACTTCTCTGCCCCCCTGGTGGAGTGGATAATATCCCTTGGCGTCACTATACCCCGCCACACCCTGCAAAACATAGCGGTGGTGGTCATAACCCTTATACTTTCATATTTCACCCTCATATTCGGCGAGCTCGTACCCAAGCGAATCGCCATGAAGAAATCGGAGCAGATAGCGCTGGGAGTATCCGGCCTTTTGAGCTTCATTTCCGTCATATTCAGGCCCATAGTCGGTCTGCTCTCCGTTTCCACAAATCTTGTGCTGCGCCTTATGGGTATCGATCCCAACGAGACGGATGACAACGTAAGCGAGGAAGAGATACGCATGATGGTGGACGCCGGCAGCGAAAAGGGCACCATAGACCATCAGGAAAAGGAATTCATACAGAACGTATTCGAGTTCAACGACATAATGGCAGGCGAGATAGCCACCCACCGTACAGATGTCACCGCTTTAATGACGGACGATACCCTGGAGGAGTGGGATGAAATAATACACGAAAGCCGCCATACCCGTTACCCCGTATGCGACGGCTCCACGGACAACGTAATTGGCATTCTGAACGCAAAGGACTACTTCCGCATAACCGACAGAACCAAAGAAAAAGTCCTCCAAGAAGCGGTGCACCCCGCCTACTTCGTGCCTGAAACTATCAAAGCGGACGTACTGTTCAGGGATATGAAGAACACCCGCAACTCCCTTGCGGTAGTTCTGGACGAGTATGGCGGTATGGTGGGCATTATCACCCTCAACGACCTCATAGAGGAGCTGGTAGGCGAGCTGAACGACGAACCTGCCGACCCGGAAAATGAAGATCCTCATATCGAGAAGATAGACGATACGTCATGGCGCGTGATTGGCAATGTTGAGCTTTGCGACCTTGAGGAGGAAACGGGCGTTGAGCTTGCCTCCGACGATTATGACACCCTGACCGGCCTGGTGTTTGACAAGCTGGGCATGATACCGGTGGACGGCCCCCAGAACATTACCATTGAGCTGGATAAGCTGACGGTTCACATAGACAAAATCGAGTCCCACCAGATAGACTCCGCCGTCATAACGTTAAAGCCCAGCGAGGAAATGTACGAGAACGAGGAATAAATCACGGCATACAAAAAGGACGGCCATACGACCGTCCCTTTGTATTCTTTCTACTTAAACAGCGCCTTGAAGAAATCGTTGAGGAACAGCATGTAGACTATTACGCCTACATAAAAGCCGCCAAGGTACACGATGGCGCTCTTGTTGCCGCCGGCGGCTTTTACATGCTGTCTGAGAGGGCAGCCGCCCGCCAATACGGACAGTATGCCGATTATGAACGCGCCTGCTATTGTGCAATAGCCCGAGAGATCCAGCTTGGCGCCCCACCTGTTGAACTTCAGCCCGCCGGCCTTCTTAAGGAAGAGATACAGAGGCTTGGTATTGGCACAGGCAGAGGCCTCTATTACCTGCTGATCCGTGGTGTCCTTTATGAACATGGGGTAATTCTTCATGTTCTCCTGATGGACGCCCAGAAGGTGCAGGGCCAGGAACAGCAGCGCAGCCGTGATGAGCAGTGCGAACATGCCCTTTAATAAATACTTGTCCTTGACTATCATATAGTCCCGCACGCCGCCTATGAGGCAGAAGCGGGAGCGCTGGGCTGCATATCCTATTATCAGGCCCACACAAAGTGTTATCAGAAGGTTGCTCATGTGCTTAGTCCTTTCTGCGGCTGCGCTTCTTGAGTATGAGAGTGCCGACCACGCAGCCCAGCATGAGGGCTATGACGCCCAGCAGCGCCTTTACGTCGCCGTATGCGGAGCGTATCATCAGCCGCATTGGGCAGCCGGAAATTATAAGGGCACAAATGGCCACAACTATGCCGCGAAGAAAGGAAGCAAACTTGCCTTCCACCCACTGCCAGCGGAACTCACCGCTGGATACTGCGCCTATGAACGCGCCCGCAAGTATGCCTATGACGGTCAGCACCGGGCCGGAGCGGGCGGATACCGACATATCCATGGCCTTATGGAATACAGTCTGGTATAGCTGTGCCAGCATATCCCTGCCGTGGCACACAAGACAGACGCCGTATGCCTCGGGGTGGGAAAAGCCGAATATTACCTGGGCGGCTACCGCAACAGTGGCGATTATGATGCCGGCGGTCACCGCGCTTATCCTTATCTTCTTCATCTTATCCTTCCGTTATTTGCCAAGGAGCTTTTTCAGTATGCCCTTCTCTACCTTAGGGGTGTAAAGGTGTACCGCCTCAAAAAGCACATCCTTTTCTTTGAGTATGCTCTCTACTTCGTCCCTGTACTGGGGCTGGAACTGGAGAGCTACGCCGCAGTTGGGGCTTATCTCCTTTGGGCCTGCCATGAGGCTCACTTCATAGCCCTTCTCTTTTAGTGTCTCCTCAGCCCTTATGGCATGCTGAGAGGAGAAGAATGTGACAACACCTATCTGCTTTTGTTCCATCGTA
Source organism: Clostridiales bacterium (assembly GCA_004557245.1). Taxonomy (GTDB): domain Bacteria; phylum Bacillota; class Clostridia; order Christensenellales; family CAG-138; genus SFEL01. The sequence goes on along the minus strand of SFEL01000007.1, from coordinate 146,654 downwards.
TCAGTCCTCCTTGTTTTCCGCCGCGTAATCGGCCAGAGCCAGTATGGCCTGAACCGCCACATCCACCTGGTCTTTGGTGGAGAAGTTGCCGAAGGAGAACCTTACGGTGCCCTCCGGGAAGGTACCTAGAGTCCTGTGTGCCCCGGGTGCGCAGTGGAGGCCGGTGCGCACCATAATGCCGCATGCGTCGTTGAGCTGCTCTCCAACGGTGGAGCAGACCATGCCATTTATGTTGATGCTTGTTACGGCGGTCTTGCGCTTCGCGTCCATAGGGCCGTATATCTTCACCATATCGTGATCCTTTATGGCATCCATAAAGTACTGATTAAGCGCTGTCTCCTCACGGGCAATGTTTTCTACGCCCTTGTTCAGCACAAAGCCTACGCCCGCACCCAATCCGGCTATTCCCATAGGATTGCCGGTACCGGCTTCCCAAACGTCAGGCATAAAGAGGGGGTGCTCCTCAAGATCCGAAAGGCTGCCTGTGCCGCCCCGCATGAAGGGCTCCGGGGTGATAGCGGGATTGAGGTATACTCCGCCGGTGCCGGTGGGGCCCAGAAGGCTCTTATGGCCGGTAAAGCACAGCACGTCTATGCCCATGGCGGGAACGTCTACAGGTATTGCGCCGGCGCTCTGGGCGGAATCAACCACCATTATGATGTCATCCTTCTTTGCCTTAACAGCGCGGCTTATGGCGGCGATATCCTGAATGGTGCCGGTAACGTTGGAGCTGTGGGTGCTCACCACCATCCTGGTGTTGGGCTTTACCGCCTTGCCGAAGTCGTCAGGATCGCAATAGCCCTCGCAATCCGCCTTTACCACAGTCAGCTCTATGACTCCAGTCTTTTCGAGATGGCGCAAGGGACGCATTACGGAGTTATGCTCCATGCTGGAGGTTATAACGTGGTCGCCGCCCTTCAGCATTGTATAGAACACGCAGTTCAGCGACTCGGTTATGTTCTTCGTAAAGGCTATCTGCTGAGGCAGCTTGACGTTGAAAAGCCTGCAGAGGTTCTCTCTGGCGTTAAGCACTATCTGGCCCGCCTCCACGCTGCGGCTATGGCCGCTCCTGCCGGGGTTGGCTCCCACATCGTTCAGATAGTACATCATTGCCTCGCCGGTCTCCCTGGGCTTGGGCCAGCTGGTGGCGCTGTTGTCAAAATAAATAACGTTATCGCTGCTCATGATAAGTCCTTTCCTTCATTTGAAACAAACATTAAAGCATATTTGCGGGTAAAGTACATTCCTCGCCTATTTTGTTATTATACCATCACAGCATGTTCATACACAAGTCCCGCGCAATACAAAGCGGCCCACTTTCTCCCCTTCCGCAAGCGTGCCGCCAGTTATTTTATATTTTGTTCATATTTTTTTATTTTGTGATGCCTAGGTACTCGTAGCCCTCGTCCTCTATGGCCTTTTTGAAGGCTGCCTCGTCAACGGGGACTGCAAGGTCAACTACCGCAATACTTTTTTCGTGGTCGGCTGCTGCCGATACGACCCCCGGTATGGCCTCCAGCGCCTTCCTTACCGCCGCCTCGCAATGGCCGCACATCATTCCCCTTATTTTAAGTGTGACAGTATGTCCTTCCTTTTCCGCCGGCCTATGGACGGCCTTGGCGGGCTTTGTCTTATGGTCATGCCTCGCGTCCCGTATGTTCACGAGGTTAAGTCTCAGGGCGTTGGTAACGACGCAGAAGCTGGAAAGGCTCATTGCCGCAGCACCCAGCATGGGATTAAGCGTTATACCAAGCGGTATCAGAGCGCCTGCCGCCACGGGAATGCCTATGGTATTATAGAAGAAGGCCCAGAACAGGTTCTCGTGTATATTGCGAAGCGTTGCCCGGCTCAGGCGTATTGCTCCCGCCACATCCATAATGCTGCTCTTCATGAGCACCACGTCCGCCGCATCTATGGCAACGTCAGTACCCGCACCTATGGCTATACCGGTATCCGCGCGGGTAAGCGCCGGGGCGTCGTTTATGCCGTCGCCTACCATGGCGACCTTGCCCTGCTTCATAAGGCCGCGTATCACAGCATCCTTGCCATCCGGCAGCACTCCGGCTATAACCTCATCTACTCCCGCCTGCCTGCCTATTGCCTCGGCGGTCTTTTTGTTGTCGCCTGTGAGCATTACTACCCGTATGCCCATATTGCGAAGCTCCTTCACAGCCTCCGTGCTGTCCTCCTTTATGACGTCCGCCACGGCGATAATTCCCAGCAGCTTATCCCCAAGGCCGAACATCAGCGGCGTCTTGCCCTCATCCGCCAGCCTTTCCGCCTGCCTCATCATGTCCTCGGGCACGCTCACAAGGCCGGATATAAAGCTCATGCTGCCGCCAAACAGCTTTTTGTCTCCTATGGTGCATTCGAGACCGTTGCCGGGAAGTATGCGGAAGTCCGCTACGTCCGCTACGTTAATATCGTCCTCCGCTGCCTTGGTCATTACGGCTCTTGCGAGAGGGTGTTCGCTCTTTGCTTCAAGAGCCGCCGCAAGACCGAGGAGTTGGTCTTCGGCTACGCCCGGCCCGGGCAGTATATCCGTCACCCTGGGTTCGCCCTTGGTTATAGTGCCTGTCTTGTCGAGGGCAACTACCTGCACCCGGCCCGTTTCCTCCAGAGAGGCAGCCGTCTTGAACAGTATTCCGTTCTTTGCTCCCACTCCATTGCCTACCATTATGGCCACTGGTGTGGCGAGGCCCAATGCGCAGGGACAGCTTATGACCAGCACGGATATGCCCCGCGCAAGCGCAAAGCCCACCTCACGGCCCAGGAGCAGCCATACCGCCGTCGTCACCGCCGCTATGGCCATTACCACAGGCACGAATACGCCGGAGACCTTATCGGCCACTTTTGCAATAGGCGCCTTTGTGGCGGCGGCGTCGCTCACCATGGCAATTATCTGCGAGAGCGTTGTATCCTCGCCCACGCGGGTAGCCCGGCAGCGTATGTATCCCGAAATATTACTCGTTGCTGCGGAAACGCTGTCCCCAACATTTTTGTCCACAGGTATGCTTTCGCCTGTAAGCGCAGCCTCGTTCACGGCGCTGGAGCCCTCCTCAACCACGCCGTCTACGGGGATATTTTCGCCCGGGCGCACAGCAAATATATCTCCCTTTTGCACCTGTTCAATAGGGACCATGACCTCCTTGCCGTCTTTTATAAGCATTGCGGTCTGTGGAGCCAGCCTGATTAGGCTTCTCAGCGCGTCTGTAGTCTTACCCTTGGAACGTGCCTCAAGTGTCTTGCCCACGGTAATCAGAGTGAGTATCATCGCGGCGGACTCGAAGTAAAACTCCATCATATAGTGCATGACCAGCTCCTCATTGCCCTTTACCTGCGCATCAGTCATGGCAAAGAGCGCATAGGTGCTGTACACGAATGCCGCCGCAGCGCCCAGTGATACCAGCGTATCCATGTTGGGAGCCCGGTGTATGAATCCCTTAAAGCCGCTTATGAAGAACCTCTGGTTGATTACCATGATTATCACGGTAAGCAGCAGCTGAGTAATGCCCATTGCCACATGGTTGCCGTCATAGAATTTCGGCAGCGGCCAGCCCCACATCATATGCCCCATGGAGAAGTACATGAGTATCATCAGAAAGCCTACTGACCATATGAGCCTCCGCTTGAGCTGTGGTGTGGATTTATCCTTGAGTTCTTCCTCCTGAGCCGCCTTATTTGCGCCCTTGGCAGAAGCACCGTAGCCCGCCCTTTCCACCGCGGCGATTATGGCGCCCTCGTCCGCGCTGCCATTTACGCTCATGGAGTTGGTCAGCAGGCTCACGGTGCATTCAGTTACGCCGGGGACCTCCCTTACGGCCTTTTCTACTCTGGCACTGCACGCGGCGCAGCTCATTCCGGTTACGTCGAACTGTTTCATATATTTAAGCCTTTCTGTTGCTATAATATCTTTATCTCAGACCTTATCATTCCCATCCAGCAGGAAAATGGCACATTTCCAGCCTCCTTTGGCGTAAACTCTATTATATTATCGCCCTCCTGAAGCTCTTTTTCAATGCCTTATTGAAGGATTATTATTGCGTAGTTGCAGCCGTTGAGCTTGCCTTCGGGGACATTCAGATGCCACTTAACTGGTATGCCCGCCTTTGCGGTTATGCCTTCATAGCTGCCGTAGTCCGCCTGGGAGTATATCTCCTGTATATCGTCCGCCTGTTCCGTTTCGCCAATTCCCGCTTCGATTCCTACGTTCACAGTCTCCTTTACAGGATCCGCAAGGGCCGCGCCGCTTTGTAACATTCCAATGCCAAGAACAGCCACGAGCATGGCGGAAAAGACCTGTACATGCCGGGCATACTTTTTGTTCAGCTTTCCGCTGATCAATCCGACACCCAACATAAGAGGCAGCGTGCCTAAGGCAAAGCACAACATAGATAAAGCGCCCATATACCAGCTGCCTGATGACAATGCGTAAATCTGCATGGCCTGCAAGGGGCCGCAGGGCATCAGGCCGTTCAACAAGCCGATTATTAACGGCGAGCCCTTGCCTTTCTTCGTGAATATCTTTCTCAGGCCCTTGGGAAGCCTTGGAGCCAGTGCCCTCAAAAATGAGAAGCAGCCTATAAGATTCAGCGCCATTATTATCATAAAAGCGCCCGCTATGAGCTGTATTATTCCCTTGACGACGGGACTGATACTGAATGCCCTGCCAAGCGCCCCCACTATGCCGCCCGTCACGGTATAAGATACCACTCTCCCTGCGTTATACTCAAGTGCAGCGTTAGCGCTTTTTTCTCCTGCCGCGGTACCTATACTTATGCCGCCGCACATGGCGGCACAATGAAGAGAAGTCATCAGGTCTATGATAAACAACGCGCTCAGACTCATTCCCGCCTTGGCCACAGGAAATGCACTGAACTTGTCTGAAATCCCGGTATTATTCAGCAGCAGCCACAGCGCCGCAAGCACGGCGGCGGAAATTATAAAATTAAGAACGGCCCTTTTATCAAATCTTTCCTCCCTGCATGCAAGGGTGTAACCCTCTTCTTTAAGGGCTGCGGCTATACGCCGTTCAGGCAACTGTCTCTCTTCCCAATCTGCGGTCAGGGTGCCTTTCCGGTAGCTTGCCGTTACGTTTTTAATGCCCGGCAACCCTTTCACCGCCTGCCTTACCGTTTCCTCGCAGTGTGGGCACAGCATGCCCTCCACCCTCCATGTGGTATTTTTCGTGCTCATCAGAGTCTCCTTTTATGCTCCTATACTACATTTATCTCGGACCTTATCATGCCCATCCAGCAGGTAAATTGCACGGTTCCGGGCTCTTCGGGGGTAAACTCTATTATGTTGTCTCCGGCCTGCAGTGTCTTTTCTATGCCGTACTCAGGTATCACTATGGCTTTATTGCAGCCCGTGAGCACTCCCTCCGGCACCTTCAGGTTCCACCGCACAGGTATGCCGGCCTTTACGGTTATACTATCATAGCCGTTATAGCTCATGCTGGAATTTACCTTCTGCAGTTCCGGCTCCTCCGTTGCCTTGGGCTCCTCCGGGGCATCCGTCTTTTCCTCCTTTGGTTTTTCGGTAGCCCTGTGCTGCTCCGTCGGCTCAAGCGCTGGAGCCTCCGTCATTTCAGGAATTGGCGTTTCTGTAGAAACAGGCGCGGCTGCCGGTACCTGTACCGGCAAAGCAGTGATCGCCTCCGCCTCTGCAAAGATGCTCCCGCTATCGGGCCTCCCTGCGCAGCCCGCAAGCAGCAACGCCGCCATTGCCGCTATCATTACACGATAATAGCTTTTCATGTATTTTTCTGCTCCTCATTACTCTTTTTTGTATAATGAACCTATTAACCTACTATGTCAATAGGTTTATATATTAGTCAAATACTGTTTACAATTTACAGATAAATACAAAACAACGCCACAGAATAGTCTTTCCGCCTTCTGTGGCCAAAGTTTTGCTTTATTTACTTAATTTATCCTGCCCGTAACGGGCTCAGGCTCGCCTATGCTGCGAGCCATATAGTATATGTGGGCCGTCATTTCCAGCACATTGCACACCTTGAAGGCGGCGTTAGCGTCCTTGCCCACACATACCGCGCCATGGTTGGCAAGCAGGCAGGCTGCGCCGTTTCCAAGCGCCGCAAGTGCGTTCTGTGCCAGCTCCTTAGTGCCGGGAAGGGCATACTCTGCTGTCTTTACGCTTCCTCCCATAGCCTGGGCCGCCTCGTCTATGACCGGCGGAATATCCTCATGCAGCACTGCGAACACCTGAGAGTATATTGGGTGGGTATGTATTATGGCGTTCACGTCCCTGCGGGCGTTCATTATGCCAAGATGCATGGCCCACTCCACCGTAGGCTTGCGGAAGCCCTCGGCAATAGTGCCGTCAGGCCGCATGACCACGATATCTTCCCCGGTTATGCTGTCATACGGCATACCCGACGGAGTCAGGTATATAAGGCCGGTTTCCGGGTCGCGAACGCTTATGTTGCCCCATGTTTCCACCGTGAGGCCGGAATGCAGCATCCGCTTGCCGTAGGCTATCAGGTGCTCCTTGTAATTCATGCTAACCGTTTATGTAGCGGGAAAGGAACTCCTTTGTCCGCTGCTCCTTCGGGTTTGTAAATATGCTTTCGGGATCTCCCTGCTCCAGTATCACACCGTCGTTCATGAATACGACCTTGCTGGATACCGCCCTTGCAAATGCCATCTCGTGGGTGACTACCAGCATGGTAAGGCCGGTCTTGGCCAGATCCGTCATAACCGATAATACCTCCCCCACCATCTCCGGGTCAAGGGCCGATGTAGGCTCGTCAAAGAGCAGTATCTCGGGATCCATGGCCAATGCCCGGGCTATCGCTACGCGCTGCTTCTGACCGCCCGAAATTTGCCGGGGCTTGGCGTTTATATATGGGGCCATGCCTACCCGCTCAAGGTACAGCATTGCCGCCTGACGCGCCTCTTCCTTGCCCTTCTTCAACACCATCGTCTGGCCTACCATACAGTTTTCCAGCACTGTCATATTGTTGAAGAGGTTGAAGGACTGGAACACCATGCCTACCTTTGCCCTGTAGGCGCACTGATCGACTTTGCCCGTCAGTATGCTCTGCCCGTGGAAGAGTATCTCGCCCGAGGTAGGGGTTTCCAGCAGGTTTATGCAGCGGAGCAGGGTGCTCTTGCCGGATCCTGACGCGCCTATTATGCAGGTGACGTCTCCCTTTTCCACCTGAAAGTCCACATCCTTCAATACCTGGTTGCTGCCAAAGTCCTTGCGGAGGTGGCTTATCGTAAGAATAGTTTCACTCATATTGTTACCTGCCCCCGTCCCTTATGTCGTTGTTCTGGGTATTTTCCCGAGGCTTTTTAGGATAGCTGTAAAGGCCGGTGGTGTGAGCCAAAGTATCCGTCGTCGCAAGGTCGTAAAGCTCGTAGCTGTCCGGACCGTCCATCTTGCTCTCCCATAGGCGAAGGAGCCGTGAACAGGAGAAGGTAAGCACGAAGTATATCACCATAGTTATGGTGAAGGCCTCGAAGTAGGTATACATGGCGCCCGCCACGCTCTTTGTGGCGAAGAACAGTTCCACTGTGCCTATTACGCTCAGCACACAGGTATCCTTGATGTTGATTATCAGGTTGTTGCCTATTTGGGGCATAATGTTCCGAAGCGCCTGTGGCAATATCACGGCGTTCATGGTCTGAACGTGTGTCATGCCTATAGCCTTGGCGCCCTCAGTCTGTCCCGGATCTATGGAGAGTATGCCGCCGCGTACTGTTTCCGCCATATACGCGCCCGTGTTGATGGAAACTATGAACAGCGCCGCCTCCATTGTACCGAGGTGTATATTGAAGAGCTGGGCAAGGCCGTAATATATGAACATGGCCTGCACCATCATGGGTGTGCCGCGGAATATCTCCACATAAGCATCCAGCAGGAAGCGGACGAGCTTCATAAGGAAGTACTTCACAGGGTGCGCTTTGTCGGTAGGCGTAGTCTGCACTATGCCCACGCCAAAGCCTATGAGGCAGCCCACAGCCGTGGATATCACGGCTATGAGCATGGTGGTGCCTGCGCCCCTTAAAAAGCTCGAGCCGTATTGCCGGAGAAGGTATACTACCCATCCCCAGAAATCATCAGGTAAGCTGTTCATTATTATTCTCCCCGTCAAAGGTCAACGTATTATTCGCTCAGAGGCTGTACTGCTATGGCGTCGTTCATCATTGCGGTATAGTCGTCCACCGTCATGGTTGCCAGCACGCCGTTTATGGCCTCGCACAGCGCAGCGTTGCCCTTCCGCATGGAGATGCCGATGTTTATCTCCTCCTCGGATACCTCAAAGTCGCCGTCAGTGCCGGAAAAGTCAAGGAGCTTGAAGTTGGGATAAGCTACGCAGGCAGCCATGGCGGTAGGCATATCGGTGACTACCAGATCGCAGCGGCCGCTGTTGAGGGCAACCAGCATTGCAGGCGCACTCTCCTGCGCGGGAAGTATGTTGGCATCTGCTATCTGGGGCAGGCAGGTATCGTACCAAACGGTATTTATCTGGCTGGTGCAGGTAGCGCCGGCGAGATCGGCAACAGATGCGGCGTTAGCATACTTACCGTCGGCGGAGGTGAGGGTCACTATGGAAGCGTAGTAGTAAGGCTCGGAAAAGTCCACCATCTGCTTGCGCTCAGAGGTTATGGACTGACCGGCTATTACGCAGTCAACAACTCCGCTCTGTACCGCCGGAACAAGTGAATCCCAGTCCAGCTTTACTATCTCAAGCTCTGCATTAAGAGCTTCCGCTATCTTCTTTGCCATCATAACGTCGTAGCCGTAGGCGTAGTCGTTGCTGTCCTTTATCTTTACGGCTCCGTTGGCGTCTGTAGGCTGTGTCCAGTTATAGGGTGCGTAGGCGCACTCCATGGCGACGGTCAGCACGCCGTCCGAAAGGCTGTCCTCGGTCTTCTTGCCGCAAGCTGCCATGGACAAACAAAGTACCAATACAAGTGCCAAACTCAGAAATCTGCGCATTTTTCTTTCCTCCGAAAAACTTAAAATTTTTAAAATTAAACGGCGGCAGGAGCATCACTCCGACCGCCGTAATAAACATAAATAAAAACGTTCTTGGCTTTTTGAATGATAGCACTCCACAGATGTAGCTGTGACAGTCAGCGGGATATTATCCCGCTGCCCAGGTACGCAGAGCCCGCATAGCCCTTCGTCCTTCGGCAGCCTTCCCTTTAGCCCCCCGTCAACGCCCTGCGTGGCTGTTGAGGGTTAATATTGTTGGCTGCGCCTCTATCCAGTCGCTGTTTAATTTTGTTGTATTATATACTGCGCGTTATTCCTTGTCAACAGTATAAATTTTATTTATTTTTTATCATTACCATCAGTTGACAAGAGCACACAAGCCCTAAAGGCTTGTTTTGGGACGCTCCTGCGTTCTCGTCGCTTGTATTACCGAGTGCAGAAATACTGGATGTATTTCAAATGAGGACGACGCGGTTATGCCGTGCTGTTTGGCTCCTAAAACCTTGTGTGTCCTTGTCAACTGATGGTACGGTACAAGGTTGCCTGCCGGGCATTTATGAGTTCCAGACCACCTTGCCATAAATGCTGACGGTTTACTCCCGCTTCGGCGTCATTCCCCTATATACCTTAACTGCCAACAGTACGCATAGTGCCGTAAATACCAGCACATAGCCCTCCGTAGCAATAATGCTCTTTATGACGCCTGTCTGATAGGCCATAGCCCCCAGGTCAAGCAGCGCGTGCAGCCCTATGGCAAGCGGATAATACCAGCCCCTGCCCTTCTGCTTTACCGCGGCGAACACCAGAACCGACATTGAAATATGGAAGGCTATGGCTATAATACGTTCAATACCGCTCACGAGGTACATAAACGGGTTCGTCCCGGTAAATGCTGCCATCAGTGCAGAAGTCTGGCTTTCGCCCATTCCCAGCGCAGTAAGGCCGGCCATGCCGCCTGAGACATTGATAATTACGGAAAGCACTATGTAGCTTATCATGGTAAGGCCCGAAACCAGCACCGCTTCCACGCCGCCATGTCCTATACCGTACATAACGCTCTCACATCTGTCGTCCTTCTTCTTAAAGAGCAGCTTAAAGGCACACAACCGGCCCGTCTCTTCAAACACTCCCGCCGCCAAAACGCCATACAGTCCATATGCCCATAAGTTGGACTGCATGAAGGCAGCACAGGAGCCGCTGCCGTAAAGCACGAGCCTGTGGCATATGTTTTCCAATATCATGGCAAACACCACAAACGCAGCTGCGCCTATGAACAGCGATGAAGCCTTCGCGCCGGTGCGCTTATGCCATATTATGCCCAGCGCTATAGGCAGTCCTATGCTCACAATGGCTGATATCGCCATAAAAACCATCGACAGGGTTGGTACCATGATTTCACCGCCTTATATTTAGAAGTTTATCTAAGTATCTTATATGCCAAACATTATTTGCCTTCAAAAGGTATTTAAACGAATTTCTAAATTATTCTTCGTTGCGCCTCAGCATCGCGGCGCCTATTATGCCCGCGTCGTTGCCCATCACGGCCGGAACTACACTGCCGTGGTTTTCAAAGAAGCTCTTCGCGTGTACGTTTTTTCTGAGAGGTTCAAAGAGAAATTCCCCTGCGGCAGAAACCCCGCCGCCTATTGCCACCCGCTCACAGTCCAGCAGGTTTATCATTGAAGCCACCGCAGAGCCCAGGTGATCCACAAAATTGTGGAACACCTCCAAAGCGGCCCTGTCCCCCTCTCTGGCACAGTCAATAGCGGTCTTGGCGTCCATGCTTTCAGGCCTGCCCATCGTGCGCTCAAAAAGCAGGCTGTCAGGGTGCTTTTCCATGGCCCTTATGGCATCGCGTATTATTGCGGTGGCGGAGCAGTATGCCTCTATACAACCTTTATTTCCGCAGGTGCACTGTTCTCCGCCGCTTACCAGCAGCGCATGGCCCAGCTCGCAGCCGTTGCCAAGGCCGCCGTGAAACATCCTGCCGCCCAGTATAAGGCCGCCACCCACTCCAGTACCCAGAGTAAACAGCACGGCGGTCCGGCAGCCCACGAAGGCTCCCTTGTGAAGCTCCGCAAGCGCCGCGCCGTCAGCGTCGTTCGCGAGGAATACCGGGATATCGCCGAATTGCTTCTGTATCTTGGCCTTCAGTGGCTCGTTGTGAAAATTCAGGTTATATGCGTTTATGACGGTGCTGCCTGTAGGGTCTATGCTGCCAGGAACAACTACGCCCACGCTATCCAGATCGGATATCCCGGCGCCCTGCCTTTTGAGCATTGCAAGCGTACCTTCGTGTATTATCTCTGCCGTGCGCTCTCCGCCGCCCTTTATCTCAAAGGGTATGCTTTCCCGCTGCACTACATCCAGCGCCTCGTCCACAAGTCCCATGGCGATGTTTGTGCCGCCTATATCCACGCCCGCCTGATACATATATTTCTCCTTCCAAAGCTATTTCAGTTTCAGTTCAAATTCGCGCTCAGAGTCAAAGCCCATATGCTTCAGTCTGAAATTGCGCACAGCCACCTCCACCAGCACAGCGACGTTACGTCCCGGGCTTATGGGCAGCGGCGTAAGCGGCACCGGCAGGCCAAGTATATCCATTGCATCGACAGCCTTCTCTTCTGTATCCAGATATTCTTCAAGCTTCTTCAGATCTATGACTAAATTTATATCCTTCTCGGGCAGTATGGCGCTCATGCCGTAAAGATAGCGCACGTCTATTATGCCAATGCCACGGACATCCATTATGTGCTTTGTGGCGTTGGGGGCGCGGCCCACCAGCCGCTCTTCAAGGCGGGATACCTCCACTACATCGTCCGCTACCAGCCTGTGCCCGCTCTGTATCAGATCCAGCGCCGTCTCGCTCTTGCCCAGTCCGCTTTCACCCCTTATCAGCACACCGGTTCCGTATATATCCATGAGTTCTCCATGGAGCAGTATGCGCCGGGCCAGCTTCTTCTGTATGAAGCTGGATATCTCGTGGCCCACCCTGTCGGTGGTACGGTTGGTAATGAATACCGGCACGCCGTAGTGCCTCGCCTTTTCAAGCAGTATCTCCGGGGGCTTGTTGCCGCGGGCGCAAACTATGCACGGAACATTAAGCCCCATGAACCGCTCCATTCTGTCCGCAAGCTGTTCGGGCGTCAGGCTGTAAAGATAGTACATCTCTGCGTTGCCTATGAGCTGCACCCGCTTTGGAGAGAATTTCTCATAAAAGCCCGTAAACTGCAAGCCGGGCCGGCTTATCTCGGGAGTCTGGAAGCTTATGCTCCCGCTGCCCGACTCAAGGGCCGTTATCTCAAGTTCGCCGCATATTTCCCTTACGCTTACCTCTACCGCCATACGATCCTCCGTAAAACTATACCCTGCCGTTTATTATGCAGTCTATAAGCCTGGCCACACCGAACTCCGCGCATGAGGGTATCACCAGGTCCGCCGCTTCCTTAACCTCCGGTTTTCCGTTATCCACGGCGCAGCCAAGACCCGCCCAGCGTATCATCTCCAGATCAAGTGAGTTATCGCCCACCGCTACGGTGTCCTTCTGAGCTATGCCCAGATATCCCGCCACCCATTCAAGGCCGGCGCCCTTGTGGGAATCAGGGTTGTTGAACTCTATAAAGCCCTTGCTGGAACCGGACACCTTCAGCTTTCCATCGTATTTTTTCTGAAACTCCGGTATAAGCCTCTGCGCCTTCTCGTCGGTAGTCATCATGAGAACCTTCGGCACGTTGTACCAGGTCTTTTTCATTATATCCGGATCGTACTCGTGGGGCAGATCCAGCTTTTCGGCGTAGCCCTCCACATAGGGATTGGGTTCTTCGGCTATCACCTTGTCACCCTGATAGATATGGGCGTGCATACCCAGTGCCTTCGCCTCCCCGAGAACCTCCGTAACAAGCTCCGGCGGTATTTCATTGGCGTGCAATACTCTGCCTGTCCTGGGCTCGTTTACCATTGCGCCGCCGTAGTTTATAACGGGGTCGGTTACATCCAGCTGATCTATTATAAGCTTCGATCCCAACCATCCGCGGCCAGTAGCCACGGTCACGTGTATACCGTGCTCCTTTGCCTTCTTTACGGCCTCAATTATCTCATCCGGCACTACCCTCGGGGTAAGGGTTATGGTATCGTCTATATCCAGCGCTATAAGCTTGTACATGTCTTTAGTTTATCCTTTCTTTCCTTCTTCTTTTTGCTGCCCCTCCGGGTGAAAATGCCTGAAGACCTTCTCCGCCGCAGCCCTGTTCATTCCCTTTGCCCCGCAGAGCTCTTCGATTGATGCGTTCCTTATATTTTCCGACGTTACGAAGGCATCGAACAGGGCTCGTTTGCGTTTGGGGCCTATGCCATCTATGCTGTCCAGCTCCGACATCAGGGCTTTTTTCGCCCTGAGACTCCTGTGGTAGGTTATAGCGAACCTGTGGGCCTCATCCCTTATGCGCTCCAGTATGTGCAGCGCCGGATCCCTGCGGGAAAGGCGTATGGGCTCCTCCTTATCGGGCAGTATTATATCCTCGTTCTGCTCCGCAAGGCCTATGGCAGGTATATGGGAAAGGCCAAACTCCTCCAGCACCTCAAGCGCTACGTTGAGCTGCCCCCTGCCGCCGTCCACTACCAGAAGGTCGGGCAGGCGTGTGAATTTCTCGTCCCCTTCCTTTGCCCTCTGGAAGCGCCGCATCAGCACCTCGCGCATCGCCATATAATCGTCGCCGTTGACCTCCTCCTTTATACGGAAGCGACGATATTCCTTGGGCGCACTCTTGCCGTTTATGAACACCACCATGCCGGATACGGTATCCCGTCCACGTATGTGTGAGTTGTCGTAGCACTCCATGCGCTCGGGCATCTCGTCCAGACCTATTACCTCGCAGAGCCGCAGCATGGCGCCCTCGCCCCGCTCCCAGCTCCTGTGCTCCAGCTCCCGCGCCTTCTGTATGGCTTCAACGCCGTTCTTGTAGGCCATGTCGGCAAGCTTTTTCTTTTCGCCCCGCTGAGGACAGGTTATCTCGACCTTGCTGCCACGGTTCTCGCTTAGCCATTCGGACAGCGCCTCCTTATCCTCCGGCATGTCCCGCACCACTATCTCCTTTGGCACAGGCGCGCCGTCGGCGTAGTGCTGCTTGAGAAAGGAGGCCATTATCTCGCCCGTGGTCTCTCCGCCGCAGGCTATGCTCATGCTCTCGGCCCAAATTATCTTTCCGCCCCGCTCGAACAGGGCGAATACCACCGAGTCTTCCTGATCCTTCACGAATGCGAATATGTCCCGTTCGCTGCCGGTAACGGATATGGCCTGCTGCTTTTCCGCAAGGCTGTTTATGGCCTTTATCCTGTCCCGAAGCTGGGCTGCCTTCTCGTATTCCATATTTTCCGAGGCAGCCTGCATCTGTTCCGTGATCAGTTCGGTTATGAGCCCGGTATGCCCCTCAAGGAACTTGCTTACGCTTTCCAGCAGCCTATGGTATTCCTCCCGGCTGACCTTGCCGCTGCACGGGGCGCAGCACTTGCCCAGGTGGTACATGAGGCAGGGCCGCTCGCTGCGGGCGATGGCCTTGTGGATATCCTTTTTGCAGTGTCTGACCGGGAAGATATCCCGTATGGCCGTAAGCGCATCCTTTAAGCTTATGGCTGAAAGATAAGGGCCGAAATACTTCGCGCCGTCCTTTTTGACCTTGCGCACGACTTCAAACCGGGGGAAATCCTGTTTTGTATCCAGCCTTACATATGGAAAATGCTTGTCGTCCTTTAATAGTATGTTATAACGCGGCATGAGCGCCTTTATGAGATTGCTCTCCAGCGTCAATGCCTCCGTCTCATTGGATGTTATGATATACTGAAAATCCTCGATATGGGAAACCATAGCCTCCACCTTCGGGGGCTTTGGGGTATGCTGAAAATACTGCCGCACCCTGTTTTTGAGGTTCACGGCCTTGCCCACATATATTATCTCGCCGCTGCCGTCATACATCTTATATACGCCCGGTTCGTCAGGCAGCAGTTTTAATTTTTCCGCCATGATATCATTCACGGAAGCTTCCTCCCATGATGATTATATCATTTATATAACCCTGGGTCTATCTGAAAAACCTTACCCTGTCGTCAAAAACACGTATGAGGTTATCGTAAAGCTCCGCGCTCCTGCCCCCGGAAAGGTCGTATACCGTAATACGATCCGGAGAAAGGCCTACCAGTACGCTCATTATTCCCTCCTCGCTGCACTGTTCGTAATCTATCCTCACGTCGTTGTCATCTGTGAAGGTACAGCTGCCGTCGGGATTGAGTATCACGTACACCTCCCCCGCCCCCGGGGATCGCAGCTTTACGAACGCGGACAGCACTTTGAGCAGCTCGGTATACTCGTCGTTGAGCAGCATCTCGTCAGCTGCGGCGTATACGCATCTCTCCCACTGTCTGCGGTAGTCCTGCATTCGGAAGCGTATATACCCTTCGAGAGAAAGGTAGCTGTTGCCCTCAAAGTAATCCATCAGCTCTCCCTGCAATTTTTCCAGGCCTGAGGCCCGCTTTGCCATGCATATGGCCTCGGGCAGCACAGCCTTTTTTTCCTCCAGCGTAAGGGGCAGCCCGTTTACCATATAGGCTATCTCAAACTGGGCAAGATCCATGAGCAGCAGCTCGGCTACAGCCTCGCACCACTGCGCAAGCTGTGCCCCGCCCTCTATTGAAGCCTCTGCAAATCCCCGCCCGCACTCGGGTGAGATGCCGCCGCCCAGCCTGTCGAGCCGCCGCTCCATGAGCCTGCCTATATCCGCCTCGTATTTCGTAGTGCCCACCGAGCACACCGCCATAGCACCTTACTCTCCTTATCCCGCTATACCTGCATCATATGCCGGGCTTTCCCCATGGGTTCCCGCCATATCAGCCGCGCTTTTTTCGGCGCACGAGCATATTATGTGTATAATCAGGACTTTGACCTGCCAGTAATTTTTCCCATAGCCGCCCTTGACAAAGGCCCCGGACGGGCATATAATCAACTCATATTTTATATTTTATCGTGGGTTGATACGGGTTAAGTACCAACGCAAAGGCACCATCAAGAGAGAAAGGGTCGCTGGCTGAAAGCCCTTTTATGGCGCGGCGCCTGGGAATACCGCCCCGCTACTGCGGTTCGCTTTGGGCGCGATACAGCCCCTATAAAGTGGGTTTTATGCCAATTAGGGTGGAACCGCGGATAACCGATATGTTTGAATTTGTCCGCCCCTTGCTTCGAGCTTGGGGCGGGCATTTTTATATTATCCACAAAGCTTGATTTACATCATATAAGGAGGAACACCATGAATATCACTTTTCCCGATGGCTCCGTAAAGCAATACGAAGACGGCATGACCGCCCTTCAGATAGCTGAGTCCATCAGCCCCCGCCTCAGGAAAGCCACACTTGCCGCTGAGATAGACGGCAGCAGGGCGGACGCCTTCCGCCCCATCGCAGGCGACCACAGCATTAAGCTCCTCACCTGGGAAGATGAAGACGGCCGCTGGACCATGCGCCATACAGCCGCCCATATACTTGCCCAGGCCGTAAAGCGGGTACATCCCGAGGCAAAGCTGGCCATCGGCCCCGCCATTGACACCGGTTTCTACTATGACTTTGACGCAGAGCCCTTCACTCCGGAAGATCTCGAACAGATCCAGAAGGAGATGGAAAAGATAATCGCCGAGGCGCTGCCCCTTGAACGCTTTGAGATGCCCCGAGCCGACGCTATAAAGTACTTCGAAGAAAAAGGCGAGCCCTATAAGGTAGAGCTTATTCAGGATCTGCCCGAGGACGCTATAATAAGCTTCTACCGTCAGGGAGACTTTACCGACCTGTGCGCCGGCCCCCACGTTGAAAACACCGGCAAGGTAAAATTCGTAAAGCTCATGAGCGTTGCAGGCGCATACTGGCGCGGCAGCGAAAAGAACAAGATGCTTCAGCGCATATATGGCACCGCCTTTGAAAAGAAGGCCGACCTTGAGGAGTACATCACCCGCATGGAAGAGGCCAAGAAGCGCGACCACCGCAAGCTGGGCAAGGAGCTTGGCCTGTTCGCCCTCATGGAGGAAGGCCCCGGCTTCCCCTTCTTCCTCCCCAAGGGCATGGTGCTGCGCAACACCCTTCTCGAGTACTGGCGCGAGGTGCATAAGCGATACGGCTATGTGGAAATCTCCACTCCTATAATTCTCAATCAGGAGCTGTGGCACAGGAGCGGCCACTGGGATCACTACAAGGACAACATGTACACCACCGTAATAGACGACGAGGATTACGCAATAAAGCCCATGAACTGCCCCGGCGGCATGCTGGTCTACAAGCTTGAGCCCCATTCCTACCGCGAGCTTCCCCTGCGCATGGCTGAGCTTGGCCTTGTACACCGCCACGAACTTTCCGGCGCGCTCCACGGCCTGTTCCGCGTCCGCTGCTTCACTCAGGACGATGCCCACATCTTCATGACCTGGGACCAGATGGAGCATGAGATCCAGAACGTAGTGCGTCTGTTCGATGAAGTTTACTCCACCTTCGGCCTGACCTATCAGATCGAAGTTTCCACCATGCCGGAGGATCATATCGGCGATAAGGAAACCTGGGATTTTGCCACCGATACCCTCAAGAAGGCTATAGAGCATATGGGCAAGAGCTACGTCATAAACGAGGGCGACGGCGCCTTCTACGGCCCCAAGCTTGACTTCCATCTTTCCGACTCCCTGGGCCGTACCTGGCAGTGCGGCACTATCCAGCTGGATATGCAGATGCCCGAAAGGTTCGATCTTGAGTACGTAGGCGAGGACGGCCAAAAGCACCGCCCTGTAATGATACACCGCGTCGTATTGGGCTCCATCGAGCGCTTCATAGGCGTTATCACCGAGCACTTCGCAGGCGCGTTCCCCACCTGGCTGGCTCCCGTACAGGTGAAGGTGCTGCCCCTTACCGACCGTACCGCCCAGGTATGCGACAATATCGCTTCCGAGCTTGACGAGCTTGGTCTGCGTGTAGAAGTTGATCACCGCAACGAAAAGCTGGGCTACAAGATACGCGAAGCACAGCTCCAGCGTATCCCCTACATGCTGGTCGTAGGCGACCGCGACGTTGAAAACGGCGTTGTATCCGTCCGCTCCCGCAAGGGCGGCGACCTGGGCGCAATGACTCTCGACGCCTTCAAGGAAAAGATACTGGAAGAAGTAAAGACCAGAGCCCGTGACTAAAACCCGTGCAATATGAGAATCGCCCAAGTGACAAAGTCACTTGGGCGAAATTTATATGAGCAGTTCGGCTATCTGTACAGCGTTTGTCGCCGCGCCCTTGCGCACCTGATCGCCGCAGCACCATAGGGCTATGCCGTTTTTCAGCGCCAGATCCTTTCGTATGCGCCCAACGAAAACCGTGTCCTGATCGCTGGTGTCGAGAGGCATCGGGTATAGGTGCTTCTCCATGTCGTCCATCAGCCTGCATCCGGGGGCGGCGGCTATGGCGGCACGTACCTCCTCCACCGAAAGCTCCCGCTCCGTAACTATGCTTGCGGATATGGAGTGGGACCGCACCACAGGTACGCGCACGCAGGTGCAGGTGACCGCAAGCTCCGGCAGATGCATTATCTTCCTGCCCTCGTTCTGCATCTTCATCTCCTCAGAGGTGTAGCCTTCCTTATTTGCCCCGCCTATCTCAGGTATGAGATTGTAGGCTATCTGATACCTGAATACATTGTTGTTCACCGGCTCACCTTTCAGCAGCGCATTTACCTGCGCGTCCAATTCTATGGGGCCGCCGGCTCCCGCTCCGCTCACTGCCTGATATGTTGAGGCTATCATACACTTTATGGGCGAAAGTTTGTTTATGGCGTTCACCGCCACCATGGTTATTATGGTAGAGCAGTTTGGATTGCTTATGAGGCCATGATGCTTCAGCGCGTCCTCGGGGTTTATCTCCGGCACTACAAGCGGCACGTCCGGATCCATGCGGAATGCGCTGGAGTTATCCACAAACACCGCACCTGCGGCCCTTATTGCAGGGGCAGCTTTTTTTGCTATGTCGTTTTCCGCAGCTCCCAGCACTATATCCATACCTTTAAAAGCCGAGTCGCATGCCTCTTCTACCTTTATTTTGCCAAATGGCGTATCCATAATGCTGCCCGCGCTTCTCTCGCTTGCCAACAGCCTCAGCTCATCTATGGGGAATTTTCTCTCCCCCAGCACCTTTGTCATCTGCTGGCCCACAGCGCCGGTTGCGCCTAGCACAGCTACTTTATACTTCTTCATGCGCCATTCCTCCTGTAAGTATCAACATTCAAAAAATTATCCTTAGGTGAAGCTGTAATACAGCACCTTGATCGTCTTCTCAAAGTCCTCGTCCTTTACGCCGACCACTATGATTATCTCGTCCGCGCTTTGCTCTATAAGCCTTATATTTATATTGTTGCTGCCCAGTGTGGCGAACAGCCGCCCTGATACGCCGGGCTTGAAGGCCATCTTGCGTCCAACTACGGCTATAAGGCTTATGTCCTCCGTCACCTTTACAGTGTCCGGCTGACAGACCGTTTGCAGTTCACTTATCATGTCATGCAGGCAGTTTTCCAGCGCATCCGAAGCAATGACCAGCGAAAAGCTGTCAACTCCTGAGGGCACATGCTCTATTGGCACGCCGAACCGTTCAACTGCTTCCAGAGCCTTGCGTATCAGCCCTACCTCGCCTGACATGCCCACTTTATGCAGCGTGATTATGGTGAAGTGTTTGCGGCCGGATATGCCGGTTATAAATCTTGTGCTGCTATCGTCATCCTCAAGGTCGTTTGGAAAGCTCTCGCGAATGAGAGTACCGGCAGCCTCCGGGTCGTTGGTGTTCTTGATGTAGAGCGGTATATCCACCTTGCGCACCGGGAAAACCGCCTCCTCATGCAGCACCTCGGCGCCCATGTATGACATTTCCCGAAGCTCTGCGTAGGTTATCTTCTCTATGCTCTTGGGATTGCTGACTATCCTCGGGTCCGCCATGAGTATTCCGGAAACGTCCGTCCAGTTTTCGTATGCTCCCGCCCCTATGGCAGCCGCCGCTATGGCGCCCGTAATGTCCGAGCCGCCCCTGGAGAAGGTTCGTATACTGCCGTCAGGCATGGCTCCGTAAAAGCCGGGGATAACCACTTTGGGGGTTTCGGAAATTATCTTTCTCAGTGCATCGTTGGTTTTATCGAAGTCCACCTTGCCGTCGTAACCGAAGAACAGCCAATCCTTTGCGTCCGCAAACTCAGCTCCCAGATACTCGGCCATGAGCTTGGCGTTCAGGTATTCGCCCCGGGAAGCGAGGTAGTCCACGTTCATGCGCTTACACATTTTGGAACGTATCAGCTCAAACTCCGAATCCAGGTCACAGGACAAGCCGCAGTATGACCTTATCTCACAGTACCTCTGCTCTATGAGCTCAAATATGCTCTCGTAGCTCACGCCGTACTTCAGGTGGGCATGGCAAAGATACAAAAGGTCAGTTATCTTGCTGTCCCCGTCGAACCGCCTTCCGGGGGCGGATACCACTACCACGCAACGCGTTTCGTCACCTTTAACTATATCTTTGACCTTCTTAAACTGTTCTCCGGAGGCCAGCGATGAGCCGCCGAATTTGCAAACCTTTATCATACAATTCTCCTGTGAATTTTCATTCGTTATTCGATGCCTGCGAAAAACATATCCGGGTCGCTCTTCTGAAGCCTCTTCGCCATCGCGTGCATCTCGGAAACAGTCAGGGGCTCAGTTATGATGTACTCGCCGTTTACCATCTGTCCCAGCTGCCGCAGTTCCGCAGTGATGGCCGAGGTACGGAGATAGTAGCTGTGCCTTTCCAGCGAATTATCCGCACGTATGGCTTTCTTCGGCGCCCACGGGCCTATTGCGTTGCACTTTATGTCCAGCATATCCTGCACCAGCGAGCTGCCGGTGGGGTATTTACCTGCCCCCTGGCCCATAAGGCTCAGCCTGCCTATGTTTTTGCCCACGAGCGTAGTCATGTTAAAATTCATGGTCACGCTGCTTTCGGGAGCTGAGAGCGGCAGCAGCGCAGGCTCCACGTATGCGCTTATGCCGTCTTTATGCTTCTTCACCTTTACCATTAGCTTGCAGACCCTGCCCATCTTTTTAAAAGCTCTTATATCCTTATCCGTTATATGCCGTATGCCGAACACGTCCACGCTGTCCTCCGCCACCGCCCCCTCAAAGGCAACTGAAGCGGATATGGCGCACTTGCGCTGGGCGTCATTGCCGTCGATATCCGCGGAAGGATCTGCTTCGGCATAGCCCAGCCGCTGAGCCTCTGAAAGCGCCGCGCCAAATGGCAGTCCTTTTTCTGTCATGGAGTATAGTATAAAATTGGTGGTACCGTTCATAATGCCGGATATCTCGGTTATCTCATCACATCGCTTGGCACGTATGAGATTGAAAAGCCAGGGTACACCGCCCCCTGCCGAGGAGGTGAACCGAAGCTGCACGCCGTTTTCCCCGGCCAACGCCATAAGCTCGCTATAGTAGCGGCATATGAGCTGCTTGTTGGCGCTGACTACGTGCTTTTTAGCCTTCAAAGCTTCCGTCACATATTCATAGGCCGGATGCAGTCCGCCTATTGTTTCAGCCACTATGTCAATCTCTTGGTCGTTTAATATATCCTTAAAGTCGGTGGTCATGACGGCTTCCATGCCGGGCCTTATGCTGCGGGCAAGAATGCGCTTTACAGCCAGGCCACCCTTCATTTCGCATATTATGTCGTAAGCACCGCCACCCACGTTCCCATAGCCCAATAACGCCACTTTCATAAAAACACTCTCCTCTTTTTGTGTTTATTTTAAATACACTTGTTTTTCTAATAGAGACACTTTAACACATTGCGCGGAACATTGCAAGCAAAAATTGTTATTATCCCTTTAACAGCACTTATGCGTTATTGCTATTTCCGCCATAATAAAGTATTATAGTGTTAATTACATAACATATTGACTCAGTAAATAATCGCGATTATAATCTAAATCAAGGAGGGGCCCTCATGCGAGAGGATCTTACCCAAAGGCGTTTCATCGAGGAGACCTACCGTATAATATCGACCGAAGGCCGTGAAGCCTTGAGCATTCGCCGCCTTGCGCGGGATATGCACTGCAACAGCGCCAACATCTACCGATACTTCAAGGATCTTGACGAGCTGGTGACCTACGCCTCACTGCGCTACCTTACAGCATATCTGGGCGACGTTGCGGTGTGTTACGCAAAATCCGAGACTACATACCAGACCCACGTAGCGGTATGGGATTGCTTCTCCCGCCACGCCTTCGCAAACGGTCCTATCTTCGATAACCTGTTTTTCGGCCACCACAGCCGCATGCTGAACGATATTATCAAGAACTATTACGCCATGTTCCCCGAGGATCTTTCCGGTCTCTCCCCCTCCATCGCCAACATATTCAGCGAAGGCAGCTTCAACAACAGGGACTATCTCATGATATCCCGCTGCGTAGACGAGGGATGGTTCACGGAGGAAGACGCAAAGTTTCTCAACAGCTTCTCCATACACCTTTTTCTCGGATACCTCAAGGAGCTATTGCAGAAGGAACCTTCGGAGAAGCTTTCAAAGAGTTACCATGACGATTTCATGGCTGCTCTTGTCAAGATCATGGATT
This sequence comes from Clostridiales bacterium, assembly GCA_004557245.1. Classification (GTDB taxonomy): domain Bacteria; phylum Bacillota; class Clostridia; order Christensenellales; family CAG-138; genus SFEL01. The sequence goes on along the minus strand of SFEL01000007.1, from coordinate 124,045 downwards.
CTTTCCGACTGAAATAGCCAAATCTATCCAAAATAGCGCCGGGCTTAACCGGCTTTATTTCGGCCAATAACTAATCGCGATTATTTTTGTGAGAGTTTTAACAGGATCATTATAAAATCTCTCACATATCAATACAGGAGGAAAAACAAAATGGCTTACACCCCAGAACTGCTCGCAGAAAAGAAGAGGATCGAACAGCATGTGAAGATTGGCAGCGAAGCGCTGTACCTGACCAAGGCCGAGTGCATGGAGAACGGCCCCACTGTGGAGGACACAATAGCAGCCGTACGCAAGACATTTATCGCACACGGCAAAAAAGAATACGAAATGCCCGCCAAGATAGGTGTACACCCTCACGACGACGTATTCTATCACGCTATGCCCGCCTATGTCCCCGGCCAGATGGCGATGGGGTGCAAGTGGATAGAGTGCTACCCCCGCAACCCAAAAGACTGGGGCCTCCCTCAGACTTCTTCCGTTCTGGTGCTCAACGAGCTCATCACCGGATACCCCATGGCCATAATGGACGGCGCATGGGTCACCGCAATGCGTACTCCTGCCGTTACGGCAGTCGCTGCGGAAGCCCTATGCCCCGATGCGGAATCCTTCGGCATGTTCGGCTGCGGCGTACAGGGCCAGGGCCACGTCCGCTTCATAGTAAAGACCCTGAAGAAGCTCAAGAAGATATACATCTACGACTCTTACGCCCCCATGATGGATAAGCTCATAGAGAATGTCGGCGCCGAAGTCCCCTCCCATATCCAGCTTATAAAGGCTGCGGATCCCAAGGAGGTAGTGGACAATTGCGAAGCCCTGTGTTCCGCAACAAAGATCACCCGTGAAACCTACAACATCGTAAGAAAGGACTGGATACGCCCGGGTCAGACCATATTCCCAATGGATCTGAACAGCTTCTGGGAAGCAAGCATACAGCGGGACGCCCACAAGTATATCGTGGACAGCATAGACGAGCATGAGCTCTTTGCCTCCATGGGCTATTTCCCCGAGGGACTGCCTCACATCGTATGCGAGACCGGCGAGATAATCGCAGGACTTAAAGAGGGCCGGACCAGCAAGGACGAGATCATTGTCTGCTCTAACATCGGCATATCCGTATTCGATATGGCGGTAGCCAAACTGATTTTCGACAGAGCCCTTGAAAATGGCGCAGGCCGCATTCTGCCCTTGTAATCCCCTCTTTCCACGTTAAGAAAACATTCAGCCCGCATACAGCTTTGTACGCGGGCAGTTTTTATGATATTATATGTAAGATAAAACAGAAAAGGATTGCTTCCGTTTATTATGAAACAGGCAAGAAACTTCCCCGCGGCTACCATAACAAAAAAAGCAGAAAACTCCCTCCGTCTGGGCCACCCATGGGTATATGACGCCGAGGTGCTTAATCTTGAAGGCGAGCCCGAAAACGGCTCCCTTGTAGACGTATTTTCTGAAAAGGGATCTTATCTCGGCACCGGCTTTATAAGCTACAAGAGCAAAATACGTATACGCCTCCTTTCCTCAAACGCAAACGAGACCTTCGGAGATGAGTTCTTTGCCCGCAGGATACAGTACGCCCTCGCATACAGAAGGACCGTAATGGGCCCTACTGACTATCACTGCTGCCGCCTGGTATTCGGCGAGGCGGACGGGCTGCCCGGCCTTACCGTAGACCGCTACGAAAACATTCTCGTCTCTCAGGTGCTCTCCATGGGTATTGAAAAGGTAAAGGATACCGTATATCGCCAGCTCGTAAAGCAGCTCGCACAGGAAGGCGTAGGCATCGCCGGCATATTCGAGCGCAACGACGTAGCTATCCGTGAGCTCGAGGGTCTGGATAGGGGCAAGGGCTGGTACTTGGCTGATTATCTGCCCCAGCCGCCCTCTCCCATCACCGAGATAACCGAAAACAGCATACAGTATGAGGTAGATGTGGAGAATGGCCAAAAGACCGGCTTTTTCCTTGATCAGAAATACAACCGTCAGGCCGTGGCCAAGATAGCCGCGGGCAAAAAGGTTCTGGACTGCTTTACACACACCGGTTCCTTCGCCCTGAATGCAGCATTGGGCGGCGCGGCCCACGTGACAGCCGTGGACGTATCCGATACCGCCATAGAGATGGCAAAGCTCAATGCAGAGCGCAACGGCCTTATTGACAATATGGATTTCGTCGTGGCAGATGTATTCGACCTTCTGCCTGAGCTTTGCAATAAACATGCAGATTATGACTTCGTCATACTGGATCCCCCCGCATTCACCAAGAGCCGCAAGGCCATAAAGGGGGCAGAACGCGGCTATAAGGAGATCAACTTCCGCGCAATGAAGCTGCTGCCCCGCGGCGGCTATCTTGCCACCTGCTCCTGCTCGCATTTTATGGATAACGAGCTGTTCATTAAGATGGTGCAGTCCGCAGCGCGGGACGCAGACGTTTCCCTGAAGCTCATAGAAGCCCGGAGACAGTCTCCGGACCACCCTACGCTTATGAACGTACCCGAAACTGATTATCTTAAATTTTACCTGTTCCAGCTGGTATAAGCACACTCGCCGCCCCTCGCGCATACCTTGGCAGTATAAAGCGCGGAAAACGCGCGATATCAGCGAGGTGCAAAAATGAGAATATTACAACGTGGTGACACCGGCAACGACGTGCGTACCGCCCAGACCGCCCTCATTCGCGCGGGGTATGCCCCGGGCAGAGCAGACGGCATATTCGGTTCCAACACAGAGCGCGCGGTGAAACAGTTCCAGCGGGTGCTCGGGCTCAGGCAGGACGGCATAATCGGCCCGCGGACATGGGAATTTTTACAGCCCTTCGCCCTTGAGAGCGACCCTGACGTATTACGCCGCGGCAGCAGGGGCGATATGGTAAAGCTCCTCCAGCAGGCGTTGGAGGCTTCCGGCAACTCCCCCGGTACCATAGACAGTCTTTTCGGTACAAAGACCCAGGCGGCCCTGCGTGCCTTCCAGCGCTCGGCACGGCTGCCAGAAACCGGCGTGGCCAACAGGGATACATGGCTGGCCATAGCCCCCTTCATCAATTACGACAACGTATACCTCAGGCGCGGCGACAGGGGTATGCTGGTGGTAATACTGCAAACCGCCCTGTACAACGCCGGCTTCGATCCCGGCGCCATAGACGGCGTATTTGGCACGCGTACCCACAACGCACTGGTGGCCTTCCAGAGGGCAAAGGGCCTTTCTCCTGACGGCATAGCGGGCAGGCGTACCTGGGCGCAGCTCAGGCCCTACCTTTCCGGCGGCGTTATGACATACATCATCAGGCCCGGCGATACCCTTTCTTCCATAGCCCGGCGGTTTAACACCACGGTAGAGGAGCTCGCGCGTCTCAACAACATTGCCAATCCGGATCTTATAATCGCAGGTGAAACGTTGCTCATCCCTGCGTAAAGCACAGCAAAAAGAGAAGGCCGATGGGCCTTCTCTTTTATATTGCGCATTATTCGCTTTTACTCTCGTCCTTTGCTCTGTCTATACGGCCATAAATGCGCACCGCATCATATATCCTGTCCGCAAGGCTGTCCGTCAGTTCGCCGCTTAGCAGCCTCCATTGCCAGTTTCCGCCGAGAGTGCTGGGCTTGTTCATGCGGCAGCCCGCGCCAAGCTCAAGGTAGTCCTGCATCTGCGCCACGAAAAGCCGCGCAACCGAGCCCATTCCTCCCCTTATCATGCCCCAGTTGAAGCCCTCTTCTTTATTCAGCCCGAGGTACTTTTCACAGTAAGCTATATCCTCCGGGGCAGCCTCCTCGCGCCATAGGGCTATGGGGCTGTTGTCGTGGGTGCCCGTATAGCAGGTGCAGTTCTCGCTATAGGCGTGAGGCAGATATCCGCTGGAATCGCGGGAATCGAAGGCAAACTCCAGCACCTTCATGCCGGGAAAGCCCGATTCCTTCAAAAGCTTTTCCACATCGGGCGTTGCATAGCCCAGATCCTCCGCTATGAACTCAAGGTTGTGAAACCATCCCTTTAGGGCATTGACCAGCGCTATGCCGGGACCGGAGCGCCATTTGCCGTTTTTCGCAGTGGTCTCGCCATAGGGCACAGCCCAATAGCTTGCAAGGCCCCTGAAGTGGTCTATGCGGATAACATCATACATCTTGCCTGCGCCGTCTATACGGCGTATCCACCATCCGAAGCCGTCCGCCTGTATTTTATCCCAGTCGTACAGCGGATTGCCCCAGAGCTGGCCTTCGGCGCTGAAGTCATCCGGCGGCACCCCGGATACTTCTGTCGGCAGGTTCTTCTCGTCCAGCTGGAAGAACTCGGGCTCTGCCCACACATCTGCGGAATCCATGGCAACGTATATGGGTATGTCGCCTATTATGCCTATACCGAGGTCGTTTATATATGCCTTCAGCTTTGTCCACTGCTCAAAGAACAGGTACTGGATATAAGTGAAAAGCTCTATGTCCTCCCGGAGCAGCTCGCGGTATTTAACTATGGCCGCAGGCTTTCTCAGGCGTATATCCTCGTCCTCCCACTCCGTCCATGACCTCATGCCGAAATGGCGCTTGAGTGCCATGAACAGCGCGTAATCCGCCAGCCACCGGCTGTTCTGTCCGATAAAGGCGTTTACCTTTTGCTTATCCCTCTCCCAGCCACGTTCTTTTGCCTTTGAGAGCACATCAAAGCGGCTGCCGTATATCCGTCCGTAGTCCACATGCCGCGGTTCGGTACCCCAGTTTATGCCGGCTATCTCATCTTTTCTGAGCAGACCATCCTCCACGAGCATATCCAGATCGATGAAATAAGGATTGCCCGCGAAGGTAGAAAAGCTCTGATAGGGCGAGTCGCCGTAGCTGGTGGGGCCTATCGGCAGCATCTGCCAGTAGCGCTGCCCCGCCCGGTAGAGAAAATCTGCAAATTCGTATGCCGCCTTGCCCATGGTTCCTATGCCATAGGGTGACGGCAGCGAGAATATTGGCATCAATATGCCGCTGCTGCGTTTCATTATAGCTTGTAGTCCTTTTAGAGATTCAGTTTATTTTATCCCTTTACAGCGCCCGCCGCAACGCCCTTTATTATGTACTTCTGGCAAGTTAGGTAGAACACTATTACAGGCACTATGCTCAGCATTATAAGGGCCATGGTTGCTCCAAGATCCACAGTGCCATAGCTGCCCTTGAGGTACTGTATATGTATTGGGATGGTGCGGTATTTATTTATATCCAGCACAAGATACGGCAGGAGGTAATCGTTCCATACCCACATTATCTCAAGCACACCGACGGAAATCATTGTAGGCTTGAGCATGGGGAACACAACCCTGAAGAAAGTGCGCAGGGGGCCGCAGCCGTCTATAGCCGCAGCCTCTTCTATTTCCAGCGGCAGCGCCTTTACAAATCCCGTGAACATGAACACCGCCAGGCCCGCGCCGAAGCCGAGATACACTATGGGTATTGTCCAGGGGGTATTCAGCTTCAGCGTATCCGCCGTCTTCGCCAGCGTAAACATCACCATTTGGAAGGGCACCACCATGGAGAATACACAGAGGTAGTACACTATCTTGCCGAAAAGGCTGCCCACCCGTGCGATATACCATGCGGCCATAGAGGTGCATATAAGTATCAGCACCGAGGATGCGACGGTAATAAACAGGCTGTACAGGGCAGATTTCAAGAAGGGATAGTTGCCGAATGTCATGCCGGTCTTATAGTTATCCAGCCCTACGAAGGAATTGGCGTTTGGCAGGGCAAAAGTCTCCATATTCACGTATGAATTGGACTTCATTGAGTTTATGAGCACCAGCATTATGGGCAATACGTAGAATATCGCTATCACCGTAAATGTGAAGGTAAGTATGCGCTTGCTGCGCTGCTCCTGCGAGAGGGTCTCAACGTGCCTGGACATTACTGCTGCACCTCCTTGGAACGGGTGGACTTAAGCTGTATAAGGCCGATCGCCGCCACCAGTATGAAGAACAGTACCGCCTTGGCCTGGCCTACGCCGCGGGAATTGACGTTAGTGCTGTAGAAGGAATTGACTATGTTCAGCGCGAGCATCTCGGTGGTCTTTACCGTCAGCCCGCCCGCCTGCATTATGAAGGGGCGGCCCTCTGTAAGCGCGAGGTTCTGGTCAAAGAGCTTAAAGGAGTTGGTCAGCGTCAGGAAGGTACAGATAGTGATTGAGGGCATAACGTTGGGTATGGTGACGCGCCACAGCGTCTGCCACTTTGTGGCGCCGTCTATTTTCGCTGCCTCCAGCATATCCTCCGGCACAGACTGCAAGCCGGCTATGTATATTATCATCATATAGCCTATCTGCTGCCAGCACATGAGGATTATCAGCCCCCAGAAGCCATACTTCGTCTCCAGCAGTATGGATGTGCCGTAATGGGTAAGTATGCCGTCGAATATCATGCTCCATATATAGCCCAGCACTATGCCGCCTATCAGGTTAGGCATGAAGAACACGGTGCGGAACAAATTGGAGCCCTTTATGCCCTGTGTCAGCACATAAGCTACTGCAAAGGCAAGCACGTTGATTATTATGAGGGAGACCAATGCGAATATGGCCGTATACCAGAAGGCATGCATGAACGACGGGTCCGCAAGCGCCTTTGCATAGTTGGTTAACCCTACCCACGTCCACTTGCTGGTGGTCTTGAATTTACAGAAGGATAAAAACAGTCCCTTACAGAAGGGGTAAAGGAAGCCCACGCAGAACGCTGCGAAGGTGGGCAGCAGGAAAAGCCAGAAATAGCGCTGTATCGGCCTGCGGATAAGTATGGAGTTCAGCGCCGCATTATCCCGCTTGCGTTTCCAGAGTCGCATAATCATTTCTCCTCTCGTTAATATAACCTGCTATTTATGTACAGGGGCCCTGCCCCGTCACTTTCCGGGGAAAGGCCTCCGTGCATTCCCCGTCCGCAGGAGAAAGCTTAAACGGAAAGCTTCAAAACAGGGCGAGCGGAAGCCGCTCGCCCCATAATGTTTTACAGAGTTATGGATGCTGTCAATTAAGCAGCATTCTCGGCAGCGTACTGGGCGGCCCAGCCGTCTACGAAAGCGGTCTTTACATCGTCCCAGCTGCCGCCTGCAACGTACTTGGACAGTGCATCGACAACGCCTGCACGCCAATCCTCAACTGCGGGAGTGTAGTTGAACGCCCAGGTTACAGGATAGCAGCCGTTTGCAACGTACTCGTTAGCAAGGGCGCTGAAGGGGTTGCTCGCTTCCTTGGAGGACTTGAAGGGGCAGGCGCCAAACTGCTCTGACATCATGGTGGTGCCCTCCTCGGAGGTTACTACCCAGTACAGGAAGTCCAGAGTAGCCTGAATATCCTCTTCGCTGGCGTTGGCGTTTACGGACCAGTAGTTTTCAGTGCCGGTGCACAGGCCAGCCTTCTCTTCGCCTTCTACGCCGCAATAAATGGGCAGCATGGTCAGATCCTCGGGCTTAAGACCGGCTTCTACAAGGCCGGCATACTCCCAGGTACCGTTCTGATAGAACACTGTCTTGCCTTCCTTGAACTCACCGCTGGACATATCGCCGGTAGCGGTTATAAGGTCAGCGCCGGTGGTAGCGCTATCGGTGGTATACAGATCCCAGATGGCCTTGTAGTTATCCAGATACTTGCCGGTGATGGTGGCGGGCTTTGCGGAAACGCCGTCATCGCGGAACTCATAGAACAGAGGCATATTGGCAAGATGGCCGGAGAACCTCCAGGAGGAGGAGCCGTCAAGGCCGGCGGAGCTGAAGGCGTCAAATCCCAGCTCTGCGGCGCGGGCGTGTATATCGTCTGCAACGGCCTTCAGAGAAGCGAAGTCCTTTATCTCGTCAACGGAATGGCCAGCCTTCTCCAGCAGGGCCTTGTTGGTGATGATGCCATAGGTTTCGAGGCAGTACGCTATGGAGATGATGCCGCCCTCGGCGTTCTTCAGGGCATAGTCTTTAGAGGCGAGCTCGTTATATATGGCGGTGTCGGTCAGATCATAGCAGTCCTCACCCCAGGTGGCAATGCCGCCCTCGTTGCACTGGAACAGCGTGGGGGCCTCGCTCTTGTCCATCTCGGAGGTCAGAGTGGTCTGATATTCGCCGGAAGCAGCGGTAACGACCTTTACGGGTACTCCGGTGAGCTCGGTGTACTTCTTAGCCAGCTCCTGCCAAGCGGCGTCGGCTTCGGGCTTGAAGTTGAGATAATAGACGGAACCGGATGCAGCGGGCTGCTCGGAGGTCTCCTCCGCGGGCGCCTCAGTGCCTTCCTCGGCGGGTTTAGTCTCGTCTGCAGCAGGTGCAGAACAGGCTGCCATCGCGAATACCATAGCAACAGTCAGCAGCAATGCCAAAAACTTCTTCATTTTGTTATCCTCTCTTTTTATTTCATTTCTGCACGGCAAAGGCCGCGCAAATTTAACTCAGATCTTTTACCGAAGCGCCTCTGCGGAGCTTTGTCTCGAGTGTTAGATGCCTGTTTTCTCCCCGGCCCTCTATCATGTCAAGAAGTATCTCCACGCTCTTCTGCCCCATCTCGCGCATTGGCTGGCATAGGGTGGTAAGCGTAGGCTGTATATAGTCGGATACCGTCAGGCCGTCGATAGCTATTACCGAGCAGTCCTCGGGCACCCGTTTGCCCCCCTCCCGGAGGGCCTTCATGGCGCCTATGGCCATGTCGTCCGCTATGGCGAATACCGCAGTAAAGTCGCAGTTTCTATTAAGCTGCTCCTTCATTGCAGCGTAGGCATCTTTTATGTCAAAGCTGCCCGCCGAAACCACAAGGCTTTCATCAAAGGGCAGGCCGTGCTCCTCAAGCGCCCTCCTGTAGCCCCGATAACGGAGCTGGCTTATGGACCAGTCGTCAGGCGTGGATATCAGCGCCGCAATGCGCCTGTGCCCATTCCTGTAAAGCTCGTTTACAGCCTTGTATGCTTCATCCTCGTCCGCGATGGACACCGAAGAATACTCGTCGTCGTCAAGGTTGCCGTAGCGGTTAGTGTATGAGCAGCACACGAAGGGTACGTTGAGAAGCTTTATCCGCTCCTTTGTGTAGTCGTGGCAGCCGCCCAGGAACACTATGCCCCGAAGGCGCTTTTCTCTCTCCATCTCTGCGCCACACTTAACCTCATCGTCACAGGAGGCTATGTGGCGCATCACCATGGTATAGCCCGCCGCGTCTATACTTTTTTCTATGGAACGGATAATGTCTGTATAAAAGGAGTTGGATACGCCGCGCACCACAAGACCTATGGCATCGGACCTGGTCTTCACCAGATCCCTTGCGCTGTTGTTGGGAATGTAATTTGAGCTTTGTATTACGGCATTTACCCGGCTTCTGCAAACCTCGCTTACATCCGGTCTGTTGTTCAGTACGCGGGAAACGGTGCTTACACTTACGCCGCTGAGTTTTGCGATATCTTTTATAGTCATTTTAAGCGCCGCCTGTTTTGAGGTTTGCTGAAATGGTTGCTGAAAACCTTACCGGTAACGTTACCGAAGCTTTACGATATGTATTATATATACTATTCTGTTCAAAGTCAATGCTAATTCCTCAAAAAAATATCAAACTAAAAGGGCGGCCCGATGGCCGCTCTAATACTGTCGAAAAAGTTGCTAACCGCCACCTTGGCGATACCCCGAGCAGGGGTTAACCCTGCCCGAACACCTTTTCTATGCCGTACATTCCGGAAAGCACCGCCCAGTTGGGCCGATACAGTGTATTTATGTTCCAATAGCTCACGCCGCCAAGGCCATACTCACTCACCAGCTTCAGCTTAGCCTCTATGCTGCGCGGGTCCTCAAACCAGGCGATATGTTCCGTTCCGGCGCTGTCGTAATACCTGAAGAAAGGCGATTGTGCCGTATCGTCAAAGCGTATATCGGCGTATTGGCTATAGGCGGTTTGCGGTATCTCAGACAGGGACAGCGGCCGCGCGGCAGTCCCCTTTTTGTAGGGTAGTGTCCAGCTATAGCCGTAGTTTGCCATGCCCATCAGTATCTTTTCCGGAGGCATCTCCATGACTGCATAGTCCAGCACCTGCCGTACCTTGTCTATAGGCGCCACCGCCATGGGCTCCCCGTAGGTATAGCCCCACTCGTACGTCATAATTATTACCTTATCCGCGATGCTTCCAACAGCCGCATAGTCGTGGGCGGTATACAGCAGCCCGGACTGCTCCTGGCTTATCTTGGGCGCAAGGGCAACCGAAAAGCTGTAGCCTACTCTGCGCAGCGCAGCCGCAAAGTCCAACAAAAACTGCGTATAAAGAGTCCTGTCCTCCTCCCTTACATACTCGAAATCTATATTCAGGCCGAAGTAATTGCGGCGATCCAGATATTCCATCACATTCTGTATAAGCTTTGTTTTAACCTCCTCGTCGGCTATCACCGCATGGGCTATGTCCCCGCTGAAGCCGCCGCTCTCCCGCTGGTTAGTGAGGGTAAGCACGGGCGCGACGCCGTTCACGTAGCATTTGCGTATAAGCGCCGTATCGTTAAGCTCTGTAATGGTGCCGTCAATGCGGGTCTTCGCGGAAAACACCGAGAGATAGGTGAGATACTGCAGGGCGCCCAGCAGCGCTATATCCGATATTCCGGGGAAGGCGTATCCGTTAACCACAATGCTGCGTTCCCGTATGCTTTGCCCGGGTATCACGAGGGCAAGGCCTACAGGCAGCTTATACGGGTCGCTGAGCTGGTTCGCGGCCACCAGCGCAGAAATCGTCACGCCGTTTTTCTGGGCGATGTCAAACAACGTATCTCCCGGCTTTACGGTATAGATGTACATAATAAAAAAGCCTCCTTGTACAGGTCGTATTTGTATAAACCTATGCGGAAAGCTTTTGGTTGATTACCCGTATATATTTATCTCACGGTAAGGCCAAAGCAGCAGTTGCCGCCGAGAAAGGCGCCGTTCTCATCCACCATGCCGAAGGACTCCAGCTCCGGCATTCTTGCCAGGCGGTTGTTTTCGATAAAGGGCCTATCCTTGCAGAGCAGCGCACAGAAATCCTCATTGGCAAGTATGCGCCTGTAAACATTGCGCATAAAGCTCAGGCTGCCGCCCATTATCACTATCACATACACGTCCTCCACCCAGCCGCCGGAAAGGCCCAAGCCTGAAATATTGTAGCGTGTAAGGCCGGAAAGCAGCTTTTCCATGCAGCCCTTTGGGCCAATATCCATGTTTTCTTTTGGTATGCGCATTCCCAGCGCAAAATGGTCTATGAACATGCGGCGTTTACGTCCTCGCTGTAAATTCTTCTTTGTATTATTACACAATCCCTGGTTTTTATCAAGCGGCGGGCCAAATCGCACAAAAATATGGTATAATTACTTGACTCAACCCGATTGTATTCGAAAGGAACCGTTTTAATATGGCAGATATTACCGCTCTTGGCGAGCTTTTGGTGGACTTTACTCAGGCTGGTTTTTCCCCGGCGGGCTACCCGCTCTTTGAGCAAAACCCCGGCGGCGCACCGGCCAACCTCCTTGCGGCAGCGGCAAAGCAGGGGCTTTCCACCGCCTTTATAGGCAAGGTGGGCGACGATATGCACGGCCGCTTCCTGAAGGCCGCAGCAGAGCGGGCGGGGATCAATACGGAGGGCCTCGTCATGGACCCGGCCGCGGCCACGAGCCTTGCCTTCGTCGCGCTGAGCGACAGCGGCGAGAGGGAGTTCTCCTTCATACGCGATCCGGGGGCGGACACGCTGCTCAGGCCCAACGAATTGAATCAGCAGCTCCTGCGCAATACAAAAGTATTCCACGTAGGCTCTGTCTCCCTTACGGCAGAGCCCAGCCGCTCGTCAACCTGGCAGGCCCTCATCACCGCCAAGTCCACAGGAGCAGCGGTGAGCTACGATCCCAACTACCGCGCCTCCCTCTGGGCCGACGATGCTGCCGCCTGCGACCAGATACGCTCCATACTGCCCATAGTGGACATAATCAAGCTTTCCCAGGAGGAAATGCCTTTCGCCGCAGGCATAGACGACGTGGATACCGCCATAAAGGTACTGCGTAAGGAAGGCGTAGCGCTCATAGTCATAACCCTGGGAGAGGGGGGAACTGTAGTGGCTACCGGCGACCAACAGCGCTCGGTACCCGCCTTCCCATGCGATGCGGTGGACAGCACCGGCGCAGGCGATGCGTTCTTCGGCGGCTTTCTCAGCGAATTTGTAAAGAGCGGCAAGAGCGTATACGATGTAAGCATAGACGATATGGTACGTTTCGCCCGTGTGGGCTGCGCCACAGCCAGCCTCTGCATAGGCAGGCGCGGCGGAATACCCGCAATGCCCACTATGGACGAAGTAACAGAGCTTTTAAACGGATAAGGAGGTTACACATGCCGCTTACTATAGAACATCATGCCGTAATGTTCGCGCTGCTGGCAAAGCACGCCATAGAGATTTCAGGTGAAAAGGGAAAAGAAGCCATACTCGCCGGAATGACCCGTTACGGCAACGAGCGTGGCCGGCGCATGGCGCTGAACGCCCTTGAGCGGGGCGATAAGCTCACCGTACTCAACAGCCAGGCCTACGGCGAATGGAAGCCTGACTTTCCGGGCCAGATGGAATTCGGCATAACCTGCGGCACGCCTATCCTCCATACCTACATAGCCAAGTGCGCCTGGTGCGACGCATGGGCAAAGCACGGCCTCACAGAATACGGCAAGTACTACTGCTGCAACATAGACAACGCCTGGTTCCAGGGCTTCAATCCGGAATTCACCTGCACCCAGCTGAACCCGCCCATGAGCTGGGGCGGCGACTGCTGCCGGTTCAGCTGGGGCGAGGGGCTGACCCACAAGCAGATAAAGGCGCTGAACAAAAAGAAAAAGTCCCTGGGCAATGCCTGCATAAAGGACTTTACCTTTCACACCGCCCACATACTGCATACTGTAGGAGACGTGCTTATGGAAGAGCTTGGCAACGACGGCGCTATGGCAGTTAGCCTTGCCAGGTCCGACTATTCGGATATGTTTGGGAAAGATGCCCTTGACTGCCTTGACGGCATATTCTAAAACAGCTCCCTTAATATTAAATCAGTCTGCCCCGGGTTGCTGCCCGGGGCTATTCTTTTTACCTTGGGGTGGTTTCTGTATTTGTATTGCACCATATCCCGCAGTATGGTGTTGTGGGTATAGCCATGTATTATGCGTATGCGGTAGACCGAAGCGTTTGCCCTGCGCAGCGCCGTATCTATGGCTATCTGCGCCTGTATCTGGTTCATGCCGTGTACGTCCACCTCAACTATGCCCGTCATTTATTATTGCTGCTCCCCGAAATTTGCAAAGAAGGCTTTGGTGCGCTCGCTCCTGGGGTTGTTGAACACATCTTCCGCCGTGCCCATCTCCTCGATGACACCCTCTGACATAAATAATACCTTATCCGCTACGTTCTTTGCAAACTCCATTTCGTGAGTTACGACTATCATTGTACTGTCGGCGCCCTTCAGGCTCCTTATTACCTTCAGCACCTCGCCGGTAAGCTCGGGATCCAGCGCCGATGTGGGCTCGTCAAAGCAAAGTATATCCGGGTTCATGGCGAGGGCGCGGGCTATGGCGACCCTCTGCTGCTGGCCTCCGGAAAGCTGATGAGGGTAGGAATCCATCCTGCCGCTCAGTCCTACCCTTGCAAGGAGTTCCCGGGCTTTTTTGTCTATATCGGCCTTTGCCTCCTTCATGCTGCCGCGATCGGGGTTTTCCGCCAGCATTAGCTCGGGAGCAAGCTTTACGTTCTGCAGCGCGGTATACTGAGGGAAAAGGTTGAAGGACTGGAACACCAATCCAAAGTGCAGCCTCTTTTTACGTATCTCCTCCTCGCTTGGGACGGAGTGGGCATCAGAGTCGAACAGCGTCTCGCCGTTTACGGTTATCTGCCCCTCGTCAGGGCTTTCAAGGAAGTTCAGACACCTTAAAAGCGTAGTCTTGCCCGAGCCTGAGGAGCCGATTATGGCCAGCACCTCGCCCTTTTCGAGAGAGAAGTCGAGTCCCTTCAATACTTCGGTATCGCCAAAGTTTTTCTTTATGTTTTTTACTTCCAGCATCGGCATAAGCTTACACCCTGAAATAGTCCAGTTTCTTTTCTACGCGGCCAAGGATCACCGTCAGCGCTCCGCAGAATAACAGATAGAACAGCCCCGAGTAGAACAGCGGCCATATGAGGCCTTTTACCGATATGTACTCCTGCGCTATCATTATTATCTCCTTGCATGCGATAACGCGGGCAAGCGAGGTATCCTTTACCAGTGTCATCATCTCGTTTCCCAGAGGAGGCACTATACGCTTTACCACCTGAAGCAGTATGACGTTGAAGAACACCTGCTTCTTTGTCATGCCCAGCACCTGCCCCGCCTCGTACTGACCTCTGGGTATGCTCTCTATGCCTCCCCGGTAAATCTCCGAGAAATACGCGGCGTAGTTGACAGAGAAGGCTATGAGCACCGCGGAAAGCCGGGAGACCGAATTGCCCTCCCATAGCAGACCGGGGCCATAGTAAACTATCATAAGCTGAAGCATCAGGGGGGTGCCCCGCATTATCCACACAAAGCCTCGGGTAAGCCATGCTATGGGCTTAAACCTGCTCATGGAGCCGAAGGCAATGACTAAGCCCAGCGGCAGCGCCGCGAGCAGGGTCACTATAAATATTATGCAGGAGGTGCCGAAGCCCTCCAGGAGCTTCTGGGTAACGGTAAGCAGCATACTGTCAAAAATCCTTTATTATCGCAATGTTGGGCAGGGGGTTCCCCTGCCCTTGTTAAGTTGCTCTTATTGTGCTTTATCAGTCAGCCATCAGCGCAAGGCCATACTTGTCGGCAATAGCCTTGAGGGAGCCGTCGGCGATCATCTCGTCCATAGCCTTGTTTACGCTTTCCACAAGGTTGGAATCCTTGCGGAAGCCTATGCCGTACTCCTCATATGCAAGCTCGATGCCGTCTACTATCTGAAGGTCGGAATAATCCGTACCCTCTCCTACCATAGCCTTTGCCATCACATAGTCCACTACCGCCGCGTCCGCAGTGCCGGCCTTGACTTCAAGAAGCGCGTCAGCCATCTTGGATACGCCCACGTAATTGCATTCCTTGAGTTCTTCACAATCTGCTACGGCGCTCTCGCCGGAGGAGCCGGCCTCGGCAACTATGTTCGCCTTGGCAAGGGAAGCGAGGTCGGTGTACTTGCCGGAGTTCTCGGCCTTTATAACAGCCACCTGCATGTTTTTGCAGTATGCATTGCTGAAATCTATGCTCTCCTTCAGGTCCTCGCGGATAGTAAAGCCGTTCCAGATACAGTCTATATTTTTGGCCTTAAGCTCCACTTCCTTGGTGTTCCAGTCAATGATGGTAAACTCAGGAGCAACGCCCAGCTTTTCGCAAACGGCCTCGGCAAACTCGGTGTCAAAGCCTATGAGCTTGCCGCTGTCGTCGTAATAATTCATGGGAGCATACTCGGTGATGCCTATCACCAGCGTACCCTTGTCCTTTACATAGCTCAGGTCGTCATTGGCCGCTTCCTTCTTTGCACAGCCCGCAAAAAGGCAGGTAACCATCAGCATTGCCATAACAAGTGCAGCGATCTTCTTCATAGTTTTTCTCTCCTTTGTATATCAAAAATATTTTTTGCGTCCTCTTGCTTTAGTACTATATCACTTTAATGCGATAAAGTAAAGAGTTATTTTTTATTTTTCCAATAATTTTTTCCTTAAGCATGGAAAAACCAGGTTGAGTGATATATAATTCCCTGTGTTTATAGCTATAATTTCTATACTGCGGAGGGCAAAAATATGGAGCGCAAAAAGAACAATCTAAGGGACCTCCTGATGATACACGGCGCCGTGTTGTTGTTCGGCCTGGCCGGCGTAATAAGCAAGGACATAACCACCGGCTCCATGATGATAACCTTCGGGCGGGTGTTTTTCTCATCGATAACGCTTTACATTCTGTGCATGGCCACAAGGACCTCCATAAAGCTCAAAAGTAAGTCCGACTTTATGTGGCTGGTCATAACCGGAGCGGTGCTTGCACTGCACTGGTTCAGTTTTATCGAGTCCGTTCGGGTAGCGAGCGTGGCGGTGGGCACCATAACCTTTTCGACCTTCCCTCTGTTCGTTACTTTTATAGAGCCCGTAATGTTCAGGGAAAAGCTAAGGCTGAAAAGCGTCATATGCGCGATCGTCATGCTGATAGGCGTATTCGTGCTGGTTCCCCTGGATGACCTTGCCGGTTTCTCGCCTGCGGGGCTTGCATGGGGTATGCTGTCGGCGCTGACATACGCCCTGCTTTCCCTCATGAACCGCCGCTTCTCAGCCGTCTATCCCGGCAGCGTGGTGTGCTTTTATGAGCAGTGCGCGGCGGCAGTTGTGCTGCTGCCCTTTGTAGCCGTCATGCGTCCTGCCGTCACCGGAATTGATATAACGCTGATCGCCGTCCTGGGAGTGTTCTGTACCGCATTCGCCCACTCCCTCTTCGTAAGCAGTCTGCGCCGGGTAAAGGTGCAGACCGCAGGCATCATTGCCGGTATGGAGTCGGTGTATGGCATAGTACTTGCGGCACTGGTACTTGGGATGCTGCCCACGGCAAGGGAGCTCATAGGCGGCGCGATAGTTCTTGGCGTTTCGCTATACACCACTGTTTCTGAAAATAAGGGGGCCTAACCCCTTTTCTTTTTGTCAAATTTTTAATTTTTTTTGAATACACCGCCGAAACCCGTGCCAAAGCTTTACATATGTGTTAGTATTTGGATATATATTGACGCGGAGGAAGGCGGTACGCTTTATGCGCAGCCGAAATACATTACAAGCAGTGCTGGAAGGCACTCTCATAGGCGCAGCGGGGTTAATACCCGGGGCGAGCGGTGGTATAATGGCCGTTGCTTTCGGCGTATATCAGGAGGCTCTGGACGCCATAATCGGCCTGTTTTCCAATTTTAAAAAGAGCTTCAGCTTCCTGTGGCCTTACGGCTTGGGTGTTGCCATAGGCGTATTCGGCTGTGCCTTTGCGCTGGAGTGGCTGCTGAAAAACTGGAACATGCCCTTCATGTATATGCTCATAGGCATGGTGCTGGGCGGCATTCCTTCTATCATAAAAGAAGCCGGCAAGCCCTTCTCCTTAAAATACGCCATATGCTCGCTGCTGGGCGCCGTGCTTGTGGCGGCAATAGCCATGCTGGACGATAAACTCACCGGCAGCAATCCCTGGGAGTATACCTACCTTACGGCGGCCCTGGCCGGCGGAATAATCGCCATAGGCATAGTAATCCCCGGCATCAGCACCTCCTTCATACTGATGTTCATGGGCTTATACGAGCCGCTGCTCTCCTCCCTAACGAGGCTTGAACTACCCTATCTCATATGCGCGGGATGCAGCGCGCTCATAGTCGGCGCGCTGTTGGTGGTATTTGTACGCAATATGTTCCGCAGGCATCCCGCCGGTGCGAACTACTGTGTGCTGGGCTTCCTCATAGGCACCACGGCGCTTATCTTTCCCGGATTCGCACCGTTTTTCACGGAGCTGCTGTATCTCATGCTGGCCGCGATAGGTTTCTTCCTTACTACCATGATGAACAGGCGGACCACTTGACGGTTCCGCTCAACATAAATACTTTGATCGGAGGATGATTTTACTGCAATGAAAAGACGCTTGCTCTCACTTGCTCTATGCCTTGTAACGCTCCTTTCCCTAACGCCCTCTGTGGCCCACGCTGAGGTCCTGTCCGGCTTTACCAGCAAGGTGGATTACGATAATACCGATCCCAACAGGTACAGCATAGAGATAGACCTTGTGAATCAGGTCATAACCGTATACGACCAGAGCGGCAACGCAGTGTTGCAAAGCCTCTGCACCACCGGCAGCGATAAGACTCCTACCGGCAGCGGCAAGTTCCGGATAGGCGACCTCAAAGAGCGTTTTGGTTACTTCGTAGCCTACGGCGAATATGCCCAGTACTGGACTCAGGTAGTGCGAGGCGTATACATCCATTCCGTAATGTACAAGTCCAAGAAGCTTTCCTCCATGTCCAAATCCGCCTACAAAAATCTTGGCAAGAACGTCTCCCACGGCTGCGTCAGGGTGCTGCCCCACGTCGCCCAGTGGATATACTACAACTGCCCACCGGGAACCCTCTGCAACATAGTAAAGAACAAGGCGGCAAACCCCTACCTTGTAAGCCGGCTCAAGAGCACCATACCCGATTACAGCAGCTACCAGCAGCCTTCCGATTCCCACGCCACCCCTTCCGAGGTGCCCGCTACCGTTAAGCTGAACGATGTTCCCGTCCGTTCCGGCTTCTCCAACAGCAAGGATAAGACTGTAGCCAAGCTCAACTATGGAGACCATGTAGAGCTTTTACAGATAGGCGCCGAATGGTGTAAAGTACGCACCCCCGCAGGCAAGCTGGGCTATGTCAAGACCATGTATCTCACCTGCGCCCCTGACAACGTACGCACCACCCAGGCCTACACCGCCACAAGCAAGACCTATGTCTACTCCAGCGCCAGCCGCTCCTCCAGTACCCTTACCACCATACCCAAGGGTAAAACGGTAAACGTCACCGAGCAGGCCGGCAGTGGCTGGCTGTACGGAAGCTATAACGGCGTATCCGGCTATATGCGCACAAAATACGTAAAGCTCACCGATACGCTTCTATACCCCAACCCGGACGGCAGCTACTCCGATGGCACCACCGTTGCCGCCACCGTACCTCAATCCCAGACACAGACCGGTACAGGATCAGCATCCTCTCCCTCCTCCGGTGCGCGTGTAAAAAATGGCATCATTGCCAATTTCCGCTCCGGTCCCGGCTCCGAGTACGGCGTTATAGCCGAGCTGGAACCCGGCACCCCTGTAAAGATCATCTCCGTAGCCGGCAACTGGTACTTCTGCGAGGTAAACGGCCTTCAGGGCTACCTGCATCCAAGCTGCGTAGCGGGCTTCTAAAGCCGCTTCCTTTTCACCCCGGTGTTTTTCACCGGGGTTTTATTGTTTTTTGGGGGCAGTTTTTTCCAGCGCACAAATTTTAAACCTAAAGTTTCGTATTACTTTACAAAAGCCATTGACTTTTATGTCGAAAGGTGTTTTAATTGTACTCGGCTGTTTAGAATACCTAAACTTCAGGTTTATTTACGCCGCGCGCAGACAAGGAGGCGCATCAAATGGTAAACATCGGCGAAAAAATCAAGCGATACCGGCAAAAGCTTGGCCTCACACAGGAGGAGCTGGCCGCCCGTACAGAGCTTTCCAAGGGCTTTATATCCCAGCTTGAGCGGGATCTGACTTCACCCTCCATAGCCACCCTTACCGACATACTTGAAGCGCTGGGCACAAACCTCTCGGAATTTTTTACCGAGGCCAGGCCTGAAAAGATAGTCTTCACCTCAGAGGACATGTTTGAAAAAGAAGAGACCGAGGCAGGCTACGTGGTACGTTGGCTGGTACCAAACGCCCAGAAGAACTGTCTTGAGCCTATTATGATAACCCTTGAGCCCGGCGGCTCTACCTATGAGGAAAACCCCCACGAAGGCGAAGAATTCGGATTCGTCCTGCATGGAAGCGTAGTACTCCACATTGGCGAAGAAAAGTACCGGGTGCGCAAGGGCGACAGCTTCTGCTTCAAACCTGCCAGTGTACACTGGATACAGAATACCGGCAAGACCGGGGCTCGGCTTATATGGGTAGCCACCCCTCCTTCCTTCTAAATAATTTATCGAGGTAACTGCAAATGAGCAAGCATCTGATAGACCTAAAAAACATAACCAAGACCTACGATGATACCGACGTATTAAATGATATAAACCTCTACATACGCGACGGCGAGTTTCTTACCCTGCTCGGCCCCTCCGGCTGCGGCAAAACTACCATGCTGCGCCTTATAGCGGGCTTTACCCTGCCCGACAACGGCCAGATACTGGTAGACGGCAAGGACATAAGCGGCGTCCCGCCCTACCGCCGTCAGGTAAATACGGTCTTTCAGAAGTACGCCCTGTTCCCCCATCTCAACGTATTCGACAATATAGCCTTCGGCCTTAAGATACAGAAGCTGCCCAAGGACGAAATAGAGTCCCGCGTAAACGAGATGATGGAGCTCGTTAACCTGGCGGGCTACGGCAGCAGGTACATCGACCAGCTCTCAGGCGGCCAGCAACAGCGGGTGGCAATCGCGCGTGCGTTGGTAAACCGCCCCCGTGTGCTGCTCCTCGACGAGCCTTTGGGCGCGCTGGACCTCAAGCTCCGCAAGGGCATGCAGATAGAGCTCAAGCGCATGCAGCAGAAGCTGGGCATAACCTTTATCTACGTCACCCATGATCAGGAGGAAGCCCTGACCATGAGCGACACCATAGTCGTCATGAACGAGGGCGTCATACAGCAGATAGGCACCCCCGCCGACATATACAACGAGCCCAAGAACGTATTTGTGGCAAAGTTCATAGGTGAGAGCAACATAATCCCCGGCACCATGCTGGAGGATTACAGGGTGCGCTTCCATAACATAGACTTCGAGTGCGTTGACGCAGGCTTTGGCAGAAACACCCCGGTGGACGTTGTAGTCCGCCCCGAGGATATAGACATAATGCCCCTCGGCAAGACTGCGTTAAAGGGCACCATAAAGAGCGTTCTGTTCATGGGCGTACACTACGAGTTCCGGGTAGAGACGGGCAGCTTCACATGGACTGTACACTCCACCGACTACGTTGCGCCGGATACTGAAATAAGCCTCGAGATAGTTCCCGACGCCATACACATAATGCATAAGAGTCTCAAGCACGACGAGCAGGAGCTGCTCACCGAGGACGAGATAGCAGATGCCGCAGCAGCCGCAGAGGAGGAATAACGCCATGAAGCTCAAGCGTCAGGTATTTTCCTATCCGTACATAGTATGGATGCTTATATTCATACTCGTGCCGATGCTTCTCATCGTGCTCTTCGCCTTCAGGTCTGACGAAGGCCTGACACTCGGCAACATCACCTCTGTTCTTTCAAATGAGATATACATGGAGGTGCTTGGCCGCTCCATATGGATAGCCCTCAAGGCCACGGCCATATGTCTCATACTGGGCTACCCCATAGCCTACATACTTTCCACAATGAACAAGCGCAAGGCTGCGATACTCTACGTGCTTTTCATAGTGCCCATGTGGATGAACTTCCTGCTCAGGACATATGCCTGGCAGGTACTCCTTGACAGCAACGGCGTTTTAAACACATTGCTGGAGCTTCTGGGTCTGCCCTCCCAGCAGATACTCTACACCGAGGGCGCCGTGATGCTTGGCACTGTGTATAACTTCCTTCCCTTCATGGTGCTGCCCATATACTCCGTGCTGGTAAAGCTGGACCGCTCGCTGGTGGAAGCCGCGGCCGACCTTGGCGCAAACCCCATCACCTGCTTTATCAAGGTGGTTCTGCCTCAATCGGTACCCGGCATAATATCCGGAATAACCATGGTGTTCATTCCCGCAATAACCACATTCGCCATTTCCCGCCTGCTGGGCGGCGGCAAATTCCTGCTCTACGGCGATCTCATAGAGAACCAGTTCATAACTCTGGGCCAGTCCGCATGGCCCGTAGGCAGCGCGCTCAGCTTTATTCTGCTTATTCTGGTACTGCTCTCCATGGCGGTCATGCGCCGTGCGGAGCGTGATTCCGGCGATGAAGGAGGTATGCTCTGGTGAAAAAGCTCAGAAACTTTTTTCGCGGCACTTACCTTGGGCTAATGCTGATATTCCTGTACGCTCCCATCCTTGTGCTGATGGTGTTTTCCTTCAACGGCAGCAAGTCCATGGCGCGCTGGACCGGCTTCTCCTTCAAATGGTACGAGGCGCTGATGCACGACTCCACCATTATGAACGCCCTCATGGTGACCCTCTCTGTAGCCGTGATATCCGCACTTGTGGCCACCTTCATAGGCACCTTCGCCGCAATAGGCATACATTCCATGAAGAAGCGGCCGAGGGCTGTGGTGGAGAATATATCACGCCTTCCAATGGTCAACCCGGACCTGGTCACAGGTATCAGCTTCATGATGCTCTTTGCGGCAATGGGCATAAAGGGCGGCTACACAAGAATGCTCATAGCCCACATCACCTTCAATATCCCTTATGTGATATTCTCCGTGATGCCCAAGCTGCGCCAAAGCTCCAATCTGCTCTACGAGGCGGCCATGGACCTTGGCTGTACCCCCATGATGGCCATACGCAAGGTAGTTATACCCGACATAATGCCCGGCATAGTATCAGGCTTCGTTCTGGCCTTCACCCTGAGTCTTGATGACTTCGTGGTGAGCTGGTTCGCAACAGACGGCATACAGAATCTTTCCATCTACATCTACGGCATTGCCCGTCGCGGCATAAGCCCCAAGATAAACGCCCTCTGTACCATAATGTTCGTAGTCGTCGTAGCCCTTCTGGTATTCATAAACCTCAAGAGCATAAACGAGGAGCGGGCCGCGGAGACCCAGCGCAAAAAGCTCAGTATCACGCGGTAATAATACCCACAACAGATTTTAAATAAAGGAGATAATACAGTAAATGAAAAAGATAGCCTTTCTGCTGATGATCGTCATGGCTATAAGCCTCTTCGCCGGCTGCGCAAAGAGCACGGATACCGTAACGCTGAACGTCCTCAACTGGGGCGATTACATCGACGAAGAACTCATCACCCGCTTTGAAGATGAGACCGGCATAAAGATCAACTATACTACCCTCGCCAACAATGAGGAGATGCTTGTAAAGCTCCAGCAGGAAGACTGCATTTACGACCTTTGCTTCCCCTCAGACTATATAATCGAAAAGCTTATCGGCATGGACCTGCTCCACGAGATAAACAAGGACAACATACCCAACCTAAAGAACATCGATCCCCGCTTCATGGATCTCGACTTCGATCCCGACAACAAGTACAGCATTCCATACATGTGGGGCACCGTAGGCATACTCTACAACACCACCATGGTTGACGATCCCGTTAACAGCTGGGATATACTCTGGAACGAGAAATACTCCGGCCAGATACTGATGTACAACAGCATACGCGACACCATAGGCATCACCCTCATGAAGCTGGGCTGCTCCATAAACACCCGCAACGAAGCTGACATAGCGGCCGCCGAGGAAGCCCTTATCGCCCAGAAGCCGCTGGTTCAGGCCTACCTTGGCGATGACATCAAGGACCGCATGATAGGCGGCGGCGCAGCGCTGGCGGTAGTTTACAGCGGAGACGCCATGTGGTGCATGGACCCCGAGGATGGCAACCCCGATCTGGCGTACTCCTGCCCCGATAGCGGCACCAACCTCTGGTTCGACAACATCATAATTCCAAAGACCAGCAAGCACGCCGCGGAAGCCGAAAAGTTCATCGACTTCCTCTGCGAGCCCGATGTAGCCGCACAGAACGCCGAATACATCGGCTACTCTACCCCCAACAGCGCCGCTCTTGAGCTGATGGGCGCCGGCTACATAGATAATCCCACATACAATCCGGATCCTGCCTATCTCGAAAAATGCGAGATATTCCACGACCTGGGCGACTTTATAAACGTCTACAACGACGCATGGATGAGGATAATTTCCAAGTAAATGGCAGCAACAAAGCCCCCTCCGTACCAATTCGGAAGGGGCTTTTATAATACCCGCGGTTTTACCTTATAGCCGCCGCCCTGTAAAATGCCATGAGCGACGCAGAGATCAAAATGCCGCCTACTATGTCGGTTATCCAGTGTATGCCGGATACCACACGGCCTGCTACTGTCACAACCATCAGCACCGCGCAGAGCAGCACCGCTATGCCGCGCAGAACGCCCGGTTTTATGCGTCTCCTGAACTGCCATATGGCGGAGGACATTATACAGCAGGTAAGCATGGTATGGGAGGATGGAAATGAAGGCTCAAGACCTGCGCCCATGTCTATTGGCCGATAATTTACAACTGCCTTTTCAAACAGCACATACACTATTCCCATGGCTATATACAGCCCTGCCAGGGCATATATGTCCCGATCCACCCTGCTCAGGCTCCTGCGTTTTATGAGCTGCCAAAGGCCAAACAGGCTGAAGCCGCATGCCACAGCTATGGATACCATTCCAAGTGCCCCGGTTACGTCGTACCATGTCATATTCACGCCAGTCAGCCGGTGGAACGCGCCGTTCAGCGAAGCGAAGCCCACCTCCGACCCCTGCGGGCCTATTGGCTGCACGTCTATTGTCTTAAGCGCCGCTATCAGCAGCAGGAACAGCGCCATAAGCACTGTGCCGTTTATCAGCTTCGCCCTTTTGATCTTCTTGCTTCTATTGCTCATATCTATGGCCTCCCGTGGTCTATTCTGGTACTTGGATCCTCAATTTATTATGTTATGTCCGCTACGGCTTGCATATGTCTTCGCCCGCCTCCAGCCGCGCGGCTATGTCATCGAGATCCAACTCCCTGTATCTGCTTATCTCGCTATAATTGCGCCACGGGGTCATGTCCGTCCTTATGGAGCTCATGTTCGCCAGCTCGAGGCAGCTTAGGCCGCTCTGCCCCTCCTGGTTGCACAGCACGCAGCAGCCCCTCTTTAGCCATAACAGCGCATACGGGCTTATCCGCAGCCGCCGCGCCAGCATGTCCATGTGGTCTTTATCCGAATACGTAACCTGCCGCCGCTGTTCTATGGCTACGCTAAGCCGGTCAATATTCTCTATCATTTGATCGTCCGGGCATTTCATTGCGCCATCTTCCGGCAGAGTCAGCGCAGCCAGCTGCATTCCGACTATGCCTTTAAGCTTTTCCAGCAATGCCGCCGTCCGCTTATCTGATAAGAAATTTGCCGAGCGCAAAGCCCAGATGAGGCATTTAAGCTCATCCCTTGAAAGATCTCCTCTGGCGAGATAGTACCCCGTACCGGTGTGTTTTATGTCGGCGCCATACTGTATGAGCGCGTCTATGTCCCGGTAAATGCCCTTGCGTTCGGCCGTAATTCCCCGCCTTTGCAGCTCCTCCAGCAGCTCAGGCACAGTCATCCTGTGCCGCTCGTCCGTCATTTCCCGGAAAATATCCAACAAATAAAGTGGTTTGAGCTTTGTATTCGCCATACCGTACCCCTTACGCCAGCCGCGAAAGCATATTTACTATCAGCTCGCATACTGCCAGTATGCATACGCATATGTCCACCATCATGGCGGTAAAGGCCTTGCCTCGCTTCTTCTTGGCCCGCTCCCGCGCCTTTATGTCGAAGTACCACACCAGCGCTATAAGCGTCCCCGTAGCTCCCGCAAGAAAAGCCGTAAACCAGGGCAACGCCGCCGCGATGCCCAGATGCAGCACCGCGCCGTCCAACAGCAGAAACAGCCCTATCCCGCCGAAAACATAAGCAATAATTCCCATTTATCCTCCTTTCGCCCAATAGATTATACCATAAATGGTACTTGTAGGAAATACAAAAAGACACGCCATCATCGTTTTACCGAAAATGACGTGTCTGCCTGTTTATCGCGTTATAGTGCCACCGCAAAGCCGGTGGCATCGGGAAAAGCCCTTACGCCTTCAGCGCTTCGGCTACCGCCACGGATACGGCGACGGTGGCGCCCACCATGGGGTTGTTGCCCATGCCGATAAGGCCCATCATTTCAACGTGGGCGGGCACGGAGGAGCTGCCTGCAAACTGGGCGTCGGAATGCATACGGCCCATGGTGTCGGTCATGCCGTAGGAGGAGGGGCCGGCAGCCATGTTGTCGGGGTGCAGGGTACGGCCAGTGCCGCCGCCGGAAGCGACGGAAAAGTACTTCTTGCCGTTCTCGACGCA
This sequence comes from Clostridiales bacterium, assembly GCA_004557245.1. Lineage (GTDB taxonomy): Bacteria > Bacillota > Clostridia > Christensenellales > CAG-138 > SFEL01. Next base: position 98,336 of record SFEL01000007.1, on the reverse strand, counting down.
CCACTTCTTGTAGGTGCCTGCCACCGGGTGCTGGAAGCGGGTGGGGTTGGTGGAGTTACCGGTAATGGAAACATCCACGCTCTCATGGCGCATTATGGCCACGCCCTCGTTTACGTCGTCAGCGCCATAGCAGCGCACGTTGGCACGCTCGCCCTTACTGTAGGCGGTGGTCTTGGTGACAGTCAGCTCGCCGGTGTACTGATTGTACTCGGTCTCGCAGTGAGTGAAGCCGTTGATACGGGAGATGATCTGTGCGGCGTCCTTCCCCAGGCCGTTCAGGATAACCTGCAGGGGCTCCTTGCGGACCTTGTTGGCGGTGCGGGCGATACCGATGGCGCCCTCAGCTGCGGCAAAGCTCTCATGGCCTGCCAGGAAGGCGAAGCATTTGGTGCCTTCGCTCAGCAGCATGGCTCCAAGATTGCCGTGGCCAATACCGACCTTGCGCTGATCTGCTACGGAACCGGGAATGCAGAAGGTCTGGAGGCCTTCGCCTATGCACTCGGAAGCTTCGGCGGCAGTCTTTACGTTTTTCTTTACGGCGATGGCTGCGCCAAGGGTGTAGGCCCATACGGCGTTCTCAAAAGCGATGGGCTGTATTCCCAGCACTATGCTGCGCACGTCTATGCTCTTGGACTTGAGCAGCTCGTCCGCCTCTTCAAGTGATTTGAGGCCATACTGCGCCAGTACGGGGTTGATCTGATCTATTCTTCTTTCGTAACCTTCAAAAGTTGCCATTATCGCGCCCTCCTTATTCCTTGCGGGGGTCGATCACCTTAGCGGCCTCAGCAAAGCGGCCGTAGGTGCCGATGTTCTTCTCGTATGCTTCCTTGGGGTCCATGCCCTTCTTGATGGCTTCCATCATCTTGCCAAGGTGTACAAACTTATAGCCGATGATCTGGTCATCCTCGTCCAGAGCTATGCCAAGTACGTAACCTTCCGCCATCTCCAGATAGCGGGGACCCTTCTTCAGGGTGCCGTACATGGTGCCTACCTGGCTGCGGAGGCCCTTGCCCAGATCCTCAAGACCGGCGCCAATTGCCAGGCCGTCATCGGAGAAGGCGCTCTGGCTGCGGCCATATACTATCTGAAGGAACAGTTCCCTCATAGCGGTGTTTATTGCATCACATACCAGGTCGGTGTTCAGCGCCTCCAGAATGGTCTTGCCGGGGAGTATCTCAGCTGCCATAGCGGCGCTGTGGGTCATGCCGGAGCAGCCGATGGTCTCCACCAATGCTTCCTGAATGACGCCGCCCTTTATGTTGAGGGAAAGCTTGCAGGCTCCCTGCTGAGGTGCGCACCAGCCCACACCGTGGGTGAAGCCGCTTATGTCTTTAATCTCCTTAGCCTTGACCCATTTGCCCTCTTCGGGTATGGGGGCAGGATCATGCTTTGCGCCCTTTGCAACGCAATACATCTCTTCCACTTCGCGTGAATACTGCATGAAATATCCTCCTTGAATATTAGCTGCCCGATGAGTTGATGCACCGGGACATTCTTTCCTGATTATGATTTTATCACGGGGCGCGATGCCATTACAACCCGAACGGCAAAAAACACCCAATAATTAATAGGCTCCACTATACTCTTCGCAATAACCTGTCTTAATATCACAGCACATAGCACAGGGGTATAACGAGGAATATGGCAGGGACAAAGTCCATGACCTTTATCTTCGTCACACCTATCATGTTTAAGCCCAGGGCAAATATCAGCATGCTCCCCACACACGTCATCTCCGCCACCACGGCGTCTGTCAGCACGGGCGCAAGCAGCCCGGCAAGCAGCGTTATGACTCCCTGATATACGAACACGCTGGCAGCCGACAGGCCGACTCCTATCCCAAGGCTGGCGGTAAGCACTATGGCGGAAATGCCGTCCAGAAGCGACTTTGTAAAGAGCATATCGTGACTGCCGGTAAGGCCGCTTTGCAGGCTGCCCACCACCGACATTGCACCGACACAGTATATAAGGCTGGCGGTCACGAAACCTACTGAAATGCCTCCTCCGCTTCCACTTTTGGTAAACTTTTCCTCGAGGAGCTTGCCTAAGCGCTCCATACCCCCGTTGAGGTCAAGAGCTGTTCCTATGGCGCCTCCCGCCGCCATGGCGATTATCATGGCGATGGTCTTCTCCCCTTTCAGGGCGCCGGACATGCCTATATAAATGACGCAGAGTCCTATGCCCTTCATCACTGCGTCCGTCACCCTTTCGGGTATGCCTCGCTTGAGCAGCAGTCCCACAGCGCAGCCCAATACTATAGCCCCGGCATTGACTATGGTTCCCAGCATATTCTTCTCCTTTATGTAAACAAAATTATTTTTATCATATCGATTGATTATACCAATAGTCAGAACAAATTTAAATAACAAAATTGAGGCTTTTTTATGCTGTTGGGCGCATATAATTAACAAATGCCGCGATTGATATAGCGGCGCCCGTCATGCTATAATTTATATGTAATATGTTGTCAATTCGGGGAGCTTAAATATATATGTCAAGACGCCGTTTCAAGAGAGCAAAGCGCAGAAGGCGCAAACGCAGCCTCAGCGCCTCGGTATGGGGCCCCATACTCAAGCTTTTAGCAGTAATATTAGTGTTTTTGGCGCTGCTTTACGCCATATTCTATATAGCCATACCCAAGGCGGCAGACTTCCTGGGCTGGGACTACAGGCCCCCATTTGCCCCCGAACCTACCCCTGCCCCTACGCCGGTACCCACACCTACACCCAACCCCATGAGCCTGTACGACTTTACCGGCAACTCCCAGGAGCTGGTTTTCGACGGTTCATCGGGCTATAAGTGGTTCACCGACCCATACTTCTACAGCGACAAGATGGTAATCTCCGCAGGCAAGCTGGATTCCTCCGGCAAAAACGTGGTGTTCAGGGACATGTTCTTCTTCCACCCAAACACCCGCATAAGCGAAAAGATAAACCTGACGCCCCAGAACGACCACTTCCTGTTCCCCAAATTCAACGATAAGTGGCTGGTATATCTGGACGGAAGCCTGACCGGCGGCGGCGCCATAATGGCGGTAGACCTTACCTCCTCCCCGCTCAGGGCAGTAAAGGTCAAGGACATATACTCCGGCCAGCCTGAGCCCTTCCTGTCAGGCAATTATGTTGCCTTCACCGACCGCACCGGCACCAATAAGGACAAGCTGTTCGTATACGACCTGACTACCATGGAATCCACCGTAGTGGCCATGTTCTCAAGCTCGGTATACGGCCAGAGCAAGCCCTTTATGTCAAACGACACGCTGATATGGGCGGATTCCGCTACCTCCGACGGCAACTCAGACACCAGCGTGATACGCTACATAAACCTCAATGAATCCTCAATAAAGTCCATCAAGCCCGGCACCTTCGTGCATGACCCGGAGTACAACGGCAGATACATTGCCTGGCTAACCGAGCTTCACAGCCGGGACACGGCCCTTTATACGGCGGACGGCCTCTCCGGTACACCCACTGAGGTGGACCGCTGCGTGGTCGAGTTCGGGCTGGGCAGCCATTTTATAGCCTATTCCCGCACCAATGCCGACACGGATTCCAGCAGCATATTGGTATTTTCCTTTGCGGACGGCAAGATATACCGGGTAACTCAGGAGTATGAATCCGCGTTGCTGCTGGGCGTGTCCGATGACTATGTGGTCTGGATGGACGTCACCTCGCGTGAGCGTGACATAGTAAAATTCACTAAAATACCCTGATAATAAGATCCAAGGAGCATAATATGGCAAAAGCGAAGGGCAGCGTATTTTTCTGCGGGGAATGCGGCTACGAAAGCACCAAGTGGCTGGGTAAATGTCCCGCCTGCGGCAGCTGGAACACCATGTTGGAGCAAAAGAAGATATCCTCCGCTCCCTCCATAAACAACCTCACCTACGCCCACGCCATACCCTTAGCCGATGTCACCACTACCGCCTCCGGCCGCGTGTCCTCAGGCATAGGAGAACTTGACAGAGTTCTCGGCGGCGGCATAGTACCCGGCAGCGTCACCCTTTTGGGCGGCGATCCCGGCATAGGCAAGTCTACCCTCCTCATGCAGACAGCCGCAGAGCTTACAAAACAGGGCACAGTATTATACGTCACCGGCGAGGAATCCGCGTCCCAGCTAAAGCTTCGGGCGGAGCGTCTCGGCGTAGGCGGAGACATGCTCATACTGGCCGAAAACGACCTTTCCGCCATCGAGAGCGAGGTGGACCGGGTAAAGCCCGCCTACGTAATGATAGACAGCATACAGACTATGTACTCGGCGGACTGCTCCGGTACAAACGGCAGCATATCCCAGATACGGGAGGCCACCTCCCTCATCACCCGCATGGCAAAGCGCACCGGCGCGGCCACATTTATCGTAGGCCACGTGACTAAGGACGGCGCCATAGCAGGTCCCCGCATACTCGAGCATATGGTGGATACGGTGCTTTATTTTGAAGGCGACAGGCAGGATTCCTTCCGCCTGCTGCGCTCGGTAAAGAATCGATTTGGCAGCACTGACGAGATAGGCGTCTTTGAGATGCGCTCCACCGGCATGGCGGAGATATCCGACCCCTCCACGCTGTTCATAACCGGCGCGGATCTTCCCGGCTGTGCGGTTACCTGCGCCATGGAAGGCACCCGCCCCATGATGGTTGAGGTGCAGGCGCTGCTTTCTACCTCTCCCTTCTCCAACCCCCGCCGCATGGCCGCGGGCCTAGACAACAACCGCCTCGTGCTGCTGCTGGCAGTGCTGGAAAAGAAGGCTGGCCTGAGGTTCTACGACAAGGACGTTTACACTAACGTAGTAGGCGGCATACGTCTTGACGAGCGTGCCGGCGACCTTGCCGTAGCCATGTGTATAGCAGGCGCAGGCGCAGACATCGCCCTTCCGCCCCGTACCGCCATTCTTGGGGAGCTTTCGCTTACAGGCGAAGTCCGCCCCGTAAACCGGTTGGACAAGCGCATACAGGAGTGCGCCCGGCTTGGCTTCTCCCACATAGTCGTCCCCAATAGCGACACCCTTCCCAAGGTAGACGGCCTGAATTATACCCGTGTAAAGAATATACGCGAAGCGCTGTGCATATTGGGCATTTAGCTTTTGGGGTTGAATTATCCCGCCAAAAATGCTATCATAATAAGACAGGCGCCCGTAGCTCACTTGGATAGAGCGTATGCCTCCGGAGCATAAGGCAGCGCGTTCGAATCGCGCCGGGCGCGCCAACATGATGTATCTATTTAGATATATCGCCTAAAAGCACGGACATTGTCTGTGCTTTTTTTATTTTTCGCATACGTTCGCGCTGCAAACGATATCCAGACCGATAAGCATTCAATAAAATCACCCACGCAAGCGGCTTATTCAAACAATCATGGGCCGCTTCTTATTATGCAATGCAACGAAGGTGATATTCCTATATGAACGATAAAAAGAACTGAAGCATCCTGCAGGGAGCCTCCCTGCAAATGCTAAAAGCATAAATGTGTTGACGATGATTGTGCGGTAAACAAGCGAGTTATTCGAGTGAATTCTTTATGTAAGCATTTGCAGAAGGTGTCAAACCGCTACCGTATCTCCTGGATAGACTTTCCCGCATTTTTGATGCTATAATTGTTATGTTTTTTATAGTAACCGCTTATGATTGGGGAAGGGAGGCAGCGCAATGCAAAAGCAGAATAAGGCACTTATTCGCACAGCCGTTATCGTCCTGCTGTTAATCCTTCTTGCCATCTACCTGCGTTTCATCGGGAACGCGGGAACGCTGCCAACGTTTGCGGGGCTTGTGCGCTCGTTTATTTACATCGGTCTGTTTGGCGCATGGGGCGTATCCGTATGGCGCCGCATCGTGCAGAAGCAGATACGGCGGTATTTGCTTGCCGCCTCCGTTCTCATTGTATTTTGGCTGACGATACGCACTATTAAATTCCACCTTGGTATGAATTTTAACGTGAACCGCCAGCTTTGGTACGCTTACTATATTCCAATGCTTTTTATTCCGCTCATGGCGCTGTTTGTAGCTCTTTCCCTTGGAAAAGCCGAAAACTATCATCTGCCCAGATGGACGGCCGCGCTGTATATTCCCACGGCGATACTCGTATTGCTGGTGCTTACCAATGACTCTCATCAGCTCGTGTTCACGTTCCCTCCGGGCACAGACATCTGGACAGACAAAAGCTATACCTACAACACAGGTTATTGGTTCGTCATCTGTTGGGAAGCTCTGTGCGCGGCGGCGGCGATCATCATCATGCTGTTCAAGTGCAGGATCCCACAAAGCCGCAGGGTGCTTTGGCTGCCGCTCGTTCCTTTTGGGGTATCGCTGCTGTACGGGCTTATGTATATCGCTGGCGTTCCCTGGCTTATGACCCTGGCGGGAGATGTCACCGTCATGCAGTGTCTGCTTTATACGGCAGTATTTGAAAGCTGTATCCAATGCGGCTTCATCCAATCCAACACGGGCTACGATCTGCTTTTCCCTGTGTCCACGATCTCTGCCCAAATCGTAGACAAAAATTATAACGTGGTCTATTCCTCATTTTCCGTATCCAAACTGCCAAAACCGGTGCTTAGGCAGACGGAAACGGGTACGGTTGCTCTTGACCGGAACACATTGCTCAAGGGCAACGCTATACGCGCGGGCTTCGTAGTTTGGCAGGAGGATGTGACGGAGCTTGCCGACGCCATAGACGAGCTCAAGGCGAACCAAGAGCAGATTAAGCACGCAAACGATGTGGAACGCGAAAACTACAACACCAAGCGTCTCATCAGCCAGCTCAGGGAAAAGAACCGGCTGTACGACCTGCTGCAACAGCAGACGGCGAAACAAAATGCGCTTTTGAACGGAGTCCTTGAGGCTTACTGCCAAACGGTCGAAGAAAGCGAAAGAAAAAAGCTCCTCGCAAAGGCAGCCGTCTTCGGCGCATATATAAAGCGCAGAGGTAATCTGGTGTTCCTGGGGGAACAAAACAAACTTCTGCCCGCCGCCGAGCTTTCTCTTTGCCTGAACGAATCGATGCAGAATCTGGAGCTTATGGGTGTGATATGTGAGCTGACGCTTAAGCTTGAGGGAATGATAGCGATTGATACCGCCACGCGGATATACGACATGTTCCAGTCTGTTGTGGAGGCGGCGCTTGAGGGCTTGACGGGTATTTGGGTGCATGTTTCTGAAAGGACCGGCGATGTGATCGCACACATCGAGGCGGTCAGCCCTGCCAACCTTTCCGCAATTGATTTATACGGTATTAAGGCCGTCCGCGAAGACGACGGCACATGGAGTCTGACACTCAGGCTCCCGAAGGGGGGCGAATTGGAGTGACGCCGTTTTGTCTTTCCACATTTGCAGAGCGTACCGGGCTTTTGCTCGTGTTATTCGCATCTCTTTTGCTGATGCTGACGCTGCTGTTCATTACCTTTGGGAAAAGGGGAAATCGCTTGGCATGGATCGTAAACGCCGCAGTGTTCCTTCTGTTCTTTAATGTTTTCATCATCCTGTGCGCCGAGCACAGCTATATTTTCAAGGGCTATCCATTGGTATTCCACTCTCCCATCTCCATATCGCTCCTGTGGTGCACAGCTTTCATGTTGGGCTTGTATGGGATAGGGGGTATTGTGATAAGATGGCACAAAAGATACCGCGTCATTGACCGCAACTCCATAAAGGAAGCCATGGATTCGCTGCCCGCTGCCGTCTGCTACTTTACGGAAAAGGGCATGGTCAAACTGTGCAATCTTCAAATGTACCGCTTATTCTACGCTCTGTCCCAAAGCGACCTGCAATCGTTATCCGAGCTTCATGCGGCGCTTGCCGAGTGCGATGCGCATACGGGCATCATCAGGCTCTCCGATGATGAACCGGTCTATCTTTTTCCAAGCGGTAAGGCGTGGCTATTCACCGAAAACAAGGTGTGGCCGGGCAATGGCAGCGCATACACAGAAACCGTCTTTTACGACGTGACCGAACTATATGAAAAAAGGCTGGAAATAGAAGCACAAACGGAGAAACTTAGGGAGCTTGGAAGAAACATCCGCAGACTTTCGGAAAATGTCGTGGCTATGACTAAGGAAGAAGAAATGCTATCCTTCAAGACGGCGCTGCATGACCGCATGGGCGCAGGGCTGATGGCGGCGCGGCAAGTACTGCTTCAAAACCGGCCCCCCAAAGAAATGGACGCGCTCATTCGTGACTGGCAACGATCCGTGGCCCTCGTGAAGCAGGATAATGACGCTCTGGCAGACAGGGGCGAGTTAAACGGGCTTATGCGGGACGCCGAAGCCATCGGGGTAGATATCCGCATTGATGGCGAGCTGCCCCAGGGCTCTGATGCTTTAGGCGTGTTCTTGGGCGCCCTGCGTGAGAGCCTCACAAACTGCGTCCGGCACGCCAACGCTACGGAGCTTCGCGCATCGGTCATGCACAATGAAGAAAGCCATACTCTCGTCATTACCAATAACGGTCGCGCCCCAAAGGAGAAGATCATGCCTCGTGGCGGCCTTGCAAACCTTACGAAACGTGTGATCCATCTTGGCGGAACGATAGATATACAGTCCCTGCCGGAGTTCAAGTTGACCATCACCATACCAATAGAGAGAGGTTTTTTGCAATGATTCAAGTGCTTATCGTGGAGGACCAGCGCATGGCGCGTGAGAATATGGAAAGCATCGTGCGCTCATCTATGCGCTATGCCCTTTCGGGGACGATCTCCGATGCGGGACTGGCGCTGTCCTTTTGCGCAAGAAAGCCCATCGACCTGATCTTGATGGACGTGTGTACTCTTGGAAGAAAAGACGGTATCGCCGCTGCAGAGGAGATAAAGGCAGCGTTCCCCCGTATCAAGATCATCATAGTGACCTCCTTGCCGGAGGCCGGCTACCTCGACAGAGCCCGCGAAGCGAAGGTGGACAGCTTCTGGTATAAAGAGATCAGCCCAGAGGAGCTTATTGACGTGATGGATCGCACCATGAACGGAGAACATATTTTCCCCATGGAAAGGCCTACGGTGAAGCTGGGGCAGGCTACCTCCGCCGACCTTACCGAAGGGGAAATTCGGGTGCTCCGGCAGGTGATGGAGGGGCTTGAATATGACGAGATTGCGAAAGCCCTTGGCATATCCCGAAGCACCGTTAATTATCATATATCCAACATCCTCTCAAAAACCGGCTATCCAAACAAGACCCTGCTGGCCATCGCCGTGGCGAAAAAGCAGTTCATCATTCCAAGCATCGGAGATGAAGAATAGCGTATCATAGTTTTCAACGCGTCCTGTTCATGTGAATGGGGCGCGATTTTTGTTTATCTGATACCCTATTATCGGAAGCTCGATTTTGCTTTTGGGCTTGAAGGATATCAGCATGAAGAAAATTCTCGGAGGAAGAACATGAGCAATATTCCGTTACGAATATACTGTAAAAACTGCGGCGCACCGGCAGGCTTTGACATTATCAATCAGACCTATCGCTGCCCCTTCTGCGGCGGCAAGCTGATCAGGAGGGAATTTTCATGCCCCCAGCAGATGCCGGAGCTTATCATCCCATTTTTCATTACCCCGGATGAAGCGCGGCAAAGGATGCTGGACTGGGGACACAAGAATCAGAAAACGCCGGAGGGCAGAAGCGTCGTATCCAGCATGAACAAACTTCATGGGTTGGCAGCATAGCCGCTATCATCTCTTAAAGGAGCAGCATAATTTGAAACGAGGCAGCAAATGGGGAAAAGGAACTTCCTTATCGCAATTCTAATTGGAATAGTCATTATATTTGGCGTTGTCGTATGGGCTTTTCTGCGCCCGGCGCTACAAGCCTCGGCAGAAAACAGCCGGCTCAACAACGATGCATGGAAGCTCGAAAGGGTAGCAGGAACGTGGGCCTCCGAAGACGAGAAAACCATCATTGATATCGATGGCTACGACTTTACGCTGAAAATCGACGGCGTGTATGCACTCATAGCCACATTTTCGTTTGACGCCGCTACACAGTCTCAGGACTTCGACGCACGGTTTGACATGCAAATCGACCCGAATTCCTGCATATATCCGGATGCGAACGGAGCGTCCGCTTGTGAGCTTGATGAAATGTGGTATGAGGATGGTACGATATATGTGATCCTGACCTCATTAGCCGATGGGACACAAAGCGAACCGATACGCCTTTTATGGAGAGAATCATTCCGCCCGGGCTGGGCATAAAGCAAAACAATCCCACATAAAATTTCTCCGCCCTGTTCATGTGAATGGGGTTCTTTTTAATTATGCCTGCTACACTATTTTTAAGGAATCGGATTGGGAGTTACAAAAGTATTGGCCCTATATATCTGGTTTGGAAAGGACGGGTGGAATTGTGCGCCGCGTGATTATTGATATGAAGAACAGTCTTTCCGCTGACGCCATAAAGCAGGCGTTGACAAGATTTGATTCCGATTTTGAAGTCTACAACGCCGACAAGCCGGATGAAACGACGGAGCTTTGCCGCATACTGCATCCTTACGCACTTATCATGGAGGTCACTGCCCTCGCCCCCTGGGATTTAGAAAAGCGGCTTGAACAGCGCAATGAAGTCAAGCTTCAATGCGCCGATTGCAAGATCGTGCTTGTAGTGGATGAAAACGCAGAGAAAAAGCTTGCCGACAAGGTGCGGCAGGCAAAAAAGGACGGCCTTATCGACAACTTCATATATTGTTCTATTTCTGCGACATACCTTTCCGCTGTGATCGACGCGCTTTAACAAAGCTCGTTTTCACATAAATAATGAGACAATCGCAAGTAAGCTTAGGAGGAATGATAATGAGAAAAATTCTGTCGGCTGTGCTGGTGATACTTATACTTTTTAGCCTGACCGCATGCCAGGACAATAGCAACGCGGACATCGAAGCTATGAAGCTCCAAATGCAGCTTATGCAGAAGCAGCTTGACGAAGCAAAGCAAGCGGGGTACGAGCCTTCCGCACCCGCGGATATACAGGCTCCGGATCCCGAACCGGCCGCTCCTTCCGAGGGGGAAAACGGCGACCTTATTCTTGCGCTCCATTCGACGATAGACGGCGAAACAATGCTTATCGTTGATGGCCAGGCAGAGCTTACCGCCACGGCCGACGTTCCCGAGGGCATGGCGGTAGACTATTGGGAGCTGAACGGCGCGCAGTACTATGAGGATATGGAAGATACCTTCACGTTCACGGCGCAGGGAAACACAGTCGTGGATGCAAGGCTGCGCCCGGAGCACAAGGTAACCTCGATAAACGCCGAAATGCAGTTCCTTGACAAAAAGGGCAAGCCCAAAGGGGAAAAATTTACGGAATTCGTTTTTGAGGAAGATTATGAGAATACCGTTACCCATGAAACACAGCCCGGCGACTGGATCACCTTATACGTTAAGGCGGATGTACCGTCAGGCTATACTGTGGATTATTGGCTCATCAACGATGTGCCGTATTACTACAACCGCACCGTAAAGAGCTTTACCGTACATGATCTGAACGAGACTACCGTTTATGAGGTGGTACTCAAGAAGGAAAATACCCCCTCATCCACACCCAAGCCTACCACAAAGCCAACGGCCGCACCCGCGCCCACACAGCAGACCGTTTATGTGCCCGAGCCCACACAGCAGCCTGTCACCTATTATAACGTTTCCTGCAAGTTCTGCAAGTTCTCCGGCGGCGGCTATTCAGACGCTACCAGCGGCTCGGTTCCTGCCGGCACGAAAATCACCGTGAGCAGCAATTACCCCTACTCGGTTTGGTGGGAGGGAAGCAAAAACACTACCCCGTATGAGGCCGCGTCGTTCAATTCGTTCTCATACACCGTGAACAGCGATTGCAGCTTTTACTGCCACGACATAGTAAACTAATGGCCCACAACTGCATTGTCGTAACAGATTGTATATTCAAACAACAAAAAGGTTTAGGAGGATAGTACAATGGCATTTTGCACCAACTGCGGAGCGCAGCTTTCCGACGGTACGAAGTTCTGCCCCAGCTGCGGGCAGAAGATTGGAGGAAGCGAGCCGGCTACCCATGTAGCTCCCCTGCAGGCAACCCCTGTGCAGCCGGTTCAAAAGGAAGAATCAAAGCAGGCGGAGGCGCCTGTTCAAGGCACTTATCAGGCGACCTATACGCCGCCTACGCAGCAGAGTTATACCCCACCTGTACAGCAGTCAGCTCCGCAGCAAACCTACACTCCGCCCACGCAGCAGAGTTATCAAGCACCCGCACAGCAGGGCGGCTATCAACCTCAGCAGGGCAATCCGCAGCAAAGCTACTCCGCTCAACCCGCCTATGCTCCCGCAGCAAGGACGCCCAGGCAGAAAAAGCCTATGAACAAAAAGACGCTGCTCATCATAGGCGGCGCTGTGCTGGCGGTCATTCTTTCTATCGTGCTCATTAGCGTTCTTGGCGGCAAGGGCGGTGAGGCGGCCGCGTCCAGCGATCCCAATGCGGGCATCTATACCGCTGTCAGCGCCGAGATGATGGGGATGGATGTTGACGTTGACACGGTTTGGACCAATGGCTTTACTATCGAGCTTATGGATAAGGGCAAATGCACTATGGAGATAGACGGCACGAAAGCCAACGGCAAATGGACGCTTGACGGCACTGCCTTCCACATCAAGGGCGGCGGGCTGGATTGTGACGGTACGCTGGCGAATGGCAAGCTTGAGCTGGAAAACGTGCTGGATATGGGAATAACGCTGAAATTCACGCGAGCAGGCGGCGCGGCGGGCGCGTCCGCAGGCGGCATCTCAGACGCCTCCGCAAGCGAATTGCAAAAGCAGTGGAACGGCACATGGTACGGCTGCCTGTATGTCAGCGAGGCTACGGGCGAATTTGCCGATATCCCAAGCGATTACTATGACGCATATATGGTGGTTGACGTTGACGGCACAGGTAAAGGCCAGTTCGCTGTATATCTTGCCAATGTAGATGAAGCGTTTGCACTTGCCACCTGCGAGGCGAAGGAATCCGGCCTCTATGCGGTAGAAGGCACGATAGCGGGCGGCGTTGAAATGTACGCCTATAACTGGATGTTCCTGCCCATGCCCGATTATCCCGACCAGTATGCGATGGGCGATGTCATCGAGAACGGCGACAACATATTCGACTTCAAACTTTTCATGAAGCAGTGGGGCGGAAGCTGGCAGAAAGAAATCGACAGCAACTTTGCCATCGTGCCTCCCTCTGTGGAATGGTACAACGGAGCCATTGAGCGCGGCGAGCTCCCACCCGTAGGCTTTGCTCCCATAGGCTATGAAGGTACATCTGCCTCATCCGGCGTTCAGGGCGAAAATGCCGATGGCACTGGCTTGGAGCCGGGCGAAGTGCCGGATGACCAGATGGAGCCGCAGCCGACTACCGATGGCGAATATGGCAGCTCAGTTGCGGGCGCAGACGGTATTGTGCCGCTGGATGTGCTTATTACCGCGGGCAAGTATTGCAATGAGCACCGCAACGAGGTCACATACGAGCAGGTATACAAGATGATGGGCAATGTGCACGGCGCCGCGCAGGTCAGCGCATCAAGCTGGAAACCCGGTGAAATTCATCAGTATGCATGGATGGCTGAGAGCGGCGAGTATATATACATCAATTTTCATGTCGCGGACGACGGTGCCGAGTATTGGAGCTCCATGTCCAGCACAATGGGACTGCTGAAATAACTCTTGTGATCCCAATACGGGCCGCAACTCATGAAACGCGGCCCAAAATCGGAATTCAAAATGGAGGAAACAAAATATGAAAAGAATTTTTGCATTATCACTGGCGCTTTTGATGCTGCTCACTTTGACCGCATGTGGAAGCAAAACGCCCGCGGAGGCGCCGACCTTCGATGGGCCGGCACCCACGGTCGAGCCGGAAAGGATATCCGACCCAACGCCCGCACCGGAGGCTACCGTTGATCCCGATGAGATCGAATGGGGTTATCAGGCTCCGGGCATCTCGGACACCCAATACTGGTATGTGGATGGAGATAAAAGCGCAACAAGCTTCATCTTCTTTGAGGACGATTATTTGACAATTGTTGACAGGGAAACTCGGAACACCGTCGATACCAAGATCTCGGACAAACACATCGTGGACGCTGAAACGGGCGGCAGCGCTTTTGACTTTGTGTTCACGGATGTGCTCACCTGTTATGACCTTGTGAGCAGGCAGTGGTACAAGCGGGCTGATTATGAAACCGTCGTGAAGTCACTCACCGGAGCTACCTTTGTATGCGAGGCGGGAAGCCAGTGGAAATACACATTCAACGCCGATGGCACCATGGTCTATGATAACGACGGGACGCTGAAGACCGGTACATGGCGGATTCAGGATGCCCGCACCATCGGCAACCATTATGACGACGAGGGAGACACTGGCGGATGGTTTGTGATCACCTACGAGGACGCAAACTGGGACATCAAGAGTATCAAGGACACCGATGTCTTCTATCCCGAGAAATAAGTTGACGATTCAAGGAGGCACATGATATGAAAAGAATTGCTGCGGCGCTGTTGGCGCTTATGATGATCTTCGCTCTTACCGCCTGCGGCGGCAATAAGAATGGCGCACAGAACGAACCCGATGGAATCGTGGGAAGCTACGCGCTTGATTGCGCCACCATAGATGGGAACGATTACACACATGAGCAGCTTGACTCCTACGGCATGGCGGACGGTACATTCATTAAATTCAGCGCCGATGGCACGGGCGAATTTGGTCTTTCCGGCGAAAAACCCGAAAGCTTTACATACGACATGGCTACGGGCGGGATAACCTTTGATTCGGACGATACTACTGCGATCTTCACCGTTGAAGGCGGCAAGGTCACCCTTGATTACGAAGCGGCGGGCATGACTATGGTATTCGTTCCCGACGATGCGGCTGACTCACTCTCAAGCGCAGGCTCAAGCGCGGGAGCGAATGCCGGCGCGGGTGACTTCTTCAACGGCATTACAGTTGCGGCAACGATGGATGACGCTTTTGCAGGCGCAGGCGCGGGCGCCGGAGCAAGCAGCTTTATTTCCCCCACCAAGACTATAACGCTTGGAAAAATGTGGTTCGGCACGATGCAGGTCACGGACTCTACGGACAACAATGACTATGAGAAGGACATCATCGCCTCCATCGCCGCAGCCCGCGACGGCCGCGCGTTCATCGAAGTTTATACAGATTCGAGCATGAGCGATGACTCCTTGCAGCTTTCCATGTACGTCAACCTTCACAATGACGGCTTTACTGCCGACATCGGTGATAAGGATGCATGGATATTCAGCCAGTACCTTACTGAGGCCGATGAAAAATACTTCTCCCCTACCCTGAAAAACGGTGCGCTGATGATGACATATCCATATACAGACAAGGAGGACGGCCATACCTGCACCGTCACCTTCTTCCTGCGAGAGGACGGTACGCCGTGGGACGAGCAAAACGATCCACTGCCGCCCAGCTATGACCGGTACAAGGAAGCAATAGGCGGTTAAACCACGCCAAAACAAGATTACTGCGTAAATGGGAATACCCATGGTCATAAGCGGTCTGTGAAAGCTGCTTGATCAGCGTTGTAAGCGCCCGATAGAAAAGGATGATTGAATATGAGAAAAACACCAGTATTGTTACTTATGGCCTGCGTATTGCTTGTGTCATTCCTTCTGAACGGCTGTGCAGCGGATGATAAAAGCGGCGATATTTCAAGTGCGCTTGCCGAATCGCTGTTGGAATCTGCACAACAACAAAACGGGCAGCATGGCTCTCCGGCTCCCATAGAAGAGAACCCGCAGCCGCAGGAGAGCGAAGCCCTTCCCCGTGAGAGTGATGAACCCGCGCAGGATTCGCCGGTCATCGACGACCTGGCCGATGCGCTTACCGGATGGTGGGTGTGTATGGACGAAGGAAGCATGGATCCCAAGTTCCCGATCATCAACTATTTTGATGGAAACGGAAAGGTGTTCCTGTCGCCGGAGGACTATTACGCTTTTGCTCTTGGTGAACAAACGCATTACTGCAAATGGGAAATAGCAGACGGAAAAGCTGTATATTGGGCTATCGGCGAGCCGGACGAAGCTCCGGTAAAATGTGATATTACCTTTGATAGCGATGAACAGATGAGCATCACATGGCCGGACGGCGTAACTTCAAATTTTATGAAGAACACTTCGCAGAAGGCAAGCCTTTTTCTTAAAAAGGGAGATTATGCGTATCTTGCAGAAGCGCCCGTGCTTTGCTTAGTTATCTACGATAAGGCGCTCGACTACGGATGCCATTCCCTGCTTGCGGATGACGTTGTGTGGGTCAGCTGGGACGACACGGACTTAATAGCGGAATACCATCTTGAAAACGCCCGTTTCGATAATGATTACGAGCTGCATAACGCCAATGAGGAATATACGCCCGTGGTGACAATGGGCGATGAGGGAACGAAGTTTTTCGTTGTCAGTTGGACCGATGACGGCTCGCCGTGCGGCGATAAGCAGATAGGCTCGGACGAGTTCATGGATAAGCTCAAGGGGCAGTCATATCCCATGCTCGCGTACCTCAAGCTTGAGGAAGGCGGGTTCGTTAGTGAAATACGTGAGGTTTACACGCCGTAAATGGTGAACTCTTGGACAATTCCAAGGTGCGCTTTGCTTTTGACTAACGTACAAATCCACGCACAGTATATAAAGCCGTAATTCCGGATCCGCCTCCATCCTGCCATTGTTCTGGCAGTGCTGCGGTGTGAAGCAGGCTTCCCGAAGGCATACAAAACATATTGACTTAAAAAAGTTCGCCCACCGACCGTACCTGTCGATGGGCGAAAGCATTCATAAGGCCGCCTGTGGGGATAAACTTATTTCACCAGACCGAGGAACCGCGCAATGCCGTACCAGAGGGGCATATCGCCGGTCTTGGGGGGCACTACGACCACCACGGGAACGGAGGGAGTGGGGTCATAATGGGTATGGCCGCCACCTCCTCCGGAAACGGTATAGGAAACCGTGGGCTTGTTGAAGGCTTCATCCGCGCCCGTTACGTTGTTGCTGTTTATGGGGTGCAATACGGCGGAGTTATTGGTATACAGCCCTTTGCAATTCTTGGAGCCATCCGCATCATAAGTGCCGTATGTGCCAGCCGCGGTCTTGGGATTGGTCAGCTTGACTGCGTAGGTAAGCTGTACTCGCGCAAAATTGGAGACCGGGACGTTGATTGTCCAGACAAAGTTCTCTTCATCTTTTTCTTTGGGGAAATACTCCACAATATAGTCGTAGCTGTTGTTCCCGTCGCTGTTGTTCCCGCTCAGCTTGAAGCCATACTTGTTGTTGTCCAATTTCACCGCCGGATACGAATCATCGCCCACCTTCAGTGACAGAGCGTCGGCGTCATTCACGAAGTCGAAATTGTAATCGCCTTCTACATAGCCCATGTAGTCGGTGACGGTAGAACCCGCGTCAACGAGATAAAGGATATCGTTCTTTATTTTTTCGAAGTTAACCTCATCTTTGCCCGCCAGATAATTCATAAAGCTGGGACCCCAGGGATAAGTCGTGCCCGCGCCGCTGTCGGCCGTCATGGCGTAGACATTGTATCCGGCGTTCTTTGCTGCT
The DNA here is from genome assembly GCA_004557245.1 of Clostridiales bacterium. Taxonomy (GTDB): domain Bacteria; phylum Bacillota; class Clostridia; order Christensenellales; family CAG-138; genus SFEL01. The sequence continues at coordinate 80,802 of SFEL01000007.1, read as the reverse complement.
TGGTATGTCTGATAGGAGTAGTACAGTGCACGATCTACGGAGGTTGTATACTGCATTTCCGCGCTTACCAGTTCACCGATCTCGACGTTCAGAGTGCTGTCATACGGAACAGGGTCAGGAGCATTACCTGCTTCAGCGGACATAGCGGCTTCCACGCCATTAATCCACTCGCTCCAATCGTCAGGAGCATTATTGTTAGAATACTTGAATTGCCAACTGTAGGGGTCTTTCGAGAAGTAGGGAGAATTATCGTTCATCCAGTAATAAGGAACGATCTTGGCCTCTTCATCATACATATAGGTGATGCCGTCGCTGACAAAGATCAGATATTTGCGGTTGTTTTCCACGGATTTATCATCGTCAAGCATCTTTTTGCCAGCCAGCAGACCCGCATGGGTATTTGTACCGCTCTTTATCTCCTGTTTAATAGCCGCTTCAATACCATCATACTCTGTAGCCAAGTTGAAGAATTTGCCATCATTCGCTACATTCGCTACCTTATTAAAGATTACCACGCCCACCTTCACGGTAGCACCTGTTTCTTCAACATGCACCTTTAACTTTCCGAGCATATCAAGAGCCTGTTGTTCCAATTGTGCGCTGGTTGATTTATCCAGAACAAATACTATATCGGATACAAGAGGTTCCTCTGCACTGGGTAAAGACAGTGTAACCTTAGACTCATAATTTGCATCAAGGTTTGTGGCGGTCTTTGACTTGGAAATATCCCATTTTTCCGGAGCAGCAGCCGCCATCGCCGAAACCGTCGTCAGCATCATGATCAGCGCCAAGAGAATCGCAAATAATTTTTTCATAGTACACTCCCATCATAACGTTATTGTTAATATTGAACGTGTTTTCGTACCGTTATTTACATGCTACCACACATGCAATCTATTTGCAATTATTTTTGCAAGCAAAAAATGACGAACGATGTCCTTTTGTGTCGCTTCTTGCAATTAGCACACAATTTTTTTGTTTAATTTTTAGGTGTTACAATGCAAAATATAATTGAAAGGCAAGAGAAAGGATATTGCTATGTCATTTAAGATCAAACCCGCACCATCGAGCGATACTGTCACCAAGACCTTCCGCATGCCCGCCGACATGATGGATTATCTTGACAAGCTGGCGTGCAAGCACAATCTATCCCTCAACGCTCTGGTGATTCAGTGCCTGCAATACGCCATAGACAATCTCGACGCTGATGATGAGGGTTAAAACAAAAAAAGCACATAAAAAAGCAGCGATTTAGCCCCTTATGGCTTTATTCGGATTTGGCGACATGTGCGGCAAATCCGCAAAAGGCGCTTGCGTAGCAAGGCTTTCCCTGCATGAGGTGCTGGCCGCGCTATAGGCGCAAGCACCGAATGAGAAAACTCAAAAAAGTGGCGTTCAGCCACTTTTTTGACACTCTGAAGCAGCGATTTATATTCGCTGCCTTTATTTTTAGCTATCTGGGGCTTTTTGTTTACAGGCCGAGCTTATCCGCTATGGCGGTCATCTCCTCCAGCGCAACATCTATTAGGTCGTCCAGTGTAAGGCCCGTATTAACTATGGCGTTCATGTATTCCCGGTTCGCTCCCGCGGCAAAGCGCACCTCCTTGAAGCGTTTTACAACGCTCTTGTGCTTTACGCTGGCAATCTTTTTATCCGGGTATATCTGCGCCACAGACTTGCAGAAGCCGCTCATTGGGTCTGCCGCCAGCAGAGCGTATTCTATTGTGGTACCCGCCTTTTTTCCGCAAAGAGGGTTGTGAGCCATTATCGCCCCCTCAAGCACAGGGTCGTTCACGCCGTTCTCATGCAGTATATTCACGCTGGTGGGGCCGTGTACCTCCGGGTGGTTGCGCCAGTCGCACTGCTCCTCATCAAGGTCGTGCAAAAGGCCGGCGATGCCCCAATACTCTACGTCCTCAGGCGCAAGGCGCTTGGCCAGGCCCCGCATTATGGCTTCAACTGCCATGGAATGCTGAATGTAGTTCTCGCCCTTCATGTACTTGTGCAAAAGCTCGTATGCCTCTTCTCTGTTCATAGCCATTCTCCTCCTTGATATTTTTAATTTAGTATACCCTCTTGCCGTGGCTGAAGCTGTTTTTAGCCCAGTCGCTCCAGCCGCTGACCACTACCTGCCCCGCAGAGGAAGAGGCATGTATGTATTTTCCGCCTCCCAGCCATATTCCGGTATGATAAATGCGCGTTCTGCCGCTGTTCCAGAAGAACAGCAGGTCGCCGGGGCGCAGGTCGCTCGTAGAATAGACGGTTTCCCAGCTGTCTATTACGGCATAGCTCTTTGCGCTCATCCGGCCCACCTTTACGCCGTTGTTGACGAGGCAGTAATATACGAGGCCGCTGCAATCGAAGCTGTCCGGGCCCTCGTCCGCCGTGATATAGGGCTTTCCCTGCTGAGCCATAGCCGTGGCAATAAATCCGTCCACACTGCCGGTAGCGGCGGAAACATTGCCGCCTCCGCCTGTCTTTGGGGTGCTTTCGGGCTGAGTGCCGGGGTCGGCCGTCTTGGTAGTACCTATGCTATCGCCCCCAACCTTGGGCGTGGCGCTGTTCTTGGGTGTATTTGTGGGCTTGGCCGTAGGAGTGGACTTGGGCTTAGGCGTAGGCGAAGGGGTTGGATCCACCTTGGGCCTTGCGTTGTTTGAGTAAAGTATATCCGCCGTGTCGGTATCCATAACGCCGGTGGCGTCAAGCTTGTTCTTTATCTGAAAGGAGGAGAGCGCCTTTACCGTGGCCACGCCAAAGTAGCCGTTGGTCTTTTCCACCTCGTAGCCCAAATCCTGCAAGCGCTCCTGAAGGGACTCCACGTCCTCTCCCTCGTCGCCCTGCTGAAGCTTATACATGGCAGCCTTATCCGAGAAAAGGATCTCCTGTGTCAGTTCGTCCGCCTCGCCCGTCTCTTTCATGTGGTGTATGCGCTGAAAACGCTTCAGCGCCGCTTCAATAGGCTCGCCAAAATACTCCGAGGGTTCATCGCCGTCCATATACTGCAGCTCCGCCAGCCTCTCATGTATGTCCGCCACCACAGGGTCTGTATCGCCGAGCTTCAGCAGCCGGTACTTTGAGGGAGCCTCCGCTGCATCCTTAGGCGCAGCTGCCGTAATGGCAAAGTTCTCCGCCACCTCCGCCGTCGGGGTGGGGCTTGGCATATGAAGCATGGACTTGGATACTTCCACTATCTCCGGTCCTATGTCGAGGGTATCAAAGGCCATGGGTATCAGCACAAAAGCGCACAGCACAACGCCTCCCGCAGTAAGGAGCGGTATTCTGAGCCGCTTCATCATGGGGCGTCTATCCTGTCTGTTTTTCCTTTGGTTTTTCCGCAAATCATTAGTAGCTTCCATATTTGATAATTATAGCGCATACTGACATATTTTGTCCAATGAACAATATGCTTCGCTGTCCCTTTAGGCGTAAAAACCGTATGGCAATAGCAGTAATATTAGTGTAAAATATAATTCGATCCAATATTTCGGCAAAGGAACTGTATTTTACCATGGCACTATTAGCCGCAAGCGGCATAAGCAAGAGCTATTCCGCCCGTCTTCTCTTCGACGGGGTAAGCTTTGAGGTAGCCCCCCGGGACAAGGTGGGCCTGGTAGGGGTAAACGGGTGCGGCAAAACTACCCTTTTTCGCATACTCACAGGCGAGGAAACACCTGACACCGGCTCCGTGATGAAACATAAGGGCGCCCGTATGGGATTTATGCGTCAAAACGTGGAGAACACCTCGGATACGTTGTACCAATCCACAGTAGCGGCATTTGACCACCTCATACGTATAGAGCAGGAGCTTGAGCGTATTTCCGAGGAAATATCCAATGGCGGCAGCGACGTATCCTCTCTTATTTCCCATCAGCAATCCCTCAACGAACGGTACGAGCGGGAGGGCGGCCTGACCTTCAGGAGCAGGGTACGCAGCACTCTCCTGGGCCTCGGCTTTACCGAAAGCGAATTCGCCAAGCCTCTCAGCGACATGAGCGGCGGCCAGCGCAACAAGGCCCAGCTGGCAAAGATGCTGCTCTCCGGCGCGGAACTGCTGCTGCTTGACGAGCCTACCAATCACCTTGACATACAAAGCGTCACCTGGCTTGAGGATTTTCTCAAGAACTACGCAGGGGCGTTTATAGTCATATCCCACGACAGGTACTTTCTGGATAGGGTAACCAACCGCACCCTTGAAATAAAAAACGGCAAGCTCACCGCCACCAACGGCAACTATTCCCGCCACGTGGAGCTGATGAGCACCCGCAACGAAATACTGCGCAGGCACTATGCCAATCAGAAGAAAGAGATACACCGCCTTGAAGGCGTTGTAGAGCAGCAGCGCCGCTGGGGCCAGGCTCACAATTTCATCACCGCCGAGGCAAAGCTCAAGCAGATAGAACGGCTGAAGGCAGAGCTGGTAGCTCCCGAAAAGGACACCTCCTCCATACATTTCAAGTTCACCGCGAAGGAAGTAGGCGGTAACGATGTGCTGATGTGCGAAGAGCTGAGTAAGTCCTATGATAAGCCGGTGTTCAAAAACGCCTCCATGCATATCCGCAAGGGAGAACGTGTATTCCTGCTGGGGCCGAACGGCTGCGGCAAGACCACCCTCATGAAGATAATAATGGGCCTTGAAAGGCAGGATTCCGGCACTGTGCGTCTGGGCGCCAAGGTGCAGCCCGGCTACTACGAGCAGACCATGACCTCCCTTGATCCCAACAGCACCGCACTTGAGGAAATACACAACGCCTACCCGAGAATGGACCTTACCCAAGTCCGTTCCGCCCTGGCGGCGTTCCTCATTCGCGGCGACGAGGTGTTCAACGAGATAGGCACCCTTTCCGGCGGCGAGAAGGCACGCATACAGCTTCTCAAGCTTATGCTTTCAGGGGCCAATCTGCTGCTGCTCGATGAGCCTACCAACCATCTTGACATATCCTCCCGGGAGGCTCTTGAGGCCGCTTTGGAGGATTACGAGGGTACCATGCTCATAATCACCCACGACAGATACCTGGTCAACCGCATGGCTGACCGCATACTCTACATGGAGGAAGACGGACTTACTGAATACATAGGCGGCTATGACGATTACCTTGAAGCAGCTGCGCGAAGGCCTCAGCCCTCAGCTGAAGCTGCCCCCCCAAAGGCGGAAAAGCCCAACAGCTACAAGGCTCAAAAGGAGCGCCAGAGTATACTGAACCGGGCGGCGGGCGCTGTCCGCCGAGCAGAGGAGCGCATAGCGGCCGCCGAGCAGGAGCTTGAAGAAATAAATCAAAAGCTCGCTTCGCCAGTGGTAGCGTCGGACTACGTAAAATCCGCAGAACTCGCAAAAAAGGCAGACGACAAGCAGGCCGAGATCGATTCCCTCTATTCCCAGTGGGAGCAGGCTCAGCAGGCGCTGGACCAGCTCCGTGAGGAATACGGCGAGTAAGAAGGAGCTGTATGAAGGGCAAAAAGGCCATATACGTTATATTCATACTGATACAGAGCCTTGTTTACGGCATAGGCAATCCCATAACCAAGATCGCCTATCAGAGTATCACTCCGTTATGGCTGCTGGCGATACGCTTCACCATGGCGTCAGTGGTTCTGTCGCTTTTTTGCGGCAAACGCATATTTTCCGCCGCGAAAAAGGCTGGCATAAGGCTCTGGCTGCCTTCCGCCCTATGCTGTGCAGGAGCTTATATCTCCTGCAACATATCCCTCAGCATGACCTCCGCCACCAACGTGGGGTTCATAATGTCGCTGCCGGTGTTGTTCGCACCGGCACTTTCTGCTGTAGTCACAAAATCGCACTATAAGCTCAGCCATCTGCCGTTGCAGCTGATAACCATAGCGGGACTGTTCCTGCTCTGCTGCAACGGCGGCGCATTTGCCTTCGGCGCAGGGGAGGCACTGGCCCTTCTCGATGCGCTGTGCCTTGCCGGCCAGCTGGTATTCGGCGAAAAGGCAATGCAGGAGATGGAAGTGCTGTCCATTACCTCATTACAGGTGATAACCACCATGGTGGTAAGCGTCGCAGGCGCATTGATATTCGACGATATATCCGTCTTGTCCGGCATACAGCCTGCCGCGTACCTTATCGCCGCATACCACGCCATGATATGCACCATCGCCGCATACCTTCTTCAGAACACCGCAGTGCGTCACCTTTCCGCCTCGGCTGTTTCCATGCTGCAATGCACCCAGCCCATCATGACCGCCGTAATAGCGATTATAATACTTGGCGAGCGGCTCACCGGCATTGGGCTTATAGGCGCAAGCATAATCGTACTGTGCCTCGTAGGGGACAGTTTTCTTAGCAGCAAAGAAAATTCAAAGCGGAATTGAGCTGAACGCAAAAAATGACATTCCCGTTATGCCGGTATAATAATAACGATCCTCGTCTGAGCGGGGATCGTTAAAAATGTCGAAAAAGTGGCTGAACGCCACTTTTTCGAGTTTTTTTATTCGGCGCTTGCGCCTATGGCGCGGCCAGCACCTCATGCAGGGAAAGCCTTGCTGCGCAAGCGCTTTTTGCGGATTTGCCGCACATGTCGCCAAATCCGAATAAAGCCATAAGGGGCTGCGGCCCCTTATCAACCCCGGGGTTTTTCGGCAGCCGGTATAATAATAACGATCCCCGCCTGAGCGGGGATCGTTATTATTGATCTTTCTTTATTTTACTTTGTTTATATCGGCTACCAGCTGAGAAAGGTCGGTATATTCCCTCGCCACGCCGTTTTCATCGGACACGGTCAGCTTATCATTTTCCACCTTTATCCAACCCTGTATGGAGTTTACCGGGAAGCAGTGATCCTGCTTGGGATCCGGATCCTTTGCAAGGAAGAACAGGTAGGTATCGCCCTCGGAAAGCTTTACCGCTTTGTCGGCGCTCACCGGCTTGGGCTGGAGGGTGCCGGCATCCGTCATGTTTTCGCTGGCTGAAGGAACATATACCAGATTTATTTCCTGGCCGTAGCCTATATCGCCCTTTATGTTTCCGTATACGCTGATGGTAAGATTTGCTGATAGCGCCTTCTTTTCGACTGTGCTTCCGCCGTCCTGGGTGCGGAATTTGGTGCTGCGCATATGAGACGCACCGTTTACACGGCCTATGAATATATTCTCCGAGGCGTTTACAAGCGCTCTGATATCACTGTAGTAGTAGTTCTCTGAAGGTGCAGTGATAACCTTCGAGATCTCGTCCATTTCCTTCCTGAATTCGCTGAATCTTATCTGCAATCCGCCGTATTCAACATTTCCATCCCGGATCACAAAATTATCCGTGGAGGTGGAACAATAGCCTACCTCGTCCTCGGCATACTGTACGTCATCGTCCTCTATAAGGTAGAGGAGATACTTCTCTCCTACGGTATAGCTGCCCTTGACCAGTATTTCGGAGCCCTCCCGGGCGCTTCCGGCTATTACCTCGTCGATGCGCATGCGGCTCTGGGCATTGTCGCCGGAATTTATCTTTTGTATGCATTCACCCGACACCACCAGTGAGGCGCTGCGATAACTCTGACGCACGTCCGCCATGACGCGGTCGTTGCTCATTACGCTCACCGGAAATGCGCGGCCTATAATAAGTGCTATCACGGCAACAGCAATGGTGGACAGTGCAGTTATGCGCTTCATCTTTACCTCTCCTTTCGGGTGATATGGGTGTTTTCTCCGCTCTATAGTATAAGACGCTTCAGGCGTCCAAAAGGTTGCAAAATTTTTAAAAAAATTTTTACATTTCCCTTCTGCCTTCCATTGCCTTCAGCAATGTCATTTCGTCCACGTATTCAAGATTTCCGCCGATGGGTATTCCGTGGGCTATCCTCGTGGCTTTCACCCCCCGCTGCTTGAGCAGCTTGGATATATACACCGCAGTGGCTTCCCCCTCTACGTCCGGGTTGGTAGCCAGTATCACTTCGCTTACCCCGCCTTCATCTATACGCTGCAATAGTTCCTTTATGCGTATATCGTCCGGGCCAATGCCGTCCATTGGGGATATCGTCCCGCCCAGCACATGGTATGTGCCGCGGAATTCCCGCATCTTTTCCATGGCTACCACATCCCTTGCGTCCCTAACCACGCATATTACGCCGGTCTTGCGGCTGGCGTCGCGGCATATGGCACAGGGATCCGTATCGGTGTAGTTGCCGCAAATGGGACAGTGGTGTATCTTGTCCCTTGCGTCGTTTATGGCCTTTGCTATCTCGCGTGCTTCGCTCTCGGGCATGTCCAGTATAAAGTAGGCGAGGCGCTGTGCGCTCTTGGTACCTACGCCGGGCAATCTGCAAAGCTGGGAGACCAGATTGCTTATTGGGTCTGCCATATGTTTTTTAGAAGCCCAAGCCCATTCCGCCAGTAAGCTTGCTGACCTCGGAATTCGTGGCTTCCTCCGCCATGCGCATGGCCTCGTTGACGGCGGACAGCACCAGATCCTGAAGCATCTCAACATCATCCGGATCCACGCAGGCAGGGTCTATCTCGATAGACTTTATCACCTTACTGCCGTATGCCGTAGCCCTGACCACGCCGCCGCCTACGGTAGCCGTAAACTCGCGGGTCTGGAGTTCCTGCTGCATGCGCTGCATATCCTGCTGCATCTTCTGCGCCTGCTTCATCAGCTGCTGCATATTTGCCCCACCCATTCCGGGGAAACCGCCCTTTGCCATTAACATACCTCCGGGATTTTACTTGTATAATAGTATACCACAGTTTGCAGCCCTGTTCAACGCGGTACCGCAGAATAGAGGTATTTGCAGCCATTTTCCACATTTGCGACACGTTTTTTTAAAAAAAGCGCCGCCTTTTGTTATATTTGGGCGGCGAAATGTTAAATGCTCATCGCTTGTCAGCTCTCGATCCTGAAAGCGCCGCCGAACAACGCCCTGCCGGTGCTCTCTATATCGTCCCCGCCAGATTTCTGCGTCATACGCACCGTATACCCGGGCGCCACCTTGTCTGCCGCTCCGTTGACCTTCTCCAGCGCTCCCGGCGCGCTCATCATACGATATATTATTTCGCTCTCAAAAGCCACCTCCAGCACATTGCCGTTTATGGCGCTTCCCTTGCCGTACATTCCGGAAACCGCCATGGTGCGCTCCGTCTCTCCAAGCTTATCGAGTATAGCCTTCCACAGCTTCTGCGGGGACATGCTGCCCGCCGTCTCTGCCGGTTTTGCCTGATGTGCGGGGCTTGGCTTCTCCGGCTTTGACGCGGGCGCAATCCTTGCGGGCTCGTCAATATCAAAGGGCGGCGCGTCTTCGGGTTCCGGCGGCTCCTCAAAGCCGTAGTCGCAGGGATACTCATCGGCGTCAGGCTTTTCCCCGATAGGTATCGCCTCGGCCATTGCTGTGCGCCGGGGCGCCCCTTCCCGTACCTGCCGCTCGAGAACCTCGATGCGCTCCATAAGGTCGTCCATGGTGCGCTTTTCCTCGGGCCGGGATATGCGCACAAGCGTGCTTTCTATAAGCGCCCTCGGCATTGTAACTGTCCGAAGCCTGCCCTCCGCCTGCAACAGCAGCTCGCTGCATCTTAAAAGCCGCGTTTCGCCTGCTTCCTTTGCCTGCTCCTCGTACCGCTTCATAGAGTCCTCGGTGCAGTCCAGTATATCGCTGCAATGGCCGCAAAGCTTCGTCAAAAGCAGCGAACGCATGTGCTGCGTCAGGTCATGTAAAAACACCTTCAAATCACGGCCATCCCGAACTACCTGATCCAGCAGCTCCAGCGCCCTTGCCGGGTCGCTGGAAAGTATGGCCTCCGCCATGTCAAACAGGAAGCCATCCTCCATGCTGCCCAGCACACCGTAAACGTCCTGTGTGCTGACTTTATTGCCGCAAAATGACAGGCACTGGTCCGCCAGGGAGAGGCAGTCACGCATGCCGCCCTCGGCAGCTCGGGCTATGGCCAGCAGGCCGTCGCGCTCTATATGGGCGTTCTCGCGCTGAAGCACCTCCTCGGTGCGCTTGACCATATCGGATACGCCGAGCCGGTGAAAATCCATTCTCTGGCAGCGGGAGATTATCGTCGCAGGTATCTTGTGGGGTTCTGTGGTGGCCAGTATGAACGTCACGTGGGGAGGCGGCTCCTCCAGCGTTTTCAGCAAGGCGTTGAAGGCGTTGGCAGTAAGTGCGTGCGCCTCGTCGATTATGTATACCTTGTGCTTCAGCTCAAGAGGCATGAACCGCGCCTTTTCGATTATGTCGCGCATATCGTCCACGCCGGTGTTGCTGGCAGCGTCCAGCTCGATTATATCCGCGCACTCCCCGGCGCTTATGCCGCAGGAACGGCAGCGGCCGCACGGCTCGCCGTCCACGGGCTCTTCGCAGTTCACCGCCCTTGCGAGTATGCGCGCGGCGCTTGTCTTACCGGTACCCCGGGTGCCCGCGAAAAGGTAGGCATGGGCGGTTGTGCCGGACTTCACCTGGTTTTTCAGTATTGTGGTTATATGCTCCTGCCCTATCATCTCGGAGAATGTGGCGGGCCGGTATTGCCTGTAAAGGGCGCGGTGGCTCATGCTTGCCTCCAGTTTGATTATTTGTATTTTATATTGTAGCATCGCGCAAAAGGTCAAACAAGGGAATGTTGCTATCCCGAGTCAAATAAAGTATAATATTTTAATGTGAACAGGTGAAATCATGGAGGTTATATAAATAAAATGGCAGAACAGGAAAAGAAGACAGTACTCAGCGGCATACAGCCCTCTGGCTCCCCCACCTTGGGCAATTATGTTGGCGCGCTCAAAAATTGGAAGCTCTTGCAGACCGATGACAGGCTCTGCTATTACTGCGTCGCCAATCTTCACGCCCTGACCGTTCGCCAGGACCCCGCCGACCTGAGAAGGCGCGCCGGCGAGACTGTGGCGCTGCTGCTGGCCTGCGGCATAGATCCCGAAAAATCCGTACTGTTTGTGCAGTCCCACGTTCACGAGCACGCTGAGCTTAACTGGGTGCTGTGCTGCAACACCTATATGGGCGAGCTCTCCCGAATGACACAGTTCAAGGATAAATCCGCAAAGCACGCGGACAATATAAACGCAGGCCTTTTCACCTACCCGGTGCTGATGGCAGGCGACATACTGCTTTATCAGAGCGATCTGGTGCCCGTCGGTGCGGACCAGAAGCAGCACATCGAGATCGCACGGGATATCGCCATCCGCTTCAACAACGCCTACGGCGAAACCTTCAAGATACCCGAGGGCTTCATACCCCAGTTCGGCGCCCGGGTCATGAGCTTGCAGGATCCATCCATGAAGATGAGCAAATCCGATCCTAACCCCAACGGCTTCGTGGCCATAATGGACGATCCTTCCGTCATAATGAAAAAGTTCAAGCGCGCGGTCACCGACAGCGATACCTTCATCGCGTTCGACCCCGAGAATAAGCCCGGCGTATCCAACCTCCTCTCCATATATACCTCCTTCACGGGGCTCACCATGGACGAAGCAGTAAAGCATTTCGACGGCCTTGGCTACGGCAGCCTCAAGGCTGAAGTTGCCGAAGCCGTAATAGCCGGACTTGAACCCGTTCAAAACGAATATAAGAAGATACTTTCGGATAAAGCATACCTGGAGAAGATAATGTCGGATGGAGCAGAGAAGGCTTCTGCGCAGGCCCGAAAGACCCTCCGCAAAGTATACAGAAAGGTAGGTCTCGCCTGATGGATATGGATAAACTCAAGAGCAGGCTCATGCTCAGCTATAACATATTCAAAATAGTGCCCATGCTGGGCATACTTATAGCGCTTTACGTCATGAACAGGAACCTTATCGCCGCATATATAATCGCAATAGTGTGTATAGTCGGCGGCTACGGTCAGGCGCTGATATTCTACCGCTGCCCCTTCTGCGGAGCGCGGCTAATGAAGATCCGCGGAGGCGTACCACGCCATTGTCCCGAGTGTGAGCGCCAGCTTATAGTTGACGCCGAGCACCCTCTCGAGAACACCGATCCTCCCGAGGACGGCAACAGCCGGCTTTAGCGCAGGCTTCATGAAGTACGCCGTCTTTTACCGCTGCCCACACTGTAAAAAGTCCCTTCCGGCGTTGAAGGATATGCCGGAATACTGCCCCGACCGCGGAAAAAGGCTGAACTGATATTCTAACCTAAAAAAGTGGCTTCAAGCCACTTTTTTATTTACTGTCTTTTATTGTATATGGGTTTTACCTCGTTTCTTCCCCTTCCCATTATGATAATGGCCGATGCGCCGCTTATGCCCATGAACAGGCTCAGCACCCCACGTATCGGCATTATTTCCGTAAGCAGTCCGGCCAGGAGCTGCCCCAGCAGGGAGCCTATGGTGGTCAGCATCAGGAAGGTGCCGTTGAATCTGCCCTTGCGGTTATCAGGAACATATGACTGGGTAGAAGATATGCGAATATTATAGGACGTTACGCCCAGTATCCCCTGCAGGAAGCAGCGACGTATACACACACAGCTATTGTGAACTTATGCTTCTCCGGCAAATGCAGCCTGTAGTGCATCATGCCGCCAAGTACACGGCCCAATACCATAAAACCCCAGACCGACATGTAGATGTACTCGCCGTTATCGTACCCCGCTTTAAAGTAAGGCAGCGTTATGACGTTAGATGCGCCCATGGCCATAAAGCAGAATATGAAATACAGGGTTATATACAAAAGGCCCTTTTCCGTCCAGAGGTAGCGCATTCCCTCCTTCATATCCTCCATATAGCCGCCGAATGTGTATCTCGAGTCGCTTTGTCGCTCCTTGCCCTCCACGTCGCTTATCTGCGTCTCGAATATGGCTGCAGTGCAAAAGCAGGCGGAATTTATCAGCATCAGCCATACCATTCCCACCGTCTTATATAAGAAGGTGGATACGGGTATCATCACCAGCACCAGCGTCTCAAGTGTGCTGAGTACCGAATAAGCCTTTATGTAGTTGCCCTCAGACACCAGCATGGGGTAAAAACTTTCGAAAGCCACAGTGTAGGCGCTGTGTATGGTGCCTATTATGAATGTTATGGATGCAAATACCCAGAAGTTGAAAAGCCCAAAGTGCATCAGCCCTGCCAGCAGGGCATATATGGCCATGGAGGCAAAATCAAGAATATATATGGTCTTGCGCCGGGAAAACCTGTCCATGAGCGGCCCGGCAAGTACCGGCGCCGCTATCTGGGGCAGGGTATACAGGAACATATATATGGCGTAATACAGCGGGGATTGGGTATAATCCAGCACAAAAAGGCTCATTGCAAAGCCGGCCATGCTGTTGCCCAGCATGGATACGACGCTGCCTATGGTTATTATAGTGTAATTCTTTGTCCAGAGCCTGTTCATGATATAAATGTTATTCGCCGGGATACAGCGGGTACTTATCCGTTATTTCCCTTACCTTAGCTGCAACGCGTTCCACTGCTTCCTCTCCGTTTTTTATTATGTCAGCTATCAACCTGCCCACAAGTACAAAGTCGTCTTCATTGAGGCCTCTGGTGGTAGCCGCAGGCGTACCCACCCTTATGCCGCTGGTAACGGTAGGTTTGCGGGTCTCGTTAGGCACGCTGTTCTTGTTTACGGTTATGTTGGCCCGATCCAGAAGCTGTTCAACCTCCTTGCCTGTAAGTCCATCCGATCCCAGATCCAGCAGAAGCAGATGGTTGTCCGTACCGCCTGATACCAGCCTTACGCCCTCCGCCTTCAGGCTTCTTTCCAGCGCCTTGGCATTGTCGATTATTCGCTGCTGATATGCCTTGAACTCGGGCTTTTGCGCTTCCTCAAAGCATACTGCCTTTGCTGCGATTATATGCATCAGCGGACCGCCCTGTGTACCGGGGAATATGGCCTTGTCTATGGCGTTGGCAAATTCTTTTTTGCATAGTATCATGCCGCCCCTTGGGCCGCGCAGCGTCTTATGGGTAGTTGTAGTTACAACATCGGCATATGGTACGGGGTTCATATGCAGTCCCGCCGCCGCAAGGCCTGCAATGTGAGCCATGTCCACCATGAGGAGGGCGCCTGCCTCGTCGGCTATATCGCGGAACCTCTTGTAGTCTATCCCGCGCGGGTACGCCGACGCGCCCGCAATGATCAGCTTAGGCCTTATATCGAGCGCCTTTTTTCGCACCTCGTCGTAATCTATGCACTCCGTCTCGGGGTCGAGACCGTAGGAATAGAAGGTATAGTATTGACCGGACATATTGACGGGGCTTCCGTGAGTAAGGTGGCCGCCGTGGGAAAGATCCATGCCCAGCACCTTATCGCCGGGCTGAAGCAGGGCGAAGTATACTGCAAAATTGGCGCTGGAGCCACCGTGGGGCTGTACGTTGGCGTGCTCCGCACCGAAAAGCTGGCAGGCGCGGTCCCGCGCGATGTTCTCCACTACGTCCACATATTCGCAGCCGCCGTAGTAACGCTTATCAGGATACCCTTCGGCATATTTATTTGTAAGATGGCTGCCCATGGCTGCCATAACCGCAGGCGACACGAAATTTTCCGAGGCTATGAGCTCTATATTTCTCCGCTGCCGCAAAAGTTCATTCAACATCGCTTCCGCAACGTCGGGCGCGGCCTCTCTTATAATATCAAGCTGTATCATGGCTTCACCCCCTGAAGGTTCCAATTTGTGCATACTAATTGATTATAAATAAAGCGCGGCAATATTGCAATCACCGCGCTTTATTTAATATCGTTTTTTTAAATTACTGCTGCTCGTCTTCGTGGCCCACTATCTCGATCATGCGGGGTTTGAACTCACGCATTTTGGAAAACGCGGGATCAAGGCCCTTGAGTATAAAGTAGGTGCCGCAGCAGAGCAGTACGCCGCCGATTACCGCGAACATATTGCTTATCCTGCTTCCTATAAATACGCCCAGCATAAGCCCTATGAGGGGTATGCCGTAAGCTATTGCGCTGGCCTTGAACATGCTGCCGCTGTGCAGCTCTATAGCCACTATATCGCCTACCCCGGCGTCGCAGGAGTTATCTATCTCTATATCCGCCTCGTTTGAGCCGAAATGAAAGCAGGCGTTGCAGTGGCCGCAGGCGTCGCTGCGCTGAAAGCGTACTACCGCAAGCTTGCCCTTAAGCTCGACCACCTTGCCTGTCTGGCGAAGTTCTTCTCCCGCCATGGCTTACTCCTTATCAGCAACAGTCTCTATATGCAGCTCCTCAAGCTGTGCCTGCTCTACTACGTCGGGGCAGCCGGACATGAGGCAGGACGCGGTCTGTACCTTCGGGAAGGCTATGACGTCGCGTATACTGGAAGCCCTGGTGATGAGCATGGCCAGCCTGTCCAGACCGTATGCAAGGCCGCCGTGAGGAGGAGTGCCGTACTTGAAGGCGCCCATCAGGAAGCCGAAGCGCTCCCAGGCCTCTTCCTTGGTAAAGCCCAGCTTCTCAAACATCTTCTCCTGTACCTCGGGGGAGTGGATACGTATGGAACCGCCGCCAATCTCGTTGCCGTTGAGCACGATATCATATGCTTTGGCGCGAACCTTGCCCTGATCGGTATCCAGCAGGTCCAGATCTTCATCCATAGGTGAGGTGAAGGGGTGATGCATGGCGTAGTACCTTCCGTCTTCCTCGCTCCACTCGAACTGGGGGAATTCTATTACCCACAGGAAGTTGAACTTGGTATCGTCCATGAGGCCGAGCCTGCGGCCCAGCTCAAGGCGCAGGGCGCCCAGAGCCTGATATACTACCGTATCCTTTGCGTCCGCAACAAAGAACAGTATGTCGCCGGTCTTGGCGTTGGCGCGCTCCAGTATGGCCTTTATCTGATCCTCGGTGAGGAACTTTGCGAAGGAGCACTGGATTCCCTCGGGCTTCATACTCAGCCACGCGAGACCCTTTGCCCGGTAGGTCTTTACCAGGTCGCCAAACGCGTCTATCTGTTTACGGGTAAAATGCTCCACGCCGCCTTCTACGTTGATGCAGCGCACGGAGCCGCCGCCCTTGACTGCGTCCGCAAATGCGCCGAAGCCGCAGTCCTTCACTATATCGCTTACGTTTACGAACTCAAGGCCAAAACGGGTATCGGGCTTGTCCGAGCCGTAACGATCCATGGCTTCCTGCCAGGTTATGCGAGGCAGAGGAAGCTGAATGTCTACATCCAGAGTTTCCTTCATCAGGCGCTTGATGAAGCCCTCCTGAACGTTCATTACGTCGTCCTGCTCCACGAAGGACATCTCAAGGTCGATCTGCGTGAACTCGGGCTGACGGTCTGCGCGCAGGTCCTCGTCGCGGTAACAGCGGGCTATCTGCATATAGCGGTCAAAGCCGGAAAGCATGAGCAGCTGCTTGAATATCTGGGGGCTCTGGGGCAGAGCATAGAACTTGCCGGGCTGTACTCGGCTGGGTACCAGATAGTCGCGGGCGCCCTCGGGGGTGCTTTTGCAGAGGGTAGGAGTCTCTATCTCTATGAAACCCTGCTCTGCGAAGTACTCGTGAGCTACCTTGGTTATCTTGCTGCGCATGAGCATGTTTGCCTGCATGCAGGGACGGCGCAGATCCAGATAGCGATACTTAAGGCGGAGCTGCTCGGCGGCATTCACGTTATCGTCGATGTAGAAGGGAGGAGTCTCGGATACGCCCAGTATCTTCAGCTCCTTGGCAATAAGCTCCAGCTCGCCGGTCTTCATGTTTCTGTTTACCATCTTCTCATCGCGCCTTGCCAGTACGCCCTTTACGGCGATGACATACTCGCTGCGGATGGTTTCAGCCTTTTCAAATACTTCCTTAGGAAGCTCGCTCTCGTTAAAGGTCACCTGCATGGTGCCGGTGCGGTCGCGAAGGCCTATGAATATGAGGGAACCCAGGTTACGCCATGTTCCGGCCCAGCCCATGAGCACCATTTCCTTGCCTACCTCGTCCACAGTAGGCTCTGCGCAGTAGTGTGTGCGTTTCCAACCCTGAAGCAGTTCTGCCATTGTACTTTTCCTCTCTTATCTTAAAATTTGCTGTACTCTATTCCCAAGGGCGGCTATTGGAACATAGCCCTCGTCCCCTGTTTCCATATCCTTGAGCTTTACCTCGCCCCGTTCAAGCTCCTCGTCGCCTAAGATAGCCACGAATCTGGCGCCTATCTTGTTGGCGTACTTGAACTGTGCCTTGAAGCTCTTGCCTACATGGTCGAATTCGGTCTTTATGCCGCTGCCGCGGAGCTTTGCGGTAAGGGTGAAGCCCACCCTGCGGGCCTCCTCGCCCATCGCCGCAACATATACCTCAACGTTGCGTGGCTGGGGTATCTGAGCTCCCGAAAGCTCTGCTATGAGCAGCAGCCTTTCCATGCCCATGCCGAAGCCTATTCCGGGAAGCTTGGGGCCGCCAAGCTGCTCCAGAAGTCCGTCATAGCGGCCTCCGCCGCATACCGTTCCTGAATATCCCTCACTGTTTGCGATTATCTCGAACACGGTCTTTGTATAATAGTCCAGCCCGCGCACTATGAAGGGATCCACCTTGTACTGTATGCCTACGCTGTCAAGGCAGCCCTTCAGCTCTTCAAAGTGTGCCTTGCAGTCGCCGCAGAGACAGTCCAGAATAGTAGGCGCGCCCTCGCATATCCTCTTGCACTTTTCTTCCTTGCAGTCCAATATGCGAAGAGGGTTCTTCTCGAAGCGGCTCTTGCAGGTCTCGCAGAGGCCGTCGTATTTGCTTCTGAGATACTCCCTGAGCATCTCATTGTATTTTGGCCTGCAATTGGGACAGCCTATGCTGTTTATGTTTACGGAAAGACCCTTCACACCTATTTTATCGAGAACGGTCATGGCAAGCTCGATGCATTCGGCATCTATGCTTGCCCGGGGTGCGCCATAGACCTCCACGCCAAACTGATGATGCTCGCGCAATCTTCCCGCCTGAGGCTTATCATAGCGAAACACAGGACAGTAGAGATAATACATCTTGGTAGGCTGAGGGTCGTTGAAGAGGTTGTTTTCTATGAACATGCGGCCTGCACCGGCAGTACCCTCGGGCTTGAGGGTTATGGACCTGCCGCCCTTGTCATCAAAGGTGTACATTTCTTTCTGCACTATATCCGTGGTATCGCCCACTCCCCGAAGGAACAGCTCGGTATGCTCAATGACGGGGGTGCGTATCTCGCTGAACCCGAAGTTGTCGCAGGTCTCCCTTGCGATCTTCTCAATATACTGCCACTTATAGCTTTCTCTCGGCGTAACGTCCTTAGTGCCCTTCGGCGCCTGAATTGCCATGATTTCTCCTCGCATTCTATTTAATAATAAAAAGGTCTCCCGCCCGGCAAAGGGACGGGAGACCCGCGGTACCACCCTAATTGGGCTAATAAAAGCCCCGGCTCAAGGCCCTTAACGCAGGCCATACGGGCGGGCTTTTTACCCGCCGGCTCACGGGCGTCTCCGGCGATAGTCTCCGCGGGGCTTTCAGCCAGGGCCCACGCTCTCTAAAGAAGGCTTAATTTCGCCGCTCTTCCGGTCAATGCCAATATTCCTGTTAATTATATAATCGCAGGCTAAAAATGTCAAGAAAGTATGCTACTTTGAATACAGCTCCCGCTTCTCGCCGTCAACGGTATGTACCTTTGCTATGTAAGTGTTCACGTCCTTGGGATTGGGTATGCGCTCCACGCGGCATTCCCCATCGAATATGCGCTTGGTCATAGCACCCGCGCCATGTGCCATTATGGAGGTCGTCTCCTCCATCATGTCAATGTTGTACATGCAGACCTTTCCCGGCCTGGCATAACCGACGTTCTCCAGGTTGCCGCTCATGTACTTCTGGCGGTACATATAATATGGCGCCATGCCCATGCTCCGAGCGTACTCCATGCCAAGCTGTACCATCTTTTCGACGGTATCTCCGTCCGGCAGCTCATAGCTGCCAAGGCTCTGCTTCAATCGCGACGAGCGCTTTATGGCCAGCGTATGCACAGTAAGGTTATCCGGCTCGAGCTTCCTGATCTCGGATAAAGTATGCTCCATATCAGCCATATCCTCCCCGGGCAGGCCCGCTATAACGTCCATATTTATGCTGTCAAAGCCCACTGCGCGGGCCATATCCAAACAGTCCGCTATATCCTCCGGGGTGTGGCTCCTTCCCACCAGCTCCAGCGTCCTCTGGCACATGGTCTGTGGATTTATGGATATCCTTCCCGCTCCCATGGATTTTATTATCTCAAGCTTTTTCTTCGTTATGGTGTCCGGCCTGCCCGCCTCCACGGTGAATTCCCGGCCGTAGCCGCCGTACTGCTTCAATTCGCAGCTCAGCACATCCTCAAGCTCGCTCTCTGTAAGCACCGTAGGGGTGCCGCCGCCCATATACATGCTTCTTATCTTATAGCCGCAGTCACGGACTATCTCAGCGCCAAGGCGTATATCCTCTTTCAGCGCGGTTATGTAAGCCGCCATATCCGTCTTGTCGGTACGCACGCCGGAGGCGAAAGAACAGTACAGGCATCGCGTGCGGCAAAATGGTATGCCTATATACACGTCCACATCCCTGTCAGTAACGTCCATGAACGGCCGTTGAATATCCACTATTTCTTTTGCGAGGGCAAGCTTTTCAGAGGTCACGTCAAATTCCTCCGCCATAAAGCGGAGAGCCTCTTTTTCGCCCTTTTCAGCTATCAGCTCGCGGAGTAGCCTCGTAGGGCGTATTCCCGTAAGGCTGCCCCATGGAAGCCTCGCATCCTTATATACTTTGCCCAGCGCACGGAATACGGCTATCTTCAGGCAGCGCTTGCGGTAACGCTTCCTGTTCAGCTCGCCGCCGCCTACAGCGGGGTGAAGATAAGCGTACTCTGCCCTCACCCCGGCCATATCGGCAATGCAGACAGCGCGCCACGTATCTCCGCTTTCCTCCATCACAGCCGAAATAAAGGGGGCAGTCTCGCCGTTCTCGGCGGGAACCACCTCCTCCATGGGCAGATAAAGCCTTATTACTTCGCCCAGATCGTTCAAAAACTCCGGGTGGTCAGTATGTACCCTTATCATTTTTTCTCCTGATCTATCTTACATACGGGTTTGCGGCCCGCTCCTCATCCAGCGTGGTGGCGGGGCCGTGGCCTGGATAGGCGATATAGTTGCCTTCCAGGGTGAAAAGCTTATTCTTTATGGAGTTTATTATATCCTCATAGCTTCCGTAGCTGAAGTCCGTCCTGCCTATGCTCCGGCGGAAAAGGGTATCCCCTACGAACACGCACTTCTTTCCCTCCAGCACATAGCTGACGCCGCCCACGGTGTGGCCTGGGGTGAACAGCACATTGAACTCAAGGCCCGCTTCCCTTACCGTATCGCCGTCCTTGAGCTTTACGTCGGCATAAAAAGGCTCGATCTTCCTGAAGGTGAGGTTTATGTCCTTATCCCTGAGTCCCGCTTCGTCCAGCTCGCCTATGTACACCTTCATGCCCTGCTTTTGCAGCTCCGGCACGCCCAGCATATGGTCAAAATGGCAGTGGGTGAGCAGTATGGCGTTACACCCAAGGCCGTTTTTCTCAAGGTATGTATTTACCTTTCCCGCGTCCGCCGGATCGATTATAACGCACTCGTCGCTGTTATTAAGCCGCACAAAGTAAGTGTTTACGCAGTAAGGGCCGGTTTCTATGCTGCTGACTGTTATATCTCTGTTCATGCTGTTTTCCTCGCTTAAAATGTCCTTCTGCTGTCCAGAAGTATAGTCACCGGGCCGTCGTTTATGAGGCTCACCTGCATATCCGCTCCGAACTCGCCGCACTGTACAGGCACGGTTTCCCTCAGCTTGGCTATTGCCGCCTCATACATGGGTATGGCCTTTTCCGGCCTCGCCGCCTTTATGAAGCTGGGGCGCCTGCCCTTGCGGGCATCCCCGAAAAGGGTGAACTGGGATATGAGCAGTATCTCTCCGCCTATGTCCGTTATACTTAGGTTCATCTTACCCTCGCTGTCCTCAAACACCCGAAGGCCAGTGAGCTTTTCGCATATGTAGTCGAGATCGGCCTGCTCGTCGATATCTTCGACCCCGAGCAGCACCATAAAGCCCTTGCCAATGCCGCCCTTTACATTGCCCCCTATGCTTACCGATGCTTCGGAGACCCTCTGCACTACTGCCCGCATATGTTTTCTCCTTAAAAATATTACTGGTTTACCCGGTATACCTCCTTGACGGAGCGCACCTTACGCATGCTCTTGATTATGTTGTTGAGCTGCTCCGTGCTGGATACGTCGAAGGAAAGCTGTATCTGTATTATGTTTTGGTTGGCCTTGTCAACCTTTGCGGTCATGGCGGTTATGCTTATGTTCATACCTGCAAGGACCTGGGATACATCCATGAGAAGGCCGGTGCGTTCGTCGGCTACCACCTGTATGGTAGCGGTATAGCTGCTCTTGGCATTGTTTGCCCACTCCGCTTTTACTACCCTTTCGGGATCCATAAGCAGATCCTCTATATTGGGACAGTCCCTCCTGTGAATGGACACGCCCCGACCACGTGTAACATAGCCTATTATATCGTCGCCTGGCAGCGGCGTGCAGCAGCGGGCGAAACGCACTACCATTCCGGTGTCGCCTTCCACTATCACGCCCTTGCCGTTGTTGCGGTTCTCGGGCCTGCTCTGCTGCTCCTCCTCAAGCCGCTCGAGGCGCTCTGCGGCAGCCGCCGCCTTTGCCTCTTTTTTTGCCTGCTCAAGAAGCTTGTTTGTCACCTGCCCGGTAGTTATGCCACCGTAGCCTATTGAGGCATACACGTCGTCCAGATCGGACATGTTGAACTTTTTTAATATATCCTCGAAGTATTCCTTCTTGCCGGTAAAGTCGCCGAGCTGCGCGCCCTGGCGTTTCAGCGCCTCGGACAGCATATCCTTGCCCCGCTGTATGTTCTCCTCCCGGTTGGCCTTCTTGAACCAGGTACGTATTTTTGCCTTGGCCTGCTGCGTCTTGGCAATCTTTAACCAGTCGTAGCTGGGCGTAGCATTTGGAGAGGTTATTATCTCCACCACATCGTTGTTTTTCAGCTTGTAGTCAAGGCGAACCAGCGCGCCGTTTACCTTTGCGTGCTGAACATGATTGCCCACATTGGAGTGTATCCTGTATGCGAAGTCTATTGGCGTAGAGCCTGTGACCAGGTCGATTATCTTGCCCTGAGGGGTAAGCACATAGACGTAATCGCCAAAGAAATCCTTTCGTATGTTCTCTATAAATTCCCTCGTGGTGTTGGAATCCGCCTCCAAGGAAAGGGCTTCTCTCAGCCATGCAAGCTTGCTGTCCAGATCGTCCGGGCTGTTTCGGCCTTCCTTATACATCCAGTGTGCCGCTATGCCGTATTCAGCCGCCTTGTGCATTTCCGGCGTCCTTATCTGCACTTCGAAGGGCATGCCCATGCCGTCGTTGGAGAACAGGGTTGTGTGCAGGGAGCGGTACATGTTGGTCTTGGGCATGGCGATATAATCTTTAAAGCGTCCCGGCATAGGCTTCCAAAGGGAGTGGATTATGCCGAGTGTGGCGTAGCAGTCGTTTACCGTGTTGACTATCACGCGTATAGCTATGAGGTCGTATATCTCGTCTATGGTCTTCTGCTGGCGCACAGTCTTTTTGTATATGCTGTAAAAGTGCTTGGGGCGGCCGGAAAGCGTAGCCTCTATTCCCGCCTCCTTCAGCGCCTTTTCTATCTCCTCCATGGCCTTGTTCAGGGTGTGCATGCGCTCCTCCTGATAAGGTATCATGGCCTGCTCCAGCTTCTTGTACTCTTCCGGCCAGAGGTACTTCATGCAGAGATCCTCCAGCTCGCACTTCATGGCGCCCATGCCGAAGCGATGTGCGAGAGGCGCATAGATATCCAGCGTCTCGCGGGCCTTGCGTATCTGCTTTTCCTCGCTGCAATACTGGAGGGTACGCATGTTGTGCAGTCTGTCGTTGAGCTTGATTATGACCACCCGGATATCGTTTGCGATGGCGAGGAACATCTTGCGGAAGCTCTCCGCCTGTATGTCCTCGCGGCTTATCATCTCGTTCTTTCCGGTTTTAGTAAGCTTTGTTACGCCGTCTACCATGCCGGCGATATCCTGACCAAACATGGACGCGAGCTTTTCGTAGGTTATATCCTTGCCGTCCTCTATCACATCATGCATGAGACCGGCCAGTATGGTATGGCTGTCCATGCCCATATTGGCAAGCATTATGGCTACATTTTCCGGGTGGGTATAATAGGGCTCGCCGGAATGGCGGGTCTGATGGGCGTGAACCTGCTTGGTAAACTCAATAGCCCGGTCCAGCGTCTGCATTTCCTCCGGTGTGAATGTCTTTGAACAGATCTCCCTGAGCTTGTCCATATTGCCCCTCCTTCCGGCCGCACTGCTTTGACGATTGAAATAATAACAGAAATCAACGGCCTGCACCGTTGATTTCATAAAGTGCTGTTAAATTAGTATACTATTGCGGAATACACATCGTAACCCTTCAGGTTGTCGCTGCCTCCGCACTCGGAAGCCAGCTCGATAGCAAATCGCGCGCCTACCACTTCTCCGCCCATCTCCTCGACGAGCTTTATGGTAGCAAGACAGGTGCCGCCTGTAGCCAGCAGATCGTCCACCACTACTACCTTCTGGCCGGGCTTTATGGCGCCTACATGTATCTCAAGAGAATCAGTGCCGTACTCGAGGGCGTACTCATAGCGCAGCGACTCGCAGGGAAGCTTGCCGGGCTTTCTGGCCAGCACAAGGCCCGCATTAAGAGCGTAAGCCAGTGCAGAACCTACTACGAAGCCTCTTGCCTCCGGGCCTACTACCAGATCCACCTGCTTGCCCTCAAGGCTCTTTGCCAGTTCATCTATGAGCTGCCTGAATGCCTCCGGGTCCTGGAACAGAGTAGTAACATCCCGGAAAAGTATGCCGGGCTTGGGAAAATCAGGGATAGAGCGCACAGCAGTCTTAAGATCCATGTTTATTGTTCCTCCAGTCATTGCGTATGGCAGATGTTTTGTTTGTTATTGTTCCCGAGACCTGAGTCTTTGGGCAGCGGCATATGTTGGGCTTTCCATAAGATCCCGCTGGGGCGGATCCTTTATGAGCCGTATGCCTTCATTTGCATCGATGAAATCCAGCTCCTCCATAACCCGTTCGCCCAGCCTCGCCATTCGGACAGGCGTCTTTGTTACGGCGGCGAGGTAATCTATAAGCTCCTCACGGTTGAAAAACCGCCTTTCCGATGAGCGCAGCGCCCTGTAATATGCCGCTATATCCCGTCTTTCCAGCGCAAGAGATGCAAAGCAGCCTATAGGGTATGCCCTGCCCGGTATTATCTCAGCATGCGGCGCAAGGGCTCCAAGCCTTTCGGCAAAGCCAGCGTCAATGCTGTCATACATCAAAACGCTGCTGAAGCGGGACATGTCCAGCGAGTCTATCACCGGGCCGAAAACAGCCGTATGATAGCCGCAGGGGAAGGTTCGGTTGCGGCCGAAAACCATATCCAGCCTTCTGAAAAGCCCTTTATCCGTCAGCTCCTTCATAAGGTCAACGGCGCCCCCCTCGGTAAAGCAAAGCACCATTGTCCCCGCTATGGAGCCTGTCAGCAGTTTTTCAAGGCTGTAGGCCTTTTCCCCGACCCTATCAATGCCACAACCTGTATTATACAATATATTCCCCGAGAATGCATCAATAAATTTATCTCCTCTGTCCTTCATAAAGGCTTCGGGATCCTCTATGGGTGCGGGGCGCATATCACGGACGCGGAGCTGCACCGAGCGCATGCCGTTCCACTTGTTTATTATCGGCGTGTATATGGCGTCGCAGCGGCCCATGTCCGCCAGCTCCACAAACTGATGCCCCTTTGAAAAGGCCACAAGATCTACGTACCTGTCGTCTTTTACGGCGGTAGCCTTTATATGATTGCCGCTGCTGCCTATGCGCCTGAGTCCCCGCAGCAGCATGCCGTCCGTCCTGAATGACGGCTCCGGATTGCCCTCCCCAAACGGGGCCAGCAGCTCCAGCTCCTCCACCATGGGAAGCGTAAGCTCGGAAAGCTCTATTTCCGCCTCATAGCTCCTCCTGGGTATAAACAGTTCCTGATCCACGGTGCTCCTGAAGGTCCCGTCCAGTGCCTGACGGAATTCTTCAAAATCTTTCTCCTGCATGGTAACGCCAGCTGCATACGCGTGGCCGCCAAAGCGGATGAAAAATCTGTTGTTGGCGTTGAGGGCCTGATACAGGTCAACTCCCGGCACAGACCTGGCGGAACCCGTCAGCACTCCGTCTTTTTCGGAAAAGAGCAGCGTTGGTCGGTAATACCTTTCGGCTATCCTTGCTGCGGCGATACCTATTACGCCGGGATTCCAGTCCGGGGATTTGAGCACTATGGAGCGTCCTTTTGTAAGATCCAGCTGTTCCACCATCTCCGCTGCGGAATCTATTATGTCCCCCTCCTCCGTCTGACGGCGGCGGTTCAGCTCGTCCAGAAGCTCGGCTGCCTGCCGAGCCTTTTGGGCGTCATGGGTGCAGAGCAGTTCCACGCATATACCGGCTTCCTCCATTCTGCCCGCGGCATTGAGCCTCGGCCCGAAGCCGAAGGAGAGGTCCCGGGATACGAATGCATCGCTCTTGTCGTTCACCACACGGCCCAGCGCCTTTATGCCCGGGGAGCAATCGCCCTTATTTATCATATCCAGCGCCACGGCAACTATGGCCCGGTTTTCACCGAGCAGCGGCACCACGTCGGCCATTGTGGCTATGCCTGCCTGAGGGAGGTAGCGTTTGGCGGCTTCCCGGCCTATAAGGCCCTCCGCAAGCTTCCACGCTATTCCCGCGCCGCATATGTCGCCGTTGGGGTATGTGTCGTCCTCCCGGGTATGGCACACCACGGCGCAGCAGTCTGGTATTCTGCCGTCACAGCGGTGATGATCCGTCACCACCACGTCCATTCCCAGCTCCCGGCATCTGTCTATCTCGCCGTATGCCTTTACGCCGTTATCCACGGTAACTATGAGCTGTACGCCCATTCCGTGCAGCCGCTCCACAGCCGGAATGTTCAGGCCGTAGCCCTCGTCGTGCCGCGATGGTATATCGTATATCACATCTGCGCCCATACTCTTGAGGCAGTCGTAAAGTATGGAGGTGGCGCATACGCCGTCCGCGTCGTAGTCGCCGTACACGCATATCTTCTCGCCAGCTACAGCCCGCTTTATGCGCTCCAGCGCCTTATCCATGTCCTTCATAAGCAGGGGGTCCAAGAACTGCCCCTCCCCCGGGTGCAGGAAAAGCTCCATCGCCTCCCTGTCACGCGCCCCGCGGGCGTACAAAAGCGAAGCAAGCCGCGGGGATATCCCCCCAGCTTCGGGTATATCGTTATTTATTTGTGATAATTCATAAATCAGCATACCGTAATTTTACACCCCGCGCAGCGCATTTGGCAAGGCGCAGGAAATCGGCATGCCTCGAAATCGGTGCGGCTATTTCAGCATTTGCAGCACCATCACGCTGAGCAGACCGCTTACTGCCCCAATAGCTATATCAGAGAGCAGCGCTATGCTCACGTACAGCGTGCCCGCAACGGCGGAAAACACTATGAACGCCAGTACAGCGTAAAACGTACCCGCCAGCGCCCCATACAGCCACAGCCGCTTTTTGCACCGGCGGACCGCTATAAGCCCTGCCGCCGCCGCGCATATCACCTTTATGACCGTGGTAAAAAGGCCCATTGTGGATACCTGCAAAAGTTCCTCTTTGAGTGCGACGGCATACAGTACCACCAGCACAAAGCTTATTATGACGCCGAGCAAAGCGCTCTTTCCCACTTCCAGCGCCATATTGGCCTGCTTTTGCGTCGCCCTTGCCGTTCGCATGCACATATACCCCCTATCAAGTATACAGATATATATGCGAAGGCACAAAAAAATATGCCCGGTAAAAAACCGGGCATATTGTAGCTTTTTAGCTTGTTTTAGTTTGCCTGATCCTCTATGGTGTTCTCTACGGGAGAATCCTCTACGGAGGCTATGGCGCCGCGAATGAATACCAGACGTACCTTGTCGGGACCAACGGAGATAGTCACAACGTCGTCCTTTATGGCAGTGATTGTGCCGTAGATGCCGCCGATCGTACGTACACGGTCGCCGGGCTTGAGATTAGCCAGCATGTCCTTTATCTTCTTTTCCCTCTTGCGCTGGGGGATTATCATAACTGCGAAAAGCGCAATCATGAGAATGATCAGCATACCGCCGTTGCTCATAAAGCCTTGAATGCCACTTACTACCTGAGTATCCATTATTTACCTTCCTTATCTTTATTGCGGCAAGGCCGCCAATTTTTGCTCTGCAATAATTCTATATAAAATACTTCCCTACGTCAAGGTATTTATTCTCCATTGGGCAGATTGTCACAATTGCCCAGAGGTTTTATATTTCATTCTGCCGCTTTGCCGCCCTGTATTTTTTGATAAACGCTGAGGGGTGATAAGAAAGCTTCGCTTTGCGCAGTCCCTCCAGGCCCATGTCCTCCTCGCGGTTTATGTACTTCACGTCGTTCAGAAGATTGGCCGCCATCTGCTGGTTTATCAACGGATACAGGCCCGGCACTTCCGCCTCAGCCTTTTCAAAGTAAGTCACCGCCATATCCTTCCATGGCTTATCCGCCACGGAAAAGGCCTTTATCTCGCCGTTTATCCTTATTCCGCCGCAGAGAAGATCCAGCTCCCGCATATTGGAAAGGGCGGTGCGTATTGCGTCCAGCTCCCATTCTATGGATAGAGAGTCGTTCTCGTCCTTATTGGAGGCCCACTGCTCGTATAGGTCTATGCACTCTCCAATATTCTCCGGCCCCAGCGTCACAAACTCAAAGCTTTCGCTCTGCTCTAAGCGGTTTATGAAATTGCGCTTCGCGTGGTATTTTTTGCCGGGCAAAGCTCTAAGATTCTCCATTTCGTAGACGTAATCGAAGTTGTCCCTGTCCTCCTCGAGATCGAAACCCGACCTGCGGAAGTGTTCCGCATACTGCTCTGCTATGCCAACGAACAGGGGCTTTACTCCATTATTCACCATATACTGCTCCGCCCTGACTATGGCCCTGCCATAATCCGCCGGGTCAAGGCATACCGGCGCCATCATATACATGGGCGCGCCGGGAAAGCTGCAGCGGCTGTACATCACACCGTCCTCAAAGGCTATTGTTATTTTGCCTCTTGCACCCCACACCATGTAGCTTGTAAAGGTGAATTCCGAGCTGCAAAGCCCGGCGTCTCTGGTATATTTCTCCACCTCCTGCCGCATATCCACAGTGATTTCCTTAAATTCGAGTTTTTCTTTTATACTGCTCATATTTTCCATACTCTCATATTACTCTATCGACGCAATAAGTTTCAACCGTAGTTTTTTAATTAACAGTTTTTATAATTTCGCCCATGACAAAGACCCCGTAAAACCGGGGCCTGCTTTTTTCCTTTCTTAACTAACGCATTATCTGATATGTGGCGTCCACCGTTGCCGTTACCTTTATGGTGGGCATTACGGTCTGGGTCTCGGCGAGAGCAACCGCATCTTCCGCCGGCGCGGCTACTTCCATTGTTTTCCCACGGGTTTCGTTGTATACCACCGCGCTGTTGGCGCCGCCGTTTTCATCTATTGAGATGGGGAGGGTCGCAAGGCGAACGCCTGCGCCGCCGGCTATCGCCTTTGCCTTGGCCCCTGCCGACTCTACCGCCATGCCAAGCGCCTGAAGGTATGCTTCGGAGTCGTCCTCTATGGAGTATTCGGGGCCGGATACGTCGCTTGCGCCGGCGGCAACGGCTTCGCTTATAAGGCTGCCCAGCACGTCCATATCGCGGACTGTGACGTTCACGGTGTAGTACACCTCATAGCCCACTACCTTGGAGGTATTCTTGCTGTAATCCCGGACCTCGTTTATGTTGAGGTAGCCGGTCTCGATATCTTCTTCCGCTATGCCCTTGGCCTTTATTACTTCAAGCACTGCCTCCATCAGCTTCGCGTTCTGCTGCTGCGCATCGGATACGTCCTTTTCCTGCGCCCTCACGGTAAAGCCTACCTTGGCAATGTCCGGCTTTATGCTTACGGTGCCGGTGCCGGTCACCTTTACGGTGCTTCTGGTATCATAATATCCGTCGGTACTCTGAGTCGATGCCACTATATTCTTTTGCTCCTCTATCTGGTCCTGGCTCTTGCAAGCAGCGGCCGAAAGGGCCAACATTGCTATGCAGAGCACTATTGCCGCTATCCTTGCTTTCTTACTCATTATCACTCTTTTCATTACTCTTTTCCTCGGTATTTTCTTCCTTCTTTGCGCTGAGCTTTTCCATGCGCTCGCGCCGCTCCTGTGCTTTTGCCTCGCGCTTTACGGCATTCTTGGCTTTTCCCTTCTTTATGAGCTTTACTATCAGCACTATTACCGCAGCCAATGCTGCAACCATCAGCAATACGGGTATTGCGCATACTATGCCTACCAGCGCGTTCTCAAGAAATACGCCTACTGCGGCAAAGCTTTCTGCAATGCCTGTGGACATGCGCTCGCCTATGCTTTCCTTTGCGGCAGGGCCTTTAGTGAGGCGATTCTCATTGATATTCACATGGACTGTGGTGTAGTCCACCAGATCGTCATAACGGCGGAGCTGAGTGGTGTACTGCTCTATCTCGAGTGTCGTCTCGGATATTGCCTTCTCAAGCTCTACCAGGTCCTCCATTTTGCTGGTGGTTTTGAGTATTTCCTTGAGTCTGTCAAGCTGATCCCGAAGTACGCCCAGGCGGGTCTCGGTATCAAAGTAGTTGAGGGTTATGTCGTCGGTGTCGCAGTTGCTGTAGGTTATCTCTCCGGTGCCCTGGGTAAAGTCTACGAATTCCTTGGCCTTAGCGGTAGGGATGCGGAACGTCAGGTTGGCGGTGCGGCCATAGTCGGAGTATGTCACGGGCTTTGTGCCGCTTACGCTGGAGGACTGTATATAACCGCCAAGCTGTACCGCCTTGTCCTGAAGCTGCTTGAAGTGGGCATCGAACTCGTCGGTCCTCATTTCAAAGGTATAGGTGGTGATTATCTTGTGATTGCCGTAGTTTGGGTCGGCCTCGCCTGCGTCAAAGCCACCGGCGGCGCTTTCAGACTCTGCCGTGGTCATCGCGGGTTCGTAGGCCGGCTCCTCGGCGGCAGCCGTATCATAAGCGTAGTTATAGCTTTCCTCCGTCTTTGCCTTCATAGATGACTGCGGGGCAGCGCAGCCGGAAAGCAGCATGAGTACAAGCATTGCACATACTGTGATTTTTAACTTATTCGTCATAATAAATACCTCCGTTATACCCTATGCAGGGCTTTGTGTGGGTCTTATGTCTCTTATGCCTATAAGACGTACAAGCAAGGGAAATGGTTGCGCTGTTTTCCAATAATTATTTTTAAATAATTATATCAGGCATCACTGCTCCGGGCAAGCACCCTTGCGCTCCCTCACACCTATTATGACGCCGCATATTATGAGCAGCGCGCCTATTACGCTCATAAGTGTTATGGGCTCATGCAAAAACAGAGCGCCCGTTACCAGCGTTACAAATGGGTTTACGTAAATATAAGTATTCACCTTCACTATGCCAAGCCTGCGGGTGGCTATGTTCCATGTCACATAGCTTATTCCGCTGCCAAATATGCCAAGGAACGCTATGCAGAACAGCTTATGCGGGTCTGCAAACTCGTACAGCGGCATATTCAGCTCTCCCATGAAGAAGGCAAGCGGCAGCGTGGTGAGTATTGCGAAGAAGGTCATTCGCCGCATAAGGAAAAAGCTCGAGAACCTGTGGACGTAGTGCGTTATCATTACGGAGTACAGCGCCCAGCATATGGCGGCGGCCATGGACAGCATGTCCCCAAACGGATTGAATTTCAGCACTACGGTCCCGTTGAACACCACCAGCGCCACGCCTACAAGGGCAATAAGCGAGCCGTACACCGTGTTCTTTCTAAGCTTGTTCCCTTTTATAAAGAAGTGGGCCAGCACAGCCGTCCATATGGGTGCCGAAGCTACGAGTATGCTTACGTTTGACGCAAGGGTATACCTAAGGGCATTGTTTTCGCACAGGAAATACACCGTATCCGCGAAAAGCGACATAAAAAATATGCCGAGGTTATCCCTGGCCGTAGTCTTTTCCGTCTTTGGGTACATACACCATAGCACGGCATACGCCACGAAAAAGCGCAGCAGCATTATCTGCACAGGTGTAAATACATCGAGCAGCGTCTTGCTGAATATAAAAGTGCTGCCCCATACGCATATGGTGGCCAGCGCTATAAGGTGACCGCTCAGCTCTCCGAGCCCCCTTTTGCCGCATTCCATGGGCATTTCTCCTTGTGGGTTGGCTAAAACTCGCTATTTTGCAGTATTATATCACAGCCCTTATTATTTAGCTTTACTTTTCGCAAAAAAAACGGTAAAGTAGTATTTGGTGGTAAATCGGCATAGCTGACTTACGAAAATATTTCCGCATGTTCCGGCAATTTTTTCCGGACCGAAAGTCACTGTTTTTATGCGTTAATAAACCTTTTTAGGGAGGATATTTATAAAGTGGGTATTTTCTCTGTAATTTCACTTCTGGGCGGACTTTCCATATTCTTATATGGAATGGACATTATGGGAGACGGCCTCAAAAGCAGCTCCAGCAAAGCCCTTAAAAGCATGCTGGAAAAAGTCACCCAAAGCGCGGCGCTGGGCATGCTTACAGGAACCCTCGTCACCAGTGTGATACAAAGCTCCACCGCCACAATAGTGCTTACGGTAGGCCTGATGGGCGCAGGCATACTCAATCTGAGGCAGTCAATAAGCATAGTGCTGGGCGCAAACATCGGTACAACCATTACGGCTCAGATAATCCGCCTAATGGATATAAACTCCAGCGGCGCAGCATTTCTCGAAATATTCAAGCCCTCCACATTGGCGCCACTCGCCGTGCTTTGCGGCATAATATTCCTTAAATTCGTAAAAAAGCAAAAAACCAAGGGCCTCGGCATGATGCTGATGGGCTTCGGCATTCTGTTCACCGGCCTTATGGGAATGACGGAGGCTGTATCGCCCCTGTCCGAATCCCAGGCATTTACGGATGTTTTGCAGAAGTTCTCCGACGTGCCGGTCCTTGGCATACTGACCGGCCTTATAACCACTTTTATCGTACAGAGTTCCTCTGCCGTGATAGGTATAGTTCAAGCGCTTTCATCTACCGGCGCTTTCACCTTCCAGACCGTATATCCCCTTATAATAGGCATCAACCTTGGTACCTGCATAACTACCGCCATCGTCTGCTCCATAGGAGCAGACAAAGATGCCAAGCGCACCGGCATTGCCCACATATTATTCAACTGTGTCGGCACAGTGCTGTTTATGGTAGCCATAACCCTGCTGCACAACGCCGGGGCACTGGACTTCATATGGGGCAAACCTATGAACAGCGGCGGAATAGCAAACTTCACCACCATATTCAATCTGGTGACGGCGCTGGTGCTGCTTCCCTTCACAAACCAGCTTGTAAGGTTGACTACGATCATCGTAAAAGACTCCCCGGACGATACCGAGGAAGCCTATCCGGAAATGCGCACTCTGGACGAGAAGCTGTTCATATCCCCCGCCCTCGCCCTTCATCAGGTGAATATAGCTGAAGCCAGCATGGGCAGGCTCGCCCGCAAAAACTTCAACCGAAGCATAGACCAGCTCGTATCCTACGATCCTGAGCGCAGCGCAAAGATCTCCTCTGTGGAGGACAGGCTGGACGGCTTTACCGATGCCGCAGAGAACTACCTTATAAAGCTCTCCAACCACATAGACAGCACAGAGGACAACAACGAGCTGAATCTGCTGCTTCAGGCCGTCACCGACTTTGAGCGCATAGGCGATTACGCAACAAACATAAACGACCTTAGCGCCCGCCTCGTAGCGGACGGACATGCTTTCTCGGAAACCGCAAAGAGGGAGCTTGCAATACTTTCCTCTGCTCTTACCGAAATAATCGACCTCACCGTGGAAGCCTTCGCCGACGGCGATGAAGCTATGGCAAGGCGCATAGAGCCTCTTGAGGAGGTCATCGACGAGATGGTGGCAACGCTTAAGGACAGGCACATCGAGCGGCTAAAGAACGGCTCCTGCACCATAGGCGCGGGCCTGGTGTTCATCGAGGTGCTCACCCATATGGGCCGTGCCGCCGACCAGTGCTCCAGCATCGCGGTTTTCCTTCTGGGCCGCCACAACGAGGAGATCCTGAACAACCACCACGCCTACCTGCACGAGCTGCATAAGGGTACCGACGCCTACTACGCATCCGAATTCGACGCGAGACGCAAGGAGTTCCTCGATCCCATAGAGGCGCTGTAAGCAGCAGCCTCAAAAGCGCACAAATATAAAAGGATATGTGGCTTTGTGCCACATATCCTTTTTAAGTCCACAAGCTATATTCTTTTCAGCAGGACCGGAAGCTCGGATAAGGACCTTATCTCGTAGTCCGGGCACACGCCCTCCTCGTCAGGCATATCGTCGCGGTTGAACCATATCGTGGTTATGCCGGCATTTTTGCCGCCCTGCATATCGGCTGAAAGGCTGTCACCCAGCATGGCGGTGCGCGTTTTGTGGAAGTTGGGGATCCTTTCAAAGCACTTTTCAAAGTACTCCGGCTCAGGCTTGCGGCCGCCTATTTCCTCGGAAATAAACATGCCGTCAAAATACTTCTCTATACCGGCACTGTCTATGCGGCTGTGCTGAACCTTTGCTATTCCGTTTGAGGCAAGATACAGCCTGTATTTGCCGTAAAGCTCCTCAAGCATGTCCTCGGCCCCCTCTACGAAATAGTGGCCTATCGCCAGCAGCCCCTCGTATACCTTGGCGGTCTCCGCGGGAGGTACGGTTATTCCGAACTCGTCAAAGAGCTGCCTGAAGCGGCTGACCTTCACCTCCGCCATAGTGATCTGCCCCTTTTCAAGGCGCTTCCAGTGGGCTAGGTTTATCACGCTGTAGCGGCCGAGAAGCTCTTCCGTAGGCTCAATGCCCATGGCCCTGAGGGCGCCCGCAAGCGCGGGACCCTCGGCCTTGTTAAAATCCAGTATAGTGTTGTCCAGATCGATAAGCAGCGTATCTATCATATACGTCTTACTTGCTCATCGCCCTTTCGGCTGCGGCTACTACGTTTTCTACCGTGAAGCCGAACTCCTTAAAGAGTATGCCCGCAGGCGCGGAGGCGCCAAAGTGGTCTACGGTGACGGTCTCGCCGTCCAGCCCGATATATTTGTACCAGCTCATGGCACAGCCCGCTTCTATAGCCACCCTCGCCCTTACCGAGCCGGGCAGCACGCTCTCCTTATACTCCGCGCTCTGCCTGTCGAATATATCAGTGCAGGGCATTGATACCACGCGAACTTTTTTGCCCTTGGCCTCAAGCTCGTCTGCCGCCTTCATGGCTAGCTCCACCTCGGAGCCGCTGGCCATGAGTATCACGTCGGGCTTTTCGCTGCCGCGCAGTATGTAGCCGCCCAGCATGGCTTTCTTCACGTCCGTCTCCTCAAGCTGGGGCAGGTTCTGGCGGGTAAGTGCCAGCGCAGTGGGCATAGTGCCGGACAGGGCGGCAATATAGGCCGCGGCGGTTTCCTTCTTGTCCGCGGGGCGGAACAGGTTGGTATCGGGTATAGCCCTTATGGAGGCAAGGTGCTCAATAGGCTGATGGGTGGGGCCGTCCTCGCCTACGCCTATGCTGTCGTGGGTAAGTATGTACAGCACAGGCAGCTTCATGAGGGCCGCCATGCGCATTGCGGGCTTGAGGTAATCTGAGAATACCATAAAGGTGGCGCAGTAGGCGCGCAGTCCGCCGTAGAGCATTATGCCGTTGCAGACCGCTGCCATGGCAAATTCGCGTATGCCAAAGTGCACATTGGCGCCGTCCCTCTCCTCCTTGGAGTAATAAGCCCTGCCCTTGAGCTCGCTCTTGTTTGAGGGGGCCAGATCGGCGCTGCCGCCAAAGAGGTTGGGCATGTATTCCGCCGCGAGGTTGAGTATCTCGCCGCTGGTGGCACGGGTGGCCATTGGCTTTTCGGCAGCGGTCAGTCTGGGATCGTTGAGCAGCTCCTCTGGCAGCTTACTGTCGTGCCACCTCACCCACTCGGCATACAGCTCGGGGTATGCGGCCTTGTAGCCCTCGAACATCCTGTTGTACTCTTCCTCAGCCTTTGCGTAGCCGCGGCCCAGCTCATCAAAGTGCGCATATACTTCGCCGGGTACCTCAAAGGGCGCATAATCCCACTGATAAAACTCGCGCATGGACTTGAGGGCTTCCTCCCCCAGAGGCTCGCCATGGGCGCTGGCCTTGCCCTGCTTAGCTGTGCCGTAGCCTATCTCGGTGTTCACGATTATGAGAGAGGGATGTTCTGTGTCCGCCTTGGCATTGTCGAGAGCGGCCTGTATAGCGTCCATATCCTCGCCGGAGGCTACTTCCTGTACCTGCCAGCCGTAAGCCTCAAACCTCGCCTTCACGTTCTCGCCAAAGGTGGACTCTATGCGGCCCTCTATGGTTATATGGTTGCGGTCGTAGATCAGTATCAGCTTGCCGAGGCCCATGGTGCCTGCCATGGAAGCGGCCTCGGAAGCAACGCCTTCCTGAAGGCAGCCGTCGCCGCAAAGGGCGTAGGTGTAATTGTCAACTACCTTGTAGCCGTCGCGGTTGAAGTGGGCGGCAAGCCGGCTTTCTGCCATGGCCATGCCTACCGCTATGGCGATGCCCTGCCCAAGAGGGCCGCTGGTAGTTTCAACGCCCTTGGTGTGGCGGTACTCCGGGTGACCGGGGGTAAGGCTGCCCCACTGGCGGAAGTTCTTTAAATCCTCGATAGTCAGTCCATAGCCAAAGAGATGCAGCAGAGAATACTCCAGCACGGAAGCGTGGCCAGCGCTGAGCACAAACCTGTCCCTGCCCTGCCACTCAGGATCCTTTGGGTTATGCTTCATCTGCTTCCACAGTGTGTACGCCATGGGCGCAGCGTCGATGGCAAGGCCGGGGTGGCCGCTCTTTGCCTTCTCAACGGCCTCCGCCGCCAGAAAGCGGATGCTTTTTGCAGAAAGCTCATCGATCTTATTCATGTTGCGTTCCTTTCTTTATTTACGAGTATTTTATCTGTTCAATAGCTGCTTTATTATCTCTGCAGGCTCCGTAACGCCGGACTGATAAATCTCCATAACGTCTTCAGAGCATATGGCGCCGATCTCAAGGTTTATCACCGAAACCGCGCCCGTTGTGGTAAGCTGCTCCGCAAGCTTCAGCATATCCTCTGCAGCCTCGTTCATGTTCACGCCCACGCAGGCTCCCATGAGCCAGTGATCCTCTATCATGAGGGATACCAATTCCTCGGTAAGCTCCGCGCATATCACCTCCACGGAGTCGTTGCGATTAGCCGCCTTGAGCGCCGCATAAGCCGCCTTGGCAAGCTCCGCGTTCTCAGCGTATATGGTATCCAAAAGACCTACGGGTATTTCCGCCAGCGCTCTTTCCGTCCATTTTTCCGGTGTTCCCATGCCGGTGCCGAAAAAATACGTGCCCTTATCCTGCAATTTTCCTTCGGCTACCATCTCCTGCTGTATCTTGTATTCAGCTTCGTTATCGCTCGCAAACAGAGACAGTGTGCGCACCGGAGAGCAGTGTGACGGATAGCTGTACAGCACCTCCCATGAAGCCATTGCCACAGCATCGCCGTCGAAGGTGACGCCAGAGGTATTTTCGGGTATTATATGCGGCTTGTCCGTCAATATTACCGCCGGGCCGGATATTTCTGGTACGTCGCCGGGCTGAGGCATATATACCAGCGATACGCCTTCCTTTGCCGCCTCCATGTTTTTCTGCTCCTGAGTAAGCTCCGGCTCCGGGGTAGCGTTGGAGCTGGTAACCTGTACATTTTCCCCTATTGGTTCCGGTGTGGGCTCCGGTGTCTTCTCAGGTATCTCGGTCTGCTCAAAATCGCCGCCTGCAGCTTCTTCAACTATCTCCTGAAACTCTTCGCTGGCGTTCACCATGGCGTAGCGCACCTTTATCTTGGCTATGCTCTGGTTCATCTTATCGCTTATGGCGGGGTTGGGACTCATATGCATGAGACTTATAGCTATGAGTACCGAAAGTGCCGCAACGGAAATTATGGCTATCCACGTGCCCTTTTTCATTTTTCTGTCCCCTCCATGCCGTCGTTGTCATACACGGTGGCCCAGCCTTCCTTTATACCCTTGCGCAGCATATAACCCTCTGTTCCCCAGTAGCTGACCTTGGCCCATTTGCCGTCCTCGCCCAGCCCTTCCTCCAGCAATACTATCGTGCTGTGGCGGGCTACCTTGTATATCTTATCGGATCTGGCATCTGGTTCGGCATAAAGATACTGTGTTCCAGCGACATAATAGCCATCTGGTATGGACTGCATCACACCCTTCTCGTAGGTTATAAAGCAGCGGCGCACATAACCCTCCCGTCCGTCCGCCGTCACCTTGACCCATGGGTCGCCCTCCTGCAGCACGGTAAGCTCGGTGTCCTTGCCCAGGGTCTTTATGAGTTTGTCGTTGGTGCCGTTGCCGGTACGCATTTGCGCCCCGTCAACAGTTATCCATGCCTTGCGGTCCTCGAGGGGCTCATTGTCGTATATATTAGTCTGGAAATCCCTGTACTCCTCAAATTTCATGTCCGTCTTGAGCGAGGAAGCCAGGCCGCTCTTTGCCTTGCCTGCCGTCACCTTTACCGTAGTCCCGAAAGGTGCGTTGTAGTATAACCACTTTGCGTCTTCCACGTAAAGCCGCACGCAGCCGTGGGAGCCGTTTGTCCCAAGGTTGTTGAAGGCGTATTTTTTCAGCGTAGACGTATCCCGCGATGAGAACATTATAGAATGGAAATATACGCCGCCTACTATCTGCGTCCAGTATCTGGCATACTCATTATTGAAAGCCGCGAACTTTCCGAAGCGCTCCCTTCCGCCTATCTTCCACGTGCCGCTGGGGGTGGGCGATGCGGGCTCGTCCCCCTTGGGCTGCGTTTTGCCGGTGGTACAGACAAAACGGCGTACGATCCTCGTGTACTCGCCGTCGTCGTCCTTCTGGTATACCGTCACCACCTGGTTGGTGGTATCCAGCACTATATAATACTTGTTCGGGTCATTATTCTGCATCTCATCCCGTGCAAAAGCGGCGCCGGGCAACAGCATCAGCACGGCCATTGCTGCAAGCAGCGCAGTTTTGAATCTTTTGGAAAGCATAGATTCCTCCGATAGAAAAGTCCAATATATTATATTATATTGTATTTATCCCTTTTCGCCAATAATCAATTTTATGTGCCTTTTCCATACAAAAAGGTCACATTCCTTCCGATTGCATATCCGGCCGTTATGT
Organism: Clostridiales bacterium; assembly: GCA_004557245.1. Classification (GTDB taxonomy): domain Bacteria; phylum Bacillota; class Clostridia; order Christensenellales; family CAG-138; genus SFEL01. The sequence goes on along the minus strand of SFEL01000007.1, from coordinate 42,573 downwards.
GGCATAATTGACTTGGTATTTTATTTATCCTCCGGGAGGCAAGATATGGCTATACTCAACAAATTAGGCAGCATCGCCCGCAACGTATCCGGCAGGACCGGAAACATGCTGGAGGTGAGCAAGCTCAACGCTCTGATACGCAGCAGCGAGGACGACATTGAAGAGCTGAAGCAGCAGCTGGGCGAATACTTTTACGGCAAATACGCCGCCGGGGTAATACTGGACGGCGACGCTACGGAAATATGTAAAAAGATCCAGGCGGCCTATACAGAGATAAAGGCCAACAAGGCCGAGATAAACAGCATAAAGGCCGCAGCAAGGGAGGCAGAAAACGAAGCTGCCGAGGAAGCCGAGGCAAAGGCACAGATCAAGCTCCAGTCCAAGGAACTGTACGGCGAATTCGTAAACGCCGCCCGCTCCGTTTCCGGCTCAGTCACCTTATGCCCTATGTGCGGCGCATCGGTAACAGACGGCTCCCGCTTCTGCGGCAATTGCGGCACGAAACTCTGCTGATAAAAATAAAAGGGCGGCTCATAAGGGGCCGCAGCCCCTTATGTTTAATCCGGCTCTGACGACATGTGCGTCAGAACGGATGAAAACCCAGAGGTTTTCGTACTTTGCATTCGGTGCTGACCGCGCCATAGGCGCAAGCACCGGATGAAAAAAACTCGAAAAAGTGGCGTTTAGCCACTTTTTCGACAGCCTCAAAGGGCGGCTCACCAGCCGCCCTTTTATTATTTGCGCTTTTACTTATCCTCAACTTCTACTATCTGGGCTTCGGGAGCGTTCTTCTTTACGCTCTCTATGCCGTTCATGCAGGAAGCTTTTGCTTTGTAGCCCTCGGATACGGCTATTATCTCGCCGTTTCTCGCCTTGAGGCGGAAACGGAACTCGCCGGCCTTGTCGGCATATACTTCAAACTTGGGATGGGTAAGCTTCTCAAAGCCTTCCACCGTCTGGTCCTCTATGCCGCCTTCACAGCACTTGCGTACGCTTTCTATGCCGTTGAGGCATGTGTCCTTGCTTTTGTAACTCTCGGAAGTGGCTATCACCTCGCCGTTTCCCGCCTTAAGATTGAATACAAAACCCGTCTTGGTGGCCTTTACTGCAAACTTGCCCATTTATAACTGCTTCCTTTCTAATAATGCCGCATACGCATAAACGGCCTATTTACTATACGGAATAAGGATATATTATCCGTGCGGCTATGTCAATATAAATGCCCATAGCGCTTTATTTTTTTAGGCGCGCCTCAAAATTTTTGGCGTTATTTAAGTTGCTTTAGGTTTGCCGCCGGTGTATAATTTAATGGAGTGAAAATAGCCGGAAAACAGCAGAAATTTCACCCTTACACAATTTTTTATCTTATAAACCAAAACAATATAAACAAACAAGGAGATGCCTAATGAAGTACGATCGTATCTACAATTTCTCTGCCGGTCCCTCCATTCTTCCCGAAGAAGTGCTGGAAAGCGTCCGCGATAACCTCATGAACTATGAGGGTTCCGGTATGTGCGTAATGGAGATGAGCCATCGCTCAAAGGTTTTCCAGAAAATAATCGACGAAGCCGAGCAGGATCTCCGTGACCTGATGAACATTCCCGACAACTACAAGGTGCTGTTCATACAGGGCGGCGCTACGCTCCAGTTTGCTATGATCCCCATGAACCTGATGAAGAACGGCGTAGCCTGCTATGTCGAGACCGGTGCATGGAGCAAAAAAGCCATCAACGAAGCCAAGAAGTACGGCGATGTGCATGTAGTGGCCTCCAGCAAGGACAGGAACTACGCCTATGTACCCGATTGCAGCAATCTGGATATCCCCGATAACGCCGATTACGTCTATATCTGCGAAAACGAGACCATCCACGGCGTGACCTGGCAGAAGCTGCCCAACACCAAGGGCAAGATTCTGGTATCCGACCAGTCCTCCATGTTCCTCTCCAAGCCCTGCAACGTGTCCGATTACGGCATGATCTACGGCGGCGTACAGAAGAACATCGGCCCCGCAGGTATGGTAATCTGTATCGTGCGCGAGGATCTGATTCGGGATGCTTCCGAGCTGCCCGTATGGGTACCCACCTACTGTGCATATTCCACCCATGCCAACAACGGCTCCATGTACAATACCCCCAACTGCTGGAGCATCTACGTATGCGGTCAGGTCTTCAAGTATCTGAAGAGGATCGGCGGTCTCGAGGCCATGAACCAGCGCAATATGGACAAGGCGAAGGTCATGTACGACTTCCTCGACCAGTCCAAGATGTTCAAGGGTACCGTTGACAAGGAGTTCCGCTCCCTGATGAATATCCCCTTCGTAACCGAGAGCGCAGAGCTTGACGCCGAAGTAGTAGCCGCCACCAAGGCAGCAGGCTTTGACAACCTGAAGGGCCACAAGAGCGTTGGCGGTCTCCGCGCCTCCATCTACAACGCAATGCCCAAAGAGGGAGTCGAGGCTCTGGTCAAGTTCCTGTCCGAGTTCGAAGCTAACTACAAGAAGTAATTTAATAAAGGAGAGAATATCATGCGCATATTGGTAACTGACGGAATGGATAAGGACGCCCTCCAGGCCCTTAAGGATAATGGCCATGAGGTCGTTGAACAGTTCTATGCCCCCGAGGAGCTGGGTGCAGCACTGAAGGAGTTTGACGCCGTAGTAGTCCGCAGCGCTACTAAAATCCGCGCCAACCACATCGACGAAGCCAAGGGCGGCAAGCTGAAGCTGATCATCCGCGGCGGCGTTGGCGTTGACAATATCGACGTCAAGTACGCGGAAGCAGCCGGCATCACCGTAAAGAACACCCCCCGCGCCTCCTCCCAGTCCGTTGCAGAGCTGGCTATGGCCCATATGTTCGCCTGCGCCCGCTTTATCTCCATCGCCGGTCACACCATGCGTGAGGATAAGTGGGAAAAGAAGGCCTACGGCAAGGGCATCGAGCTTCAGGGCAAGACCCTGGGCATCGTAGGCTTCGGCCGCATCGGCCAGCATCTTGGCGTAATGGCCAAGGCCATCGGCATGAACGTAATCGCTGAGGATATATTCCATATTCCCGGAATCGAAGAGAAGCTGGGAATTCCCTACGTAGAGCTTGACGAGCTGCTTGCCAAATCCGACTTCATCTCCGTACATGCCCCCGCCGTAGACGGCGGCGCCCTCATCAATGCCGAGACCATCGCCAAGATGAAGGACGGCGTAACCATTATCAACACCAGCCGCGGCACCAACGTTGATGAGGCTGCTCTGCTTGCAGGCCTTGAGAGCGGCAAGGTACGCAGCGCCGGTCTGGATGTTTACGCAGACGAGCCCGCTACCAACAAGGCTCTGTACAGCCATCCCATGGTATCCTGCACCCCCCATATCGGTGCAGCTACCAAGGAAGCCCAGAAGCGCATCGGCACCGAGATTGTTGAGATCATCGAGAGCTTCGGCAAATAATCGCGCATTAAAAGATGTCAGTTGAGATAGCTGTCCATAAAACGGGTTGTGTATGGCAGCTTCCTGACAGGGATCGCTAACAAAGGGGTATGCACTTTCGTTGTGCATACCCCTTTATTGTAGCATATTTGTTGCAAGTTCCGGAAACGCTAAAGAAGGCTTCTATTATAATATAACTAAATCCGCGGGAATAACACATTACAGCTTCAGCAAGACTCCTACCGGCTACACCGCAACTATGGCATACGGCAGCGAATTTACGAAAATGCGTACAGCTCCACAGACTTCAATTACAGTCTGTTGCTGATTCCTCTGGGCATTCTGGCTTTGAGTGGTATCGGCTACGGCGACTACAAGGGATATAAGCACTATCAGAATAAGAAACGGGTGTATGAGTAAGTGAAAAAGAAAGTCTCCATTGGGATGGCGTAAATCACCGTGTTCAGGTGGGGCGCGGCAAACCATACACGAGCGAAGCACCGCAGCAGGCTGCTTCCAAAGCTGTTCCCACAGACGGCTCCCGATATGTTCCCAAGGTGAGCGATGTGATCCGCTGCAGCGATGGTATGGACTACCCCATGTTGGATATTTGACACTCGATATATAGCATGGTGTGGTTTAGGTATACACATCCGCACCAAAAGGTTTCTCAAAACTTATTGACTACCGAACGATAGGTAGTTATAATAAGGATATACGATATGAGAAACACAGTGGATAGAAAATTCTGGTTGCAGCGAGGGAGGTTTCGTTATGGATAGAGGAAACACAAAACAGGAGATTCTGGAAGCATCGCTGGATCTGTTCTCCGTGCAGGGCTTTGAAGCCACATCTATCTCTCAGATTGCGGGCGCCGTCGGCATTCGCAAGGCATCGCTTTACAGCCATTTTGAGAGCAAGCAGGCGATTCTGGACGCGCTTGTGAAGGATGTTTTGGATCAGTATGAGGAACATTCCATTTTTGCAAGGGCGAATTGGGATAAATTCGCCGATACAGAGGACAAACAGGCGCTGACGCCTGATGCGGCAGCACAAATAATTCAGGGACAGATCCGTTACATCCTCCATGATCCCCATATCAGCAAGGCGCGGAAAATGCTGGTGATAGAGCAGTTTCAAAATCCGGAAATGGCGAAGCTGCAAACCAAACAGAATTATTCGGACGTGATGCAATACTTCACCGGGCTTATTAATTATCTGATTCGGCAGGGAGTTCTGAGGGAAGATGATCCCGAGATCATGGCAGCCCAGCTGTGTCTGCCCATTTCCACATGGATCAACCTCTGCGACCGGGAACCGGATCGTGAAGCGGAGGTCATGGAACTGATAGGCAAGCATATTCGGCAGTTTTTCAGGCTCTATCAGCCGGAAGCACGGTGATTCCATGAGTAAATACGACGCTTTGTGGGTGTGGATCAAAGAAAAGGGCACGGACAGCTTCAAGCTGACCTTTGCCGAAATCCAGCAGATTGCCGGACTTCCCATCGACCATTCTTTTCTGGAATACAAAAAAGAATTGATGGACTATTGATAACGATATCATGATCGCTTCCAAGGAAGCGGGCGCCTCCGTGCCCTTTATCATTACCGTAAAAGACACAGCGGGAACCGAAGTGGCGTCCGGCGAATTCTCCTTCGATGCCAGTATGGAAAAAATGTATCTGACCGTCACCGCAGACAACAAAATCCTGGAGGACAAAGATTATGAAAGATAAGCATTTTACTTCCCGTATGCTCATCTGCGCCGGAGCACTGATGAGCATATCGGGCATTCTCATTGCCATTTGCGCAAAGCTCGCCTATGGCGGCATCCTGTTCGCGGCAGCCGCCTGTATGTTCTTCGCGGCGCGAAATTTCCGTATTGCGGAAGATAAAAAGGAAGATGAAAAGGACGATGAAAATCAGGAGGCAGAGACAGACCATGAAAAAGAATAAGCATACAAGGTCACAAATCGCCGGACGGTGGCTGCTCGGCTGGACGATGTATATCGGCATCGGCGCAGTTGCCGGGGCAAGCGGGATGCTGCTGGACCCCAGCGGAAAAGCCATGGGTATGGATGCAATGCTGCCGTATTTTCAGGTACTGCCCCTGGCAGAGTACCTGTATCAGGACTACACCTTCCCCGGCATCGCACTGCTGATCGTGAACGGGCTGACCAATCTGACTGCGGCGGTTCTGCTCCTGCGGAAGCGGAAAAGCGGCGTTGTCCTCGGCGGGGTGTTCGGCGTCACGCTGATGCTTTGGATCTGTATTCAGTTCGTGATCTTTCCGCCCAATTTCATGTCCACCATCTATTTTATTTTTGGCTTCTGTCAGGCGGTTACCGGCTACATGGCGTGGGTGTTCGAAAAGCAAGAAGCGTTCCATGTTGATATTTCGGATTATCCCAACATAGGAACAAACAGCACTCGTCTGGTGGTATTTTTCTCCAGAATGGGATATGTGAAAAAGCAGGCGTATGAGGCTGCGAACCAAACCGGCGCAGAGGTATACGAGATCAAAGCTGCCGAGCGCACCGAAGGTACGGCGGGCTTCTGGTGGTGCGGGCGGTTTGCCATGCACCACTGGCCCATGCCCATACAGCTGGTTGCACTTGACCTTACAGCCTATGACCATGTGACCATCTGCTCCCCTATCTGGGTGTTTTCTCTGGCCTCTCCGGTTCGGGAGTTTTGCCGGCAGGCCGCCGGAAAAATCAAAGCGGTTGACTATGTTCTGGTACATCATACGAAAGGGAAATACGAATCAGTTGCGGCAGAAATGGATCGGCTTTTAGGCATTACGCATACCTCAAGTGTAAGCGTGCAGTGCCGCATGGGCGCATTCGAGATCTGTAAATAAAGGAGACGACATATGGAAGCTGTATTTGATTTTATTCGGGCGGCACTGCCGTGGATCGCGGTGGGCCTGCTCCTTGCAGTGTTTTTTGCAAGGAGTGCAAAAAAGAAAAAGAAGGAAGAACAGAGCGACGATTATGGAACCGAGGGTATGTGCCTGGGGATGTGCCTTGGCACCGCAATCGGAACATCCTTTGGGAACAACACCGGAATCGGCATCTCCCTCGGCATGCTGATCGGTCTGGCCATAGGAACCTGTATCAAGAAAGGGAATCACGGTGAAGACAATGACGAAAAGTAAAAAAGCTGTTTTGCTCGTGCTTCCCCTCCTATTCCTTTCAGGGGTTGCCTCATTTCTGTTTTTATACAATCAGGAAGGCTTCACAGGTAACCGTATCAAAAATCCGGACGCCTATCTGCTGGATATCGAGCGGATGAACGGAACCGATCTGCATACTTTGGAGCTGCACGAGGGAGACGTCCTTCAAATCCAATTTGAAACAGTGAAGGGCTCTTTGTACATGGAGATCAAAGCGCCGGACGGAACCACCATTTACCGTGGGAACGGGAAAGAAACCACTGATTTTACGGTGAACATCCGGGAAAGCGGCGTCTACACGATCGTTGTGGAAGCCCGGCACGCAAAAGGAACCATTCATATTCAACTTAAGGAGGAAACATGATGAAATCCCTGCAAACCATTCAGAAAACCTTCCGGGTCTTTCAAATTCTTGCAAAAATTGCTTTTGTTTTCAGCATCGTAGGCGCATCCATTTGCGCTATCGGCGCTCTGTGCGCCATAATCTGGTACAACGGCGGTACGGTGTTCACTCTTTTTGGCGAGCCAGTACCGATTTTTGCCGGCGGCGAGGGCTTGAACCAGACGCTGGCCGTGCTGCTTTCTGATCTCATCATGCTGACCGCCGAAGCCATCCTGCTGTCCAATGCCTGCAGGTATTTCAAAACCGAACAGGCAGAGGGTACTCCCTTTACGGAAAACGGCGCAGATCTGCTCAAAAGGCTGGGCATTCGCTGCATCTATATGCCTATCGTGGCGATTGTGGTTGCATCCGTCATCACGGTTTGTCTGGGCGTGGAGAGAAGCGGCGATGTCAGCAACCTCCCCAGTCTGGTTACCGGTATCGTTCTTATTCTGGCTTCCCTTATCTTCCGCTATGGCGCGGAGCTGGAGGAAAGAAATCGATCACTGAATTCTAACGGAGAAAAATAAAGCGATCTGCATTTTTTATAGAAATCCTGAAAAACAGTTGAGATGTCATCGCGTGTTTTCCGTCATCGCGGCGATATCGCTCGTGATGCATTTGCTGTTGAGGTAAGAAAATGGGAATCGCTACATCGCAGAAGTCATTGAATGTACTCTGCCCCTCCTTTGACAAGAGCGGGCAGATGCCGAAAAAGCACACAGGGTTTTTAGCAGACATTTCCCCGTGCCCTTTCCGGCAGATACATGAGGGTATTGCGCGTTGTAAGCGGAACAACTCTCGGCCTGGGCGTTCTGCTTGCTGCCGGGATTTTGAAATAGCCGCAAAAAGCCAAATAAACAAGGAGATGCACAAATGAACATTACATACGAACATAAACCCGCCATGACCTTCATCGGCTATTCCACCTCCATCCGTCCAGAGGAGGGCTATACCAAATGTCCTGAATTTTGGGACAAGGAGTATGCACAGAAGTACGCACGGCTCTGGCAGACCATGCAGCCGGAAACCCCGCTGGAAAAAGCAATTCTGGAAAACGGCGTAGGCCTCTTTGCCATCTGTGACGAGAAGGAAGACTCCTTTGAATACTGGATCTCCGGGCTATACAAGGGCGGCAAGGTGCCGGAGGGGCTGAAGCTCTATACCTTCCCGGAAAGTGACTGGGCCATGTTTTCTGCTAAGGGGCCGCTGCCCGGCTCCCTGCAAGCCCTGAACACCCGGGTCTGGCAGGAGTGGTATCCGAAGGAAGGGCAGAAATACCTTGGCAACGGCAACGCCATGCTGGAGGTGTACTCCCCCGGCGATATGCAAAGCCCGGATTACGAATGCGGCATCTGGGTGCCGATCTGCAAGCCCCGGGAGCAAAGCGAGAAGGAAACTGCTGAGATCGTTTCGACAATGACGATTACAGGAATCCTGTAAATAGAGCAATACGACCATTTGATTTGCACATTGGAAGGGCCTTTTGCAAAGGCGTGAACTTGCAATGAACTGTAGGCAGCTGTCAGATGCAAAGGATATGGCATCGGCGCTGGACAGCGAAAAAATCTCAACAATTTGCGGGACGGCCTGCCATTTCCCTACACGGGGCAGGACGCATCGGAATATATTGCCCCCATGCTTTCCGCAAGTGAAAACGACGCCTTCGCCTATGCCATCACCATCAGTGATCGGGCCATCGGCAGCATTGCGGTATTCTCTTTGAAGCCGCCGACATTCTCCGCATTTATGCTGATCCTTTCGCATACAACCGAGGCTCCCGGCGGGCATTGGAGAAAGCCGGATTCTGCTATGCGGGTACCATGAAAAACAATGCCGTAAAAAACGGCAAGGTTCTGGATATGGCGCTTTACAGTACTGCTGAGTCAATAAAGAACAGACTTCTTTTTGATGCCAAAACTTGGTGCGCTCTCCACCCTGCTGGTGTTCGCCGTTGCCATGGTGAGGTTCGCCTGAGCGTCAAGGTCGATGACCAGCACATCGTTTCCGGCCCGCACCAGCCTCGCGCCCAGATTTACTGCGGTGGAGGTTTCCCGACACCGCCTTTTCGGTAAACAAAAAACCAAATTTCTTAAATGAAATCTGGCTTTCTGGCCTCCCCGGCGCGATTCGAACGCGCGGCCTTTCGCTTAGGAGGCGAACGCTCTATCCTGCTGAGCTACGGAGAGATATACAACGGATATATTATATGCTCGGAAGGCATTTTTGTCAAATAGATGTTGGTCGGGATCGCCGGTAGCATTTGCATTTTGTATAAAAAATATCGGTAGTTGACATAAGTTGCACTTAGTGTTAGCATCAAAATATCAAATCTGAATTATATCTTGTCGGCTTGCCGATAATAATAACAAAACAAATTTTTTAGGAGGAAATATGGATTACCCAAAGACAGGCAACGAAACCTACGTCAGTTTCTCTATTTCCAACACCATGCTTGAGGGCCTTGGCAAGAGCACCATCACCCGCGAGCCGGTATCTGCGGACTATCTCAAGGAACTGTTCGCAAAATACGGTGTTATCGTCTCCATCAAGCCCGAGCAGCAGCCTCTCCTTCGCCGGGTAAACGAGCTTTACGGCCTGAACCTCGAGATACCCGAAAGCCTCAAGATAATTCAGCTCTCCGAGCAGCACAGGCGGCTGGTAGTTATAACCGCCATGGGCCTGCGCCGCAAGAGCGGCACCCTGCTCCCCAGCTATACCGAGGAGGAGCTTGAGGAAGCTACCTTTGGCTTTGATAAATTCTACGTACAGAGCGTGCACTACGATGACCTGATAAAGGAGAACGAGACTCTCCGTAAGAACCTCGATGCGGAAATTGCATGGCGCACCCGCGACGATTGAAGATTAATATTGAACACTAAGCTTACAAAAAGGCGGCGAAAGCCGCCTTTGAGACTGTCGAAAAAGTGGCTGAACGCCACTTTTTCGAGTTTTACGGGTTTTGCCTTGCAAAAAACATGAGGTTCCGCCCCGGGAAACGGGACGGAACTGACCCGCTGCGGCGGGCCTCCGGGCGGCAAAATCCGCAAAGTAGGAAAACCTCTGGGTTTTCATCCGTTCTGACGCACATGTCGTCAGAGCCGGATTGAACATAAGGGGCTACGGCCCCTTATCAACCCCGGCGTTTTTCGACACTCTGAGGCGGCAAAAACTGTCTTTTTGTATTATTCAATATTCCTCCGCCGTAAAGCATTGCAACGTTGGCAACCTGTCCAAAAGCTTATGGGCGGCCAGCCGGTTTACCACTTCCGCCTTTTCCTGTCCCTCCAGCTGCGCGATGTCGGCATAGCCACACAAAAGCTGCATCAGCCTCCCGCTGTCCATTTTTATATCCGCAGGCCCCTTGGAAGGCTTTCCTCCAAATGTAAACACGCCGTTGTTCTCCGGTATGACGCTATCGGTAACCTCCACAGTCACATCGTCAAAGCCCGCAAGCTCATGTAAAAGTTCTGGTACATTCAGCGCCGCCATTGCCGTGGTATTCGCCAAACTACCTCGTATTCCCTTTGGAACGCCCATAAGCAGCAGCTCCGCAGTTCCGCGCACCATCATTCTCCTGCCCCTTGCCATAGCGCCGAGGGTGCTCAGCAGCCCCCGTGCTGCCCTGCCCCTCGCCATGAACTCAATGCAGTTCACTTCCTTTTCGGCGCCGTAATACAGCGCATAGCCCAATGTTTTGCCTTCCTTTATATAGCGCAGCAGCCGCCCTCCGTCCGGCTGATAGCCCCGGAGGGTATTCTGCATATTTTCCAGCGTGCGCATAACGCGGCCTGAACAGTTCCGCATCACATCGTTGTAAAGCGGCAGCAGCTCGGCGGCAAAGCTGTCGTCACAGGCGGAATCCACCGCATAGCAGGAACCCCTGAGCCTGGCCTTCTCACTCAACTCCATCATACCCGACGCGGAGGAGGGATATTGCATACACCATTCATATATCCTGAAATCTACCGGGGACTGGAACAGCACAAATGCGCCTTTGTCTCGCGCATTGCGCTCAAAAAGCTCCATGCAGCGCCGCATAAGGCCCCTGTGCCGGTATGCGGGCGCGGTAGCTACTCCGCACATTATAACAGACGGCACCCCACGTCCCCGTATACAGAGGGTATACGGCCGCCCATGTATCATGGATACCAGTTTTCCTTCCTCAAAGGCGGCGACACTGTACTCGCCATTCCATTGTTCCGACATAAACCAGCGGCAAAAGCCGTCGCTATCCCCGAAGCACTCCTGCCAAAGGGCAGATGCTTGCTCCTTATCCCTGTCCTGTACCAGTCTAAATTCAGCCATACAGACCTCCGGTTTTTACGCTATATCCCGAGATACCCTTTCAGCACCTTAAGGGTATTGTAAACGCCGTCCTTGTGGCTGCGCTCGTAGCCGTGGCTGGCGTAAACGCCCGCGCCTATAAGCCCGTGACGTATGTCGCATCCCGCCCTTAGAGTGGCCTCTACGTCCGAGCCGTAGTGGGGGTATACATCTACGGCGTAATCCGCCTTCTCGGCCTTTGCGGCTTCAATGAGCTTGCCCGTCACTTCATAGTTGTATGGGCCGCCGGAATCCTTGGCGCAGATGGATACCTGACGTTCTGTGCAGGTGAGGCCGTCGCCAACGCATCCCATGTCCACGCTTATAGCTTCCGTAACGCCCGCAGGCAGCGAAGCGGAGCCGCCGTGGCCCACTTCCTCATATACCGTAATATGAGCGTATACCGGGCGCTGGGGCTCCCTGCCGCTTTCCCTGATGTATTTGCAAAGGCCCAGCAGTATGCCTACGGACAGCTTGTCATCCAGGAATCTGCTCTTTACGTACCCGCTCTCTGTTATCCTCGCCCGTGGCTCAAAGCAAACTATGTCCCCAACCTCTATGCCAAGCCTGCGGGTATCCTCTGCGGATTTTACTTCCTCGTCCAGCACTATCTCCTCTGTGTCGAAGCTGCGCTTTGCGTCGCCGTATTCGCCGTTCACGTGTACAGATGCGTTGCAGAGCTGGCAGGTTCCCTCGATAGCCCTGCCGCTTCTGGTATACACCCGCACGTTTTCCGCCTCGGCGTTGTTGGGCTGCATTCCGCCTATGTTGGTTATGCGCAGCCTGCCGTTTGCCTTTACTTCGGCTACCATGCCGCCCAGTGTATCCACGTGTGCCTCAAGCAGCAGGCCGTCTTCGCTGCCTTCCTTTACCGTAACCAGCACGCCGCCCTTCTGTGTGCGCTCCGCCATGAAGCCCAGCCTCTCAAAGCTCTCCTGCACCCACCGTGCCGCACGCTCCGTGTAGCCGGATGGACTGTCTATTCCTATAAGCTCAACTGCCTTATCTGCCGCATAATCGGCATATGCGTATTCAAGCTCCATTTTTTCTGCCTCCATCGTTCCTATTTTGCTTTATTGTATCACAAAAGGGCCGCCCGGTGGACAGCCCTTTGAAATAAGCCTTTTTGATTACTTTGCGTCGGCCTTGGCCTTGAGGTCCCTGGCGCGGTCGCTGAGCATCCTGTATATACTATAACCCTCTAACTCCCTTTACGGTAAAGTTCCTGCTCTCCTCCAAGCCAATGCCTGACTCAAAACTCACCCCCGAGGCGCTGACCTTCACAAAAAACCAACTGAAGATGATAAAGGACTTGAACATGGTCCTGCGCCCACTGCGGAAGCTGTTTCAAACAGGCAGTTCAACATAAAAAGATAGAATTAGTGGAAAATTCTGCCTTGACTTACAAATTAGAATTGATATAATATTTTTAGGATGATTCTAATATCGTTGCACGAGGAAATCCATATGACAAGGTATGAAAAGTCGATTTATGATATCATCGATACCTCCCATGAGCATTTAACTGCCAATCAGGTATTTGAAAGGCTAAAGAAGGTATATCCGGGAGTAGCTACGGGAACAGTATATAATAATCTCAATAAACTGTGTAAGGATGGCTTCATACGAAAGATATCCCTAGACGGAATGCTGGAACGGTACGATACTATCCGGAAACACGACCATCTGGTTTGCAAGAATTGCGGAGAGATTCTTGATATTGCTTTTGAAGACCTTACTTATCCTCTGCGTAGCCAACTGGGGCAAGACTTTCTATACTATGATTTGAAAGTCTATCGCCTTTGTCCAGCCTGCAGGGAAAAGACAAAGGATTTTCATAAAAATAAAAAACAGGAGGAGTCGGAATGTTAAAAGGAAAAACAGCAATCGTGACCGGCGGAACCCGCGGAATCGGCTTTGCCATTGTGGAAAAGTATCTTGAAAATGGCGCTAACGTGGCCGTTGCCGGTTCCCGGCAGGAATCGGTAGACAAGGCATTGTCGAAGCTTTCAGGCTATGAAGGACGCATCGTTGGTATTTGGCCAGACCTGTGTGATCCCGAAGCGGTGGCAAAGGCGTTCGCTGACGTAAAAGACCGCTTTGGGAGCGTGGATATCCTCGCCAATAATGCGGGAGTTTCCTCCAGAACCAGTCTTTATGAATACACGGTCGATGAATTCAGCAAAATCATGGATATCAACGTAAAAGCGGTGTTCGTGTGTTCTCAGGCTGCGGCAAGGATTATGAAGGAGCAGGGCGGAGGCGTAATCATAAACACCAGTTCTATGGTAGGCGAATATGGCCAGCCCTCCGGCTGCGGCTATCCCACAAGCAAATTCGCGGTTAACGGACTTACCAGATCACTTGCGAGGGAACTGGCCAAGGATCACATCCGCGTAAACGCCGTAGCACCTGGCATTACAAGGACCGACATGGTCGCTGCGCTGCCCAAGGAGCTTGTTGACAGGATTTCTGCAGGTATACCTCTTGGCCGGGTGGGAGAACCCCTTGATATTGCAAATGCATACCTGTATCTGGCCAGCGATTTGGCAAGCTATGTGACCGGCGTCACTCTCCGCGTAGACGGGGCAGCTATGACTTAATGGGAATATGCCAATATGAACAAAAAAGCAATGTATCAGCTGTCCTACGGACTGTTTGTACTTACCGCCCGCATGGGAGATAGAGATAACGGCTGTATTATCAATACGGCCGGGCAGGTAACTTCTACGCCAAACAGGATCAGCATCACGGTGAACAAGGATAATTTCACCCATGATTTGGTCAAAGAGAGCGGTAAATTCAATATTTCCGTTTTAAGCGAACGCGCAGGTTTTGAAACCTTTCAGCATTTTGGCTTCCAGTCCGGAAAAACAGTAAACAAGTTTGACGGGTATCATTCCTGCAAGCGAAGCACAAATGGACTGTACTACATTACCGAGGGGACAAATGCCTATATCAGCGCCGCAGTGGAGCAGGCCATAGATTTGGGAAGCCATACCATGTTCATTGCTTCAGTGGAGGACATGGATGTGCTTGCCAGCGTCCCATCAGCCACCTATGCTTATTATCAGTCCAATATCAAGCCCAAGCCGGAAAAGCCGGCTGTCACCGGAAAAACCGTATGGCGTTGTGTTGTTTGCGGCTACATATATGAAGGGGAAGAACTCCCGGCAGATTTTATCTGCCCTATATGCAAGCATCCTGCTTCGGATTTTGAAAGGGTAGTATTATAGTTTTGTAAATTTCAAAATGCATAAAAATAGCTACGGCAAACCATTCGCAGCGCGAACGATGGCCGGAACTGAAATACCCACGCTTAGTGGGTATTTTAGTTTTGGCAATAACCCTACTATAATTAGCGGCAGGTGTTCTCTCAAAAACATCAATATCCAAAATGCGTGCCGGAGTTTGTATGTGGCGTATATCCTTTTGGCTTTTCTTCAGCATAGGTTACATAATAATCAATAATAGCATAAAGGCAGACTTCAATCCTTACAGACCGAACCGCCTGCATTTCCTTCCATATTTCAATCCACGCTCCCCGTGCGGGGAGCGACTTATCCAGCAATTTATCGCCCTTCTCTTTACCAATGATTTCAATCCACGCTCCCCGTGCGGGGAGCGACTATCCCAATTCTGCGGGGTAGTTGTTTGTATACCATTTCAATCCACGCTCCCCGTGCGGGGAGCGACCAGGGCTGCAATGAGCGGCCCTTCTGCGTTTTTGCATCCACGCTCCCCGTGCGGGGAGCGACCTATGTCTACCTTGAGTTTAAACAGCTCGTTAGATTTCAATCCACGCTCCCCGTGCGGGGAGCGACCAAGGACATGGCATACAATAACGCCGAAACAGCCATTTCAATCCACGCTCCCCGTGCGGGGAGCGACTATTTGCGTAAGTATACCATATGGGTTGACAAATATTTCAATCCACGCTCCCCGTGCGGGGAGCGACATAGACGGCGAGTGGCTAACTACACGAGAAACGAATTTCAATCCACGCTCCCCGTGCGGGGAGCGACTATGACCCGTCAGACCCCGCCGATGCAGAATACTTTATTTCAATCCACGCTCCCCGTGCGGGGAGCGACGAGTGCTTTGCCCTCGGTCGTGCCGTTGTTTGCGCCATTTCAATCCACGCTCCCCGTGCGGGGAGCGACATGCCCCAGGAGGGGAACTGCTTGGCAGCTATAACAATTTCAATCCACGCTCCCCGTGCGGGGAGCGACATAGACGGCGAGTGGCTCACCACGCGGGAGACGAATTTCAATCCACGCTCCCCGTGCGGGGAGCGACACTACCTCAAAGAGCGCCCCTGCGACATATGGGCATTTCAATCCACGCTCCCCGTGCGGGGAGCGACAGCTCAACGATAAGTTCCATGTCGGTGAGGTCGTATTTCAATCCACGCTCCCCGTGCGGGGAGCGACGTTTCGCAGACGGCACTTTCGAATTCTGGCGCACAATTTCAATCCACGCTCCCCGTGCGGGGAGCGACCAAGAGCGCATGGATACAAGAGTAGTGCCATTACCATTTCAATCCACGCTCCCCGTGCGGGGAGCGACCTTTGAGCACGCTTTCATGGTATCATCAACATCATTTCAATCCACACTCCCCGTGCGGGGAGCGACATAACTAACCAAGGATAACACACAAGCCCCTCAATTTCAATCCACGCTCCCCGTGCGGGGAGCGACCTTCCGGCCGATATGATTTCAATCTGAGTTGCTTGCCATTTCAATCCACGCTCCCCGTGCGGGGAGCGACGGCACCTACGGCCACGAGGTTGACGGTGTAACCGAATTTCAATCCACGCTCCCCGTGCGGGGAGCGACTCGATTGGAGGAATGAAGATGCAACAACTATTTGACATTTCAATCCACGCTCCCCGTGCGGGGAGCGACTGTATGTGCCGGTAAACGCCGCAAGTAAAGCCTATATTTCAATCCACGCTCCCCGTGCGGGGAGCGACTACTGCGATATGCTGGAGTACATCTCCCGCGACAGATTTCAATCCACGCTCCCCGTGCGGGGAGCGACAGGGTGATAATAGTAATGGTTGTGGAGATATACAATTTCAATCCACGCTCCCCGTGCGGGGAGCGACTGCTCACCAATAGCCGCTAATATGTCATTCTGAGCGGCATTTCAATCCACGCTCCCCGTGCGGGGAGCGACTTCCGCCTCACCGTCCACCTCGTGGCCGTAAACCCCATTTCAATCCACGCTCCCCGTGCGGGGAGCGACAGTTGGACAAAATGACTGTGAGCGAGGCAAAAAAATTTCAATCCACGCTCCCCGTGCGGGGAGCGACTATGATAGTGCAATAGCCACAGGCGGTGATTAGACATATTTCAATCCACGCTCCCCGTGCGGGGAGCGACGTTTCGCAAGGACATAGCCCCGGAGTGGACACGGATTATTTCAATCCACGCTCCCCGTGCGGGGAGCGACGCGCCTTTTTCGCCTGTCGCGCCCTGCGGGATACCATTTCAATCCACGCTCCCCGTGCGGGGAGCGACTTTCCGGCTCAAGTATTCGTTAAAGTGTAGTTTAACATTTCAATCCACGCTCCCCGTGCGGGGAGCGACTGGATGCCTACCCCACCTACACGACAGCACAGGAATTTCAATCCACGCTCCCCGTGCGGGGAGCGACTATCGCTTATCTGCGACATATTAACGCTGATGTTATTTCAATCCACGCTCCCCGTGCGGGGAGCGACTACCTTTGTGAGCATTTCCTTAAGTTCATCATCAGATTTCAATCCACGCTCCCCGTGCGGGGAGCGACGCTCTACAACCTCGAGTTTGCTGCCGCGGCACCTGCAATTTCAATCCACGCTCCCCGTGCGGGGAGCGACCGTACCACTTCACCTTGCGCTCGCGCTCAGCGGCAATTTCAATCCACGCTCCCCGTGCGGGGAGCGACAAATCTGGTCTTTATGTCCTCTATGGCAATTTCATTTCAATCCACGCTCCCCGTGCGGGGAGCGACACCGTACTTCTTTGATACGGCAATCCAAAAATCGATTTCAATCCACGCTCCCCGTGCGGGGAGCGACCGGCAGCGATAGCGATATTATGCTGCACCTGATCGAGATTTCAATCCACGCTCCCCGTGCGGGGAGCGACATGAATTTTGAAAAGATGTCCTAAAATGTCCTGTATTTCAATCCACGCTCCCCGTGCGGGGAGCGACATGGTGTCGCCCGCCATAGCCACTACCGAGGCGGCAATTTCAATCCACGCTCCCCGTGCGGGGAGCGACTGTCCGGCAGCGAGGGTATGACCCCGCAGGCCAAGATTTCAATCCACGCTCCCCGTGCGGGGAGCGACGGACACCGAGAAATACCGCTATTTGTACGTAGCAATTTCAATCCACGCTCCCCGTGCGGGGAGCGACCCTGCGGCAGCAAGAGGCGGCAAAGGGCGCGGCAATATTTCAATCCACGCTCCCCGTGCGGGGAGCGACGTGATAGCACGGCCTGCCCAGTCAGGATCAAACGTATTTCAATCCACGCTCCCCGTGCGGGGAGCGACCACGCCCGGCCCCTTAAAGCTCTTTTACGTCTATATTTCAATCCACGCTCCCCGTGCGGGGAGCGACACGTAGGCACAGCCAAAAGATAAGGAGGAAAAAATATTTCAATCCACGCTCCCCGTGCGGGGAGCGACCTTATTGTTGAGCTGGACGGGGTAAAACTTGATGAATTTCAATCCACGCTCCCCGTGCGGGGAGCGACGACATAACCCGCACGGCGGGCGAAAACCTGTTTTTATTTCAATCCACGCTCCCCGTGCGGGGAGCGACTGCGCGGCATCAACGCCTCAGGCCCTGCCTACTGATTTCAATCCACGCTCCCCGTGCGGGGAGCGACTTTGTACCGATACGGTACTAAAAAATAGAAAGGATATTTCAATCCACGCTCCCCGTGCGGGGAGCGACGGAGAGGCGAAAGCAAGTTGAAGCGGAAAATAGAATTTCAATCCACGCTCCCCGTGCGGGGAGCGACAAGGAAGAAATAGCAAAAATTTGTAAGGAGTTTGAATTTCAATCCACGCTCCCCGTGCGGGGAGCGACGATAGCTGAAAAAGCGTATCATGCAGCAATGGGAATTTCAATCCACGCTCCCCGTGCGGGGAGCGACGTTTGACGTGCTGCCCTTCGGGGCTACGGAGGGCATTTCAATCCACGCTCCCCGTGCGGGGAGCGACCGTGAAAACTCGGATCACTATCCGGATTTTCAAATAATTCTTGTATGGTTATTCGTTTCCGGCCGCATTTGGCTCCTTATTCTAAACATATCACAATCGATATGAACTTAAAAGCAGACTTTTTCGGTGCGAACCTCTCTGCAAAAGCATGTGTTCTTCCGCTTCGCATCAGAGGATTATATTATCCTCGGGTAAATATGCGTTTTTGCAGCCGAAGTGCTCTATTTTACTTTGATATTTGTTGCCAAGATAATAAAATCGCAGACTGTCTTTATTCTTGTCCATTATATCACACAAACGCTCCTGTAGGCTGCGGCACTGTGCGGCATTCAGCAAACATTCGAATACCGAGCACTGCACTCTCTGTCCGTAGTTCACGCATTGCTTGGCTATCTGCCTGAGCCGCCTCCGGCCCGCTGCATCCTCAGTATTAACATCGTAGGTTATCAAAACAAGCATATCATCACTTCCATAAAAAGGGCGGATAGTCGTCCAGGTCACCTCTGAGATACCTTGCAAGAAGCTGTGCCTGTATGTAAGGCACCATTCCCCATTGCAGCTTTTCCCCAAGGTACGGATGGGTCAGTCCCTCGCGCTTCTTATCCTGCCAATACTTGAAAAACTTCCTGCGCCCATCGTCATTGAGCAGCACCACCCCGCTTTCCTGCCTAATAAAGTCCTTTTCATCCATTACTCTGTTGTTGATGAGCGTAAGCACAAACCTGTCTGCCATGCAGGGGCGCAGCTCTTCCATGAGATCAAGGGCAAGAGACATCCGCCCCGGCCTGTCCCGGTGTAAGAATCCTACATACGGGTCGAGGCCTGACGCTTCCAGCGCGGATGCACAGTCGTGGGCAAGTATGCTGTAGGCGAAGGACAGCATTGCATTTACCGGGTCAAGGGGCGGCCGCCTGCTGCGCCCGTTAAAGCTGAATACGCCTTTGTCATTCAATATGAGCTGATCCAGCACACCGAAATAGGCGTTGGCGCCGTTACCCTCCAGCCCACGCAGCCCATCCAGAGATGTTTCATCAAGCACCTTTGGCAGCAGCTCTTTAATCTGGGCGGAAGCATTAGAAAGCGCCTCCCCGTCCACCCGCATACCATGATCCCGCTTTGTGCGTTCAATACTCCAGCGAGAATTATACAACTTGCCGAATATCATGCACCGGGCGATACGGCAGCTCCCTGCCTCATCATCCGCTGTTCTGTACTGCTCTCGCCGAAGTAGCACATTTCCGTTTATCTCGCCGCATACTCTTGCAAGGAATCTACCCCGCGGCGAGCACAGTGCCACGCCTATACCCCGGTTCGCACATTCGCCCATCAACGCCGGCGAAAGTCCGGCATAGGAAAAGCTGATTATACTTTGCAGCGTGTGCAGCGGATAGCGGGCAAGCTCCTGCTTATCCCGGTTTGCAACTACGTTTTCGCCGTCAAGGGATAGATAAAGATCCTCCGACAGGGCATACAGCGTGTTCAGCAGTTTTTTCATCACTGCACCTCCATTGCTTTCCGAAGGTATTCTTTTACAGGCCTGTCCTTCATGAGCTTAGGCATACAAAGCTCCTTCAGCGAACAGGCGTTACAGGCCTTTGACGGCTTTACCTTAGGCGTATATCCCCGGCGGTAGTAATCATGCATCTCCAGCAGCATATCCCGCACCTTCTGCCGCATTTCGGCCGTGAGTTCTACCCTCTGCCTGCGCCTTGGCTGGCCGTAGTACAGCGCGCCTTCGGGTATATTGCAGCACAGCATTTCTTCGAGGCACATTGCTTGAGCGCAAAGCTGCATCATATCGCAGTTATCCGTCTTAGGTTCGCCTCTCTTGTATTCCACCGGGTACGGCTGCCAAAGGCCCTTCCTGCCGCTCAGGCTGATCCCTTCCTTGCTCCGTCTGAACTCCACCACATCGCACTGGCCGGATATGCCGAGCCGGGCCGAGCTTACGTTAACTCCGCGCATGATACAAAGATCACCCCGGCTCTCATTGAACTCCGGATCGTGCGCCTTATCATGCATCAGCACACCGTCAGTGGTGCGATAGTTTTCCGCCCAGAGCTTTTCTATATGTATTAACGCCCACTGGCGGCGGCAGAACGCGAAGTGCTGTATGCCGGAAAGCTGAAGAAGGTCGTCGTGCCGGTATTCCATTATTTTCTTATACAGCTTACGCCGCTTGGCAGATGCGCTTCGTCTACATCGACAATGTAATCCGAATATGCCCTGGGTACAGCTACGCTCTCCCTGTGGCTCACCTTTACCAGGTCAAACAGCTTATATGCAGGCGCGTTGCCCAACTCCGAATCGTGCTTGAATATTATGAGTTCCCTGACAGCCATCTTTCCCCTTGCCGCGGAGTGGTCCAGTTCAAACATGTTCAGTATTGCCTGCCACAGCAGCTCAAGGTCCTCCTCTGAAAAGCCGGTAGTCTTGCGGGCAAGGTTTGCGGATACATATCCCTCTGCTCTGTAAAGGCCATAGGGCACTATATATTTGCGGCCCATTTCGGTCCCCTTCTTTTCCGCGTCCGCCTCCGTGGTTATGGCTACTCTGGTTATAGTGACCTCCTGCGACATTATGGGGTCTATGCTGCGGGCAAAGCCGAGCTGTACGGGGCCACGCACCTGGCCGCAATTCAATGCGCCCTTTACAAAGGTAGTCATCACCGCGCCGAAGGTACGGATATCGTAGAAATTCCTGCACATAAAGTCGCGTACCTTTATATCCAGGTTTTCGTCTTTTTTCTTAGCTTCCTTCACGTTCTTCTCATCTATGCCGAGATGCTTGTACGCCTCAAGGTCGCTCCGGTTAAGAGGCACGTTGTCCTTTATGTATATGCGATAGCCCTCTTCGCCCTCCTTGACCGTTTCAACATAATTGCGTATCTTGCGCTTGAGGCAGACGTCCGTCACGAGGCCATAGCCCGTCTCCGGATCTACGCGCGGCATATTTCCCGCGTCAGGGTCCCCGTTGGGATTTCCGTTTTCAACATCAAAAAGAATTACGAATTCATAGCGGTTCCTGATGGCTTCCATTTTTATTTATCCTCCTTCTTTGTATAGCGCTTTTGTGTCTGGTGATAATAGCCTAGGTCGAACGAGCCCTGCTGCGGCAGCGTAAGGCGCATTGGGTATTCGTCCTTCAATATGCCCTTCAATTCCATCACCTGCTTGTCAAAGTATATAGCACTCCCGGCTTCAAGCTTGCGCAGGTGCTTTTGATAGAGGTTGCCAAGTATCGGGAATATCATTGCCGGCGTGGCAGCGGCAGAGTTGAAATATCTGTCTTTTATAGTGGTGTTTATTCCGGGGTTCGCCGCCTGCTGGGCCGCTTCATATACTGAAAATAGCCTGCCCAGGGTATACGGTATGTTTCTGCTTTCTTCGTTAAGTGCCACAGTCAAAACCTCCTTCGGACACTCCATATTGGTGTTTTTAAGATAATATGCCTTGATTATCGCCGCTCGCCCCCGGGTGATGTTGCGTTCCGCCCGTATGCGCAGCATAGTGTTTTCAAGGAGCGATACAGGATACATACCACCTGTGAATATTGCCCTTGCCGTTGCGCCTGACATTGCAGGGTTCGGAGTTTTATCCCTTGAATTGAGATTTACGGTCTCCCGCAGCATCGCCCACATGGGCAAGGTGACATAGTTGTCGTTTGCCGGCCGTATTATTTCCATTCGCTCGTTGTGTTCGTTTATGTTTTTCATTATCCGGCCGAAGGTATCTCGCAGGAAAAACCTTACCGAAAGCCTCGCCGCGTTAGGCGCGAGGCCCAGTATGTAAAACGTCCTGTCCGGGTGGAGATCGAGCTCTTCGCAGGGTTTACCCTCCGCAAGACGTTTGACTATCGCCCGCACGTCTTCCTCTGTATAGCCTGCCGGCGCTTCGCCCCCAAACAGCGCCCCCATGGCGAAAGCATCGTACTGCGGCTCTGCTCCCTCCGCCCAGCAGACTACCGTAGTATCGCCTATATGCTGGACGTTGTCCTTATCAGCAAGAAGGTGATTCAAAGCCGAGGTATAAGCAAAGGCGGCGTATTTTCCTACCGGTGCATTCATTCCCTGCTCCCTTTCGTATGAGCAAAAGGCCGGTGCATTGAAGGATACTATTGCCGCTCCGCTGGACTGGGCATCTTTGACGCCGCTTATAGATGGATGCAATCGCGCAATGCTATCTTCTCTGCCAGTTATCAGGCACTGCATCTTCTCGCCATCATCAGAATCGTAATGCTCCTGCCATGCACGGCATATGACCTCGTCATTTTGCGGGAATACGCCGTTTACCCTGAATATCAGATTGCCACCCTTTATCAACTCGTCATAATACTCTTTGACGGCAGGATGTTCGGCAGCATTTTCAGGCTGCCAGTTGTCAAAATAGTTAAGTATGGCTTTCGCCGCTTCCGAATCCGCCCCGTCGAGAAGATCGTGATGCAGCTTTGCACAGGCGTCAAAGCATTCCTTGCTGCGTTCCGGCTTGCCTTTGCCATCAAAGCCAAGCAAATAAGAAGAATTATCCCAAAGAAAATTCGACAGTATATTTACTGCTCGCTTTACCGCCGCCGGAAGCTCCATTATCCTTGGCCGCAGCACAGTCTTTTTACCCGTCTGTTCTTCTTTAATCAGCGGCAATATCTGCGTCAGTCTTCCGTCCCCGTCTATACAAAGAGCATAGCTTATCTTTTCGGGCCCCCAGCCCTGCCGGGCTATATCGCCGCGGTCAGCCATATCCTCATACAGCCTCGTCAAAGCCTGAAGTATCATCTTGCCACCCCCTTGCCGCTCATCGGAGGCACATCAAGTACCCCATCCTTCATTACCGCGCGGAAAAACACCGGCTTTATGTCCGAAGGATCCGAGTAATCCATATCCAGCAGCATCCAGCCCAGATCCTTTTCTCCCAACAGTTCCTTTGGACATTCGGGCATACCATCGCACAGTTTGAAGTTAACCGGGAATTCCCGCGTTCCGAAGTAGGGCTGGTGGTAAAACTTCCCCTTTTCCGCCCGGCGCTTTATGATATCCTGAAATTTGCCCGGATTGTCCCCTTCCGCCGCATTTTCCGTCATGTCAAAATGCGCTTCAATGACATATCGGACATCCCGAAGCACCATCGCAGCACGCTGCTGTATGCTCTCGGACGTTGCAAGATACAGCTCGCCTCTGCACTGCTCCATAACTGTGCGCGCCTTTCTGGAATTAAGCTTGTCCTTTACTTCGTTGCGCCGTATATTGGTGAAACGGATAGGTGCGCGGACATATATACGGTCTATCTGCCACCGCAACCCCGGATGCCAGTATATGGCCTCCAGTATGCCACGGGCGGCGGACGGCGTCATAACGTCATAGCTAACACGTTCCACTTTCATCTCGGGGCGGTTAAACGACGCATAATCGCCCCAGACCTCGATCTTTACAGACAATATCTCATGCCCCCTTCCTTATTTATATAAAAAATCCCGTTTCTTGCTCGCAATCAAGTGATAGGCCTGTATTCTTATCGTATAATTCCATGTTTACAAGCACCGCGCTGTTTTCGTCCAGCGGCTCTATATTTCCGGCGTCCAGTAACCTGCGGTATTGTATGTCATACGCGTTTACTCCGTAGCGGCCTGCCTTTCTGTATACCTCGCGCGTTGCAAAACCCGATTTCAGTTTTTCCGCTATAGCCGCACCTTCTTCCAACGGTATATATACAGTCTTTGTGTTATTATCGATCATGTGGAAACCCTGCGCCACGGAATCGAACGGCATCATACAGCCGGATATTCCCCTTTCGAACTTCTTTACCACTTCTGCTTTATCGGTGCCATCGCCTATAATGTCGCGCAGCGATGAAAAATATTTCGTTATTGTCTCCGGCAGTCCGGGATCGGCACCGCCTGCAAGGGCCTCGTTTGCTGCGCCTATGTTGTCCTTAATAAGCAACGGGGATGTATATTCGCTCTCAAATATAGCAACGATGCTTTCAGCGCTGCTTCTTCGTCCCTCTCGGTTACAGCGCCCTGCCGCCTGTAATATGGAATCCAGCCCCGCCATTTCCCGGTATACGGTGGGGAAATCAACGTCCACCCCTGCTTCGATAAGGGAAGTGGACAACACCCGGCAAACTGCGCCCTCCTTTAACCGCTGCCTTATCTCATTCAACACCCTCTGTCTATGGGCCGGATACATCAAGGTTGAGAGATGATAAGCCCCTTCTTTGGGCAGCATGTCATATATTTCCTGCGCAGCCCTGCGCGAATTTACTATACAGAGCACCTGCCTGCTGTTTTTGAGTTCTCCAGCGAGCATTTCATTTGAAAGCCCGCCTGCATTGCGAAAGGATACGCGCCGGAATTTTTCATATAGCGCCTGAGTACCCGGGCAAAGCTCGGGGATGTTCTCCGACCAGCCGAATCGTTTAAATATATCTCCCAGCACCGGCTGCGTTGCCGTACAAAGCACCGCCGTAGCGCCGAAGTGCCGTACCAGCTCAGCTATAGCTCCCACGCACGGCTGAAGATGGCAGGTGGGCAGCATCTGCGCCTCATCGAAGATTATCACGCTATTTGCAAGATTATGCAGTTTTCGGCATTTTGAGGACCTATTGGAATAGAAGGATTCAAAGAATTGCACGGCGGTAGTGACGATTACGGGCATATCCCAGTTTTCAGTAGCCATCGCAAGGCGGTATTGCGCCGGAGAGGATGCGTCCTCCAGCTCATAAAGTTTGCCGGAATGATGCTCCAGCACGTTATCTTCTCCAAGTATTTCCTTGAATACCGCCGCGTTCTGCTCGATTATTGACGTGTATGGTATGACATATATTATATGCTTCATGCCGTGGGCCACAGCGTGGCGCAGCGCAAATGCCATGGACGATACCGTCTTGCCTCCGCCCGTAGGCACCGTCAGCGTATAAATACCTTTGGGTTTTTCGCCGCATCGCAGACATTCGGAAAGTATTTCCCAACGATACTTGTTCATTTCATTTTCCGGATTCGCCCATTTTTCTATGTGTTTTTCCAGCTTTCCGAGCAGTCGTTCCATACCGTCATAACCGCCGCGAGACAACTTATACGGCTGCATGAAGCGTTCCGTATCCAGATAGTCTGCGTCTACCAGACAGGAATACAACATTCTCGTCCATGCGGCGCCGGAAAAGCCACTTCGCGCGGAAGCAGGTGCAGGCGCGGTCTTGGGCAGTTTGCCGGACCAGTTGTCTTTGTAAGGCTCAATGCCGCCCATCAGCCCTTTTTTTATTCGTCCGTAAAATGTAGCGTCGCCGGGCTGGTCTGTTCTAATATTACCCAGGTCCGGCAATCCGCTGTGATGGCCTATCACACATACGGCGGCCTGCCCTGAGCCTGCATTCGCGCACTCAATCGCGCCGGCCGTCGCATGGTCGACCTTAGGCCCGCCGTATAAACGCCGCTGAAAAGCTTCTGTATATTTGCCTATATCGTGTGATATTCCTGCGAGATACCCCTGCTCCGCCGCATCGAATTCCGCAGCAAACTCGGAACAAAGCTGCGCCGTCCCTTCAAGATGCTCCTGTACTGTCTGTTTTCTGCCGTCATCAGAAATATGGGCCAGAAATTCCATACACTGCTCCTTCGCAGTTTGTGAAGTGATTGGAAAAATATGCATTGTCTGTGATACTTTAATGATATTATGATTATATGATGTGAATATTATAATATTTTTTCGTATTGTTGTAAAGCACTTCTTAAACCGGTTTATTCAATACAACCTGTTCCTTTGTCGGGTGGTTCGCCATGCCTGCCACTGAGCTGCTTATGGCAGCATACGCCCTGCCGGCGATAAAAAAATTCACGCGGGAGCTGCCCTGACGGCGCTCCCGCGTGCGGCAGTAAGTCAGTCAGGACTGGGAGAAGAGCCGGGTAGGGGCAAATTCTTCGTGGAAAAGCATCTCGGTTGAGGTATACTCGCCAGAGCATACGCGTGCCATGCATTCCATTATGGCGTCAGCGCCGCTTGAAAGCGAGCTTCCGCCGTATATTATGCCGCTTATGTCTACGTCTATGTTTTCTGCGGAATTTTCGCAGGTTTCGCGGTTGGCGCATATCTTTATCACGGGGGATACCGCGGTGCCTACGTTATTGCCCTTGCCGGTAGTAAACAGCTGCACCGCAGCCCCTGCCGCAGCCATGGCCGTCAGCAGGTCTGCCGCGGCGGAGGAGGTATTCATGAAGTACAAGCCGGGCTCCCCGGGGGCCTCGGCGGTATCCAGTATGCCGTGTATCTTCGCGCGGCCTATCTTTTGTATATTGCCCATGGCCTTTTCCTCAATGGTGGATATTCCGCCGGCGATATTGCCCTTGTTGGGCTGGGAGCCGAGAAGGTCCACCCCCTGGGAAAGTATAAAGTCAAAGTACGACTTGTATACCTTCATGAATTCCGTCCTGAGCTCATCTTTTTCAAAGGAGTTCACCAGCACCTGCTCTGCGCCGGTAAGCTCCGGGGTCTCGCCGAACATAATAGTCGCGCCGCTTGAGATCAGCCGTTCGGTCACGACGCCCACGGCCGGGTTGCTGGCAAAGCCGGAGGTGGTATCCAACTCGCCGCATTTCAGACCTATGGTAAGCTGGCTGAGGCGCGCTTCCTCCCGCCTGAGGCCGGTGGCGTAACGCACGAATTCCATGGCCTTGCGGGCCGCCATTTCGATGGTCCTGAGGTCGCCGTTGCCGGAGGATGAAAAGCCCGCCACAGGCTTACCTGTCTTTGCTATGCCGTCGGTTATTACCTTTGTCCATTCCGGCTCTATGCCCACAACTATAACGGCAGCTACGTTGGGGTTACAGCCCGTGCCTATGAGGGTACGGAAGTGCAGCTCCAGGTCTTTGCCGAACTGCATCCTGCCGTAAGGGTGGTAAAATGTCTTCGTGCCGTTTATAAGGCTGTTTACGCCGCGGCATATCTGGCTCGATACCGCATCCAGCGGCAGCAGAAGAACGTAATTGCGCACGCCAAGGCTGCCGTTTTCCCGCCTATAAGCCCAAATATTGAGATCCTTCATATCCGTCACCATTTCTTTGTCCTGATGTTATGTATGTGTACATAGCCGCCTGCGGGAATATCCGCCGTGGCCCTGCCTATTACCTGACCGTATTCCACTACATCCTGCCCCTCAACCATGCCGCTCAGGGCTATTTTGTGGAATATTGGAATGTCCTCGCGGACGGTAAGGCATGATATTTCCTCCGTAACTATATCCTTTACCGCTATCTCGCTGCCTGCCTTTACAGGGTATATTACGATGCCTACCGTGTCTTCTGCCTGATGGCGCAATGCACTGTGATCCACTGTGTAGCCTCCTGTAATTACTGATGTCACTTCATGTACGGCCTGTACTGGTCTATCCTCACTATCTCGCAGTGGGCCAGCGTTTCCTCGGCGGGCTCCTGACCTATTCCGGACAGGTCCGGCACCTTATATTTGCCATTCACCGGCTGCCAGTCGTATTTGCAGGCAGCCCTGCCTGCCGAATATCCTCTCTCCCGCCGCTTATGCCTTCATCGGTATTTACCCGCACCAGCACCGGCAACCACGCACCCCTGGAACTGCCGGCGCTGCCGCTGGGCAGCCGCATTACATCTGCGCTGGTTATCTTCATGCGGCTTGCCTCTTTCTGTATCTATCATTTTCGGGCCCATAGCAAATATGCGAACCGTAAGAGCGGTCCGCATACCGTTTTTTAATACAAATCTGCGCTTAACCAATAGTCCACTTCAGCAGCCGCTTCTTCAGCTTTTCAAAGAGCTGCATCACGATAACGAGTATCACTACCATGAATATGAAGCCTGCCCAGACGTTTTCGTATATGCCAAATTCCGAATACTTCTTTACGAAGAAGCCCATGCCGTACTGAGCGCCGTACATCTCCGCGTATACCAGCATTACGAAGGTGCTGCGGAGGGAATTGACGAAGCCCGCCAGTATGGAGGGGCTGGCCGCGGGCAGTATCACCCTGAACAGCTTCTTGAACCCCTTGAGCTCCAGCGTCGACGCATTGTCAAGATACCGCTTGTCTATGGTCATTATGCCGGTTATGGTGGCAAAGAGGGTAGACCAGAAGGAGCCGTATACTATGAGGAATATGGACGCCGCCCTGAAGGTGGGTGCCAACAGCAGAGCAAAGGGGGAAAGAAGTATGGAGGGTATCACGCTGAAGGCATATATGACCGGGTGCAACGCATCCCTTATTTTTGCGTGCAGACCCAGCAGAGTGCCTATGGAAAGGGCAACGACGATGGAGATGATTATGGATGGTATCATCATGCCTATTGAGGACACGAGGTTTACCAGCATATTATCCCTGTTGTCGTAAAAAGCCCTGCCTATGGCGCCTATCTTCGGGAACAGATACGCGTTTAACTTACCGCTAGACGTCATTGCCCAGTAGAACAGTATCAGTGCGGCATATATGAGTATCGTGCCCCAGTATTTTTTTAAAAACGCCTTCGTCTTTTCCATAGGTGTCGTCTCCAGAGCGGCTATTGGTTACTTGTCGTTCTCAGCATAGAAGGACTCAAGGCCGGCATAGAAATCGGGGTTCTCCGCGCCGTACTCGGCCTTGGCCTCTGCCAGAGCCTGCTCATACAGATCGGTATTGATGTGATCCTCTATATTGATATTCTTGGCGGTCTCGCTGAGGAAGCCGGTCTTGTCCAGTATGCCCCAGGCGCGGATCACGGAGTTCTTCAGGGGGTCTACGCTTACGGTATAGTGATCATTGAGCATATAAGCGGCTACATACTCCTCGCTGGCTTCGATCTTCTTGGCCATCAGCTTCACGGCTTCTTCCTTGTTGGCTTCATAGTCGGCCTGGGCGCGCATAAGAGCCTTCAGGATGCACTTTACGGTGATGGGGTTGTTCTTAACGAAGTCGGTGGAGGCTACCATGCGGCAGCAGGAGTAGTTGGGCATTATGTCGCTCTGATAGCAGACGATCTCGATTCCTTCGGTGGTGGAGGCGGAGAGGTTCTGACCGGTGCCCTGGAGTGCAAAGTCTACCTCGCCCTTGAGTACAGCAGCGGCAGCGTCGTTATAGTTGGTGTAGGATATCCATTCGAGGGCCTCGAGGGGCTTGTCATAACCCAGATCCATTACGGCGCCAGTGAAGGCGAAATAGCTGGGGTTGCAGGCGAACTTCTTGCCGATGAGGGACTCTACGCCCTTCCACTCGGTGCCGGTCCTGGCGATAACGGGCATGCAGCCGTTTACCATGTGGCCGCCGAAGACGGTGAGGTCAACGCCGGAAGCAATCTGCTGAAGAGGATTGCTGGTGCCGGAGTTGGAAACGACGTCTACCTTGTTGGAGGCCAGCAGCTGCATGGCGTCAGCGTTGGCGGTGGCGGGAACGATCTCGAGGGATATGCCTTCGTCAGCGAAATAGCCCTTCTCCTCTGCTATGAACACGAGAATATTTCCGCTGGTGCCGTAGTTCCAGCGCACTACGCTGGTCTCGGGCACTTCCTTGGCAGCGGTCTCGGTTGCGGCGGCCTCGATCTTGTCGGCCTTGACTTCCTTCCAATTGTTGAAGCCATCCTGGAGTGTGAATACCTTGCTCATATCGTAGCCGATGGCGGACAGGGCGTTGGTGGAGGCCTGAGCGTACTTCTTGCCGGAGTAGCAGACCAGTATCAGGGTGCTGTCCTTACCATCGAAGGCGGCTTTCATGGCGGCCTCGCCCGCAGCGGTGTCGCCGTTTACGGCAGCGTCCATGTCAACGGATACGGAGCCGGGAATATGGCCTTCGGCATAGTCGGCGGCCTTACGGACGTCAACGATGACGTAGTCGGCGTTGCCGAGGACGGCCTCGGTCTCATCGGCGGTCATATACTTCATTTCGACATCCGCAGAGGGAGCGGCTTCCGTCTCCGCGGGGGCAGCGCAGGCTGCCATGGATACTACCATAGCCATAGCCATGAGCACAGCAAAGAGCTTTTTCATTGTTTTTCTCCTTATATTATTGTTATATGCATATCGGGCTTTTGCCCGGTCATGCTCAGCTTATTCTGGACGCAACGTCTTGGTTGATGTAGCGTATGAGGGTATTGCGCAGATTGAGAAACTTGGGATCCTCAAACTGGGTCTCGCGGGTAGGCCGCCCGTCTGAAGGTATATCGCAGCTGAATATCACGTTGCTTGGAGACTGGCCCAGTACAAAGATCTTAGTGGAAAGGAGTATGGCTTCGTCTACATCGTGGGTGACGAAAAACACGGTCTTTTTGGGCTCCTGCTTCCGCCACAGCTCCAGCACCATGTCCTGAAGCCTTGCCCTTGTCACCGCGTCCAGCGCGCCGAAGGGCTCGTCCATTAGAAGTATGGGCGGGTCTATGCCAAAGGCTCTGGCTATGGCGCAGCGCTGCTTCATTCCTCCGGAAAGCTCCTTTGGGAGCTTGTTATATACGCCCTTGTCCAAGCCCACGGACTGAAGCATATTGACGGCGACCTCCCTGAGCTCTTTTTTGTTCCTTTCGGGAAAGCGCTGCCTAAGGGCCAGCATTATGTTTTCTCCGGCAGTCATCCAAGGAAACGGGCCGTAATCCTGGAATACCACGCCGCGGCTGAGGCTGGGACCTGAGAAGGGCTTTCCATCTATGAGTATCTCTCCCGAAGTCTGCTTTTCCAGACCGGCAAGAAGGCGCAGCAGTGTGCTTTTGCCACAGCCCGACTGGCCGAGTATGGATACGAACTCGCCCTCGGCTACGTACATATTTATATCCTTCAGCACCAGCTTGTCCGTTCCCGGATAGGAGAAGGACAGATCTTTAATGACAGTTTCGCGCATATAACATACCTCTCTTAGGCATTCCGTGTTATATTACCATCTAACGCATACATTTGGGAAATTCAAATTACAAATATTGAAAGACGAGTAATAGAAAATGTAGATACAATAATACAAAAGGACGGCGGAAGCTTTTCTTTGCAGTGAAAATTTGCCCCTATTCAGCGATTTTTCCCGCAACGGCTCCCGCCTTCCCGTTTTCGTCATCTTATATCCCTGTATCTGCGGGCGATCTCCTCTATGTCCACGCCCCGCCTGTACAGGCACCTGAGATGGAACATCTGCCACATGGTTATGATTGGGCTGCGCCTGTTATACCTCCGCCCGGATGTGATTATCCTGCCTGGCAGCAGATACAGCTTTTCGCTTCTCCGTTTCATGATGCGCGAAAGCTCATAGTCTTCCATTATGGGCAGGTCCGGAAATCCATTTACCTCGAAAAAAAGGTCTTTATCCATAAATATTCCCTGATCCCCGAAGGCGATATGCCACAGCCGCGCCCGCAGGTTTGAGTTCAGCGTGTTGCAGCCCATGAACGGCCCGTCGTAATCAAACCCTATGTGGAAGCAGCCGAAGCGGGCCCCTGCGTTCACGGCGGCGATTATCTCCTCCGCACCGTCTTTGGGCAGCAGGCTGTCGCAGTGGGAAAACCACAGTATATCCCCGGCGGCCTCCTTTGCAGCGGCATTCATCTGCCTTGCCCTTCCCTTGCCGCATCTAAGCACCCGGTATCTCCCGCCTATAATGTCCGGCGTGCCGTCAGTGCTGCCTCCGTCTGCGAATATGACCTCGTGCAAACCGTCGACGCCTGCTATGTTGTCCATGCAGGCCCTTATCTTGCCGCTCTCGTTGTAGACCGGTATTATCAGCGATACCTTTAAGCCCTGCCGCACAGGAAGTCCTTCCTCACGTAATTCTCAAGTATGTTGCTCAAGAAGTCTGGCGCCAGATACGCCTGTATCTTCTTGAAGGTAATTTCGTTTCTCAGCGCCCTTCCCGGCTCCGAATATTCGCGCATGGCCATGGCGCACCAGGTTATGCCTCTCAGGCAGGTCACTTTAAAGAACAGCGGCAGCCGCTCCCTTACCGTCGAGGTGTCCATTCTGTCCCCCACGGCGGCTATGTAGTTATCCGCAAAGGTCGCTATTTCCTCCGGTGTAAGTATGGTATCCGTTTTCCAGAAGGTAGTGGTAGGCACGAGGAAGTGGGCAAGATCCTGGGCCGGCTCGCTTAATAGCGGCTTCTCCCAGTCGATAAGGTAGCTTTTGCTGTCGGAGTTTATCAGGAAATTGCCGGAGTTGAGCTCGGTATTGACTATGCATAACGGCGCACCCGACGTTTTCTTGAGGGGCAGCCCGCCCGTTTCGGTTATCAGCGTATCTATGAGCCCGCATACCCGCTTATCCGCCCTATCCCATTCGAGATAATGCTGCGCCATAGCGAGGCACTCGTCGTATATGCCCTGTGCCGGGGCCTCCCGCCTGATTATCCGGGTGCTTTCCGGCACCTTCAGGCTGTGTATGTCCGCAAGTATCTCCGCCGCCGTCCCCATATCCCTCTGATAGTTCAGCGGAGCGCCCGGCAGCCATTCCATGACGGTCACGCCGTAAGGCAACTGTTTTTTTGAGTCATCGCAGAATACTGCCCTTGGCGTTCGGCCTGATGGTTCAAGGTCCTTCAATGCGAAATACTCATATTCCGCCTGCCGCTCAAGGTGCATCTGGCTGGCCGTACTCACCCTCAGCACCAGCCTTTTACCGGTGATTGGGTGCACAAAGGAATAATTTAAGTTGTACTCGCCGCAGCCCAACGGAAAGAGGTTTATCTCCTCGTACCCGCGAAGGCCCATTGCGTTCTGAAAGCTGTAGCCGTTGACATAATCCCTCAGCTGTTTTTCCTTTAGCATTTTCGCGCCTCCTTTTAAAGTATTTTATCTATACATTGCGCAGTGCGGCTGCTCTTGCCGCAAAGTCTTTTTTTTAATTCCATAAGGTCCTGTGGCGTATCCACGTCGCGGCACATCATAGCCGGGGCAAAGCTTAGCCCTGCCTCCTTCACGGCGGCAACCGCATTATCGTATACGCTGTCGGTTCCATACTCCTGCTTTTCAAATACCGCCTTGTTTGGCTTTTTCATGCCCACGAGGTAATATCCTCCGTCCTCCGTCGGTCCGAGGGTAACGTCTGCGCTCTCCAGCGCGTCAAATCCGCTTTGGAGATGGGCGGCCGTTATTTCGGGTATGTCGCTGCCTATGAGCACGCATTTGCCGTAGCCCATCGCGAGAACCGACCTTATGGCGTTGTACATTCTCTCTCCAAGGCCATCGCCCCGCTGGGGCAGCATGCTGACGGCATAAGGGAATATGCCCCGCAATGCCTGCCAGCCGGCGCCCTCCTCAAAGCATATGAAGGTGTCGCAGCCGAATTCGCCGCACACCTCTGAAATATCGTATAAAAACGCGGTGTGCAGCTCCGCGCATTGTTCTTTGGCAAGCAGCGGCATGAGCCGCGTCTTGGTATGTCCCGGCACAGGCACTCTCGTAAAGCATATAACGGCGTCCTTCATGCCTCGCCCTCCTTATTCCCGAGGTGCGCGGCCATCTCGTCCCGCGCCCCCTGCCGCATTACGCGGCCATCCCTCATGACCGCTATCCTGTCCGCCATGGCGAAGGCCTCCTGCCTGTCGTGGGTGACAAGCACGGTAGTAGTCCTGAACTTCTTATGCAGTTCCAGCACCAGCGCGCGTATTTCCTCCTTAAGCTCATTATCCAGCGCCGTAAACGGCTCGTCCAGCAGCAACAGCCTTGGCTGAGCCGCCAGCGCGCGGGCAAGTGCAACCCGCTGCTGCTGCCCGCCCGAAAGCTCATTTATCCTTCTGCTTTCGAGGCCGCACAGCTGTACGCTTTTCATCAGCTGCTCCGCCTGCTCCAGCCTCTGCCTTTTCGGCACTCCCTGCATCTTTATGGGGAAGGCCACGTTTTCCAGCGCCGTCATATTCGGGAACAGCCGCATATCCTGAAAAACTATGACGGCTCCCCGCTTGTGGGGCGGAACATTTGCCATGTCCTCCCCGCCTATGAGTATGCTGCCGCTCTTAGGGGGCAGTATGCCGGCTACAGCCTTCAGCAGCGTACTCTTGCCGCAGCCGGAGGGCCCGAGGAGCCCCATAAGCTCTCCGCTCTTCACCGAAAAGTCAACGCCCTTCAGTATGGGCTGACCCTTTATATCCACAAAAAGGCCGTTTACCTCAAGCATCGGCTCCTTTGCCTCCTTTGTTAACATTATATATCAGCAGCTCCAATATTGCGAATACTCCCAGGGCAGATAGGGTGAATGCCATTGCGTACACAGACGCCAGGCTTCTGTCTCCCCCCTGGATATACGGCACCAGCACCAGTGATATGGTATTTATCCTGCCGCCGCCTATTATAAGAGTGGTAAAATACTGGCTGTAGGAAATTATGAATCCCATGGAAAACGAGCTCATTATGCCGGGCATAAGGTTTGGCAGCGTCACCTCGAAAAATGCCCGGAACGGCCCTGCGCCCAGCGTAGCCGCCTGCTCCTCAAATTTATCGCCCAGTGCCGCCGTAACGTCTGTCATTATGGTTATGCAGTATGGTACGGAAGCCACGGTGTGTATCAGTATGATCCCCGCTATGCTGTCCCCGAGGCCCACCTTCAGCAGCATTATCTGGGCGCCTATTGCCAGCACCGTACCCGGCACCAGCAGCGGCAAAAGGCTGAAAAACCTTATCAGCCCCTTGCCCCGGAATTCATACAGCTCGGTAGCCCGGGCTGTGGCTATGCCTATTGTAGTGCTTATGGCCGCCACCGCGAAGGAAAGCGATATGCTGCTCAGCAGCAGCTCAGGCAGCTTGGCCGAGCCAAAGATAAGCTCCTTTACCGTCCGCAGCGACAGGCTTTCCGGCAGTATCCCGGGCCAAGGCCACCGGGCGGCAAAGCACCATATGAGCAGCACTATGGCGGGCAGCATTATGCACGCCGCCGTAAGCCACAGCACCGACTTTAAAAGCCTTCCCCTCTTCATGCTTCGCCTCCCAGCCGCTTTATTAGCCGCCGTATTCCGAGGCTGTACAGCGCCGCCATGAGCACAGAAAGCATCAGTATCACCCCAAACATTGCCATTGCCAGCGGCCGCTGCAAAAGATCCGGGCTGCAGTATGTTATGTACGCCTGCACAGGCAGCGCCTTGGGCAGCGTGGAGCCCAGCAGCGCAGGCAGCTCATACCCGCCGAAGGCATATATGAATATTATGAGCGCAGCCTTTGATACGGCGGGCAGGCTCATGGGCAGCGTCACCGAGAAAAAGCGCCTCAAGGGCGATGCGCCAAGGTTTTCCGCCGCCTCGCCCAATGTATCGGAAACCGACGCCATCAGCGCCAGCGTATAGTACGCCACGAAGGGTATCTCCTTCCAGAGATATCCGGCTATGGCGCCGCCGTAGTCCGGCGTGAACAGCAGTTGTGGAAACTGGCTGCAGTCCGCCATCAGCCCGAGGCCATATGCTGCGCGTGCGACAATACCTGTCTGGCCCAGCAGCGTCATGATGAACAGCGCAACCACCGTGTGGGGCACCAGTATGGGGAAGCGTACCGTGTACAGCATGCCGCTCCCCGCCCTGCGCTTCACCAGCGCCGCGCACAGCAGCGTGCCCAGCGCCGCCGCCAGCAGCGCCGAAACAAAGGCTATTCTCAGGCTCACCCATAGTGCGCTCAGAAATTCCGGCCGTTTGAACACTTCCCTGTAATATCCCAGCGTTATCTTCGTCAGGCCAAAGGCCGGAACATAGCCGAGGCTTTGCAGCAGCACGTTTACGCAGGCGATAATTACCGTCAGCGTCACGGCCATAAGCGGCAGCAGCAGTATTACAGGCGTCAGCTTGCTGTTTCTCATCTGTACCCTTTGATACCACAAAACGGTGCGGCATATTTTGGGCCGCGCCGTCCTGTGTTTATAATACTATTGGAGGAAAAATCTCAGTTGTTATACTGGCTCACGACGTCGGTAAGCCATATGTCCTCTATGATGGGAACGAGGTTTGCCGGCATCTCCGGCAGGCGGTGAGCAAGAAGCTCCGCCTGTGAAAGTACTCCTTTGCCGAGATCCACAGCGTCAAACGCGGCCCTTTCTTTATCGCTCAGCTTGTCAGCAGCCACCACGGGCAGGGTGCGGAGCTCAGAATACTGAGTGAGCTGCAGATCTGGAGACAGCATGGCGTTTATTACCACCATGGCCCCCGCCTTGTTGGGGGAATCAAATGCTATGGCCATGTAGTTGGTGTTGCCTATGGTGCCTTTATCGAATACGAAGGTGCGGGTAGTTTCGGTATATGTTCCCTTATCTATTCCGGTAGCTGCCGCGAAGGGGCTGTAGCTCATTGAGCACACCAGCTCACCGTCAGCAAACATAGCATCAACGGCGGTGGAGGATTCCGGGAAGGTCCTGCCTTCGTTCCAGAGATAGGGATTCAGCTCCCGAAGGTAGGTAAGTGCGGGTTCTATGGCGGCCTTTACGGTATCCCGGTCGGCGGCCATGTCCTGGAACTGCTCCCAGCCGCAGAGCTCGTATATGAGGTTCCTTACGAAAGCGCTGCCGGTAAAGTCGGGCAGTGCGGGATACGTTACCTTGCCCTTATACTTCTTGCAGTATTCGAGAAATTCCTCCGCCGACGCAGGAGCCTCGGGGGTTACCGCGCTGTCGTTGTACAGCACCATCTGTGCCTTGCCGTAGGGGGCCTCGAATCCCTCAATTGGCATGCAGAAGTCTTTCAAGGTCTCCGGGTCCTGAGTGTCGATATACGCGGCCATGTTGGGCAGCTTATCGGTAAAAGGCCCCCAGAGCAGGCCGTTTTCCTTGGCGGAGTAGAAGTTCTCGCCGTTTATCCATATAATGTCTATGGAGCCGGACTGGGTATCGGCCTGTTTTTCGCCGGAAAGCTTTGCAAGTATATCGTCTATGTTCATGCCCACCACTTGGAGGGTAATGTCATGGTTTTTCTTGAGATAATCCGCCACGGTGGTGTTCAGCCAGTTGTTGCGGTTCTCATCGCCGCCCCAGCCGTAGAAGGTAACCGTACTGCCCTTTGCCGCCTCGACTATGGCGTCCCATCCTGCGCTCTCAAGGTCTATTGCCGCAGGTTCCGCAGGCTTTGCGCAGGCGCATAGGCTCAGCGCCATAATGAGCATAAGCAGGCCGGTTAAAAGCTTCTTCATCTGTATATCTCCTCATCTATGGGTTTTCCAACACCCGGGCGTTGAAATATGTATCGTATATATGTTTTACGTACTTCTCCCCATCGGCTATCTCGGGAAGCAGCGATTGCCGCGGCTTCCCGCCGCCCAGTTCCCTTGCCGCTGCACTCATGAACTCCGCCGCCTCGCTGCGCCGCTCTTTGGGGCTGTCCGCGCCCCGAAGCACGGGTATATCCTCCCTTCCCCATTCCTTGAGCAGCCGCTTTGTGTTGCGGTATACCGTATCCTGCGTGTTATTTCCGAAGGAGCAGGTTACTCCCAGCAGCTCTGCCTCCGGGCAGCCCAGCACATACAGCAGCGCAAGGCCGTCGTCCACGTCGCAGCCCGGCACCCCCATGGTGCAGTCGCAGTCCATTATCAGCCTGAGCTTATCCATTGTTATCTCCCTATGCCGAGGGTAAACCTTATCCTGTTGCCCCAGCCCCGCCTTTTGCTCTTGCCGAACAGCGCCTCCAGCACATGCACCGTCTCCAAGCCCTCGCTTCTGAATGCGTCGAGGCAGCCCTCGCAATAGCTCGCAACCGCCGTATCCTTACGGAACTGCGATATCCTCCTTTGCCTCATTGCGGCTGACTTGTCCGGGTCGGTGGCCCTCATCATATGATAGTTGCCGCAGCAGAGCGTCCTGCCGCCGCTGTTTTCCGCCTCCCGCACCTCGGCCCCGCACAGCCTGAGCAACTTACGCACGGCATATTGCTGTTCGGTCTCGCTGCGCATGGGACAGGGGTCGTGCAGCGTAAGCGGGCATTCAAGGCCCTTTATATCCTCTGCGCGTATGTTTTCCGCCAGCGCCCGCCATATGGGTATCACCTCTATGCCGTCTGCTTCCCTCATCTGTACCATGCAGTTCGGGCAGGCGGTGTATATCCGCTTCACGCCCCTTTGCCTGAGCAGACTTAGCAGCCTGTCGCGCCGGGCGCTGTGCTTTTCGGGGAACAGATACCTCGTAGGCTGGCCGCAGCAGCAGGAGCACAGGCCCAGCTCCGGCTCTGTGCGCTTTAATACGGCGGCGGTTTTGTGAAGTATATCCGGGTCAAGGTTCATAAGGGCGCAGCCGGGCCAGAACACCGCCTCGGCCCTATCGCACCGCATGAACAGGCCCGAAAAGGACAGCCACTGATGGCATCCCATGCCAAAGCAGCCCGAGCTATTCATTTTTATCCCCGGCGCTCTCCGCGGAGCCCTGCGCCCCAACGGCCTTGGGGTGTTTTTTGCTGTACATGCCCTTGATTATCATGACGATAATGCTTATTGCGAATATGCACAGGAGCGCCGTCACGAAATACTTTACGCCGCCGGTCAGCATGCCGCCTACGTAGGAATAAACGATGGTGGCGGGCAGCTGTCCTATGCCTGTGGCTATGAAGAACGGCCAGAACTTTATGGGCGTAAGGCCCGCAAAGTAGCTCACCGCGTCGAAGGACACGAAGGGCAGCAGGCGGCATACCAGTATGGTCTTTGAACCGTATTCCCTGAAATAGCCTTCGACGCTGGCTATGGCGCCCTTGCCTGCAAACCTCTCAACGGTATCGCGGCCAAGCACGCGGGCAATAAAGAAGCACACCGCAGCTCCCGCCATGGCGCTGGACCAGGACAATATGGCCCCCTGCCACCAGCCGAATATTGCGGCGTTTGCAAAGGTTATAAGGAACGCCGGAAGTGGCGCGGCTACCGACGAAAATACCATCAGGAAAAAGGATATGGCCATGGCGTATGGGCCGTAGGAGCGCATGAACTCTATCACGGCATCCACATTGGCCGAGCCCAGTACCGCGGATATCTTGTTAACATATGCGTTTACAGACGGCACCGCGAAATAAATTACGCAAAGCGCTATCAAGACGCCCAAAACACACCATTTTAGTCTGCTCTTTTTATTTGTCTTTTCCATATTCAGTAACTTCCCCGTTCGTATCTTTGTCGTTGTTTGGAAACAGTTTTTTGCTCATGAACGCCGTTACGGCCAGCAGCAGCACAAGAAGCCCTAAGGCGATCCGGAAGGATGGCGACGTTACGTCCAGCGCCTTGTCGCCTATATTTATAAATACCAGCGTGCCGGGTATTATGCCTATGGCGGAGCCCAGCATATACGCGGCAAAAGGCATTTCCGTAAGGCCAAAGGCATAATTAATAAGGTTATAGGGCACCGCCGGTATCAGGCGCAGTATTATCAGCAGCAGGAAGCCATTCCGCCCGCCGGCCTTTTTCAGCCGGGCCTGCCATACCGAAGGCAGCTTCCTTTGTACCAGCGCCCGTATCTTTTCCCGGCCTATGCGGCGCGCCAGGAAGAACATCAGCGCACAGTTTATTACCGCGCCTATGAAAGTATATACGCTGCCCCACAGCAGTCCGAACAGCAGCCCGCCTGCGAGGGCAAGCACAGCCACCGGAAAGAAAAATGCGGGCAGCACAGCAAACAGCAACATGTATATCACCGGCGCCAGGTCGCCGTATCGCAGTAAGGCGTCCCGCACACCCTCGGCGGATACTCCGGAAAGGGCGGCCATGTACAGCAGCGTGAGCGCTGCGCAGCAGCCGAGCAGGGTAAACGCCGTCCTGTGTTTTTTTAAAAAAACACCCATAGTATACTATACTCCCCCGTATAAAAGCATAATAAAAAACCTGCCCTTTGACCAATATGTTAAATAGATATTGGTTGCTCTGTTATCGACAATATGAATAAAATGCAGGGGCAATATTACAAGGTCAGATGTCAGAGTTTTTTCGGGCCGCAGATATTAAAGCCGCACATAGAAGCACTGCACCTGATACTCTAAATACGATTGATACATTATTCGGTAAAAACGAGCTGTATGGGCTGCATAAAAGAGAATACGCTGCAACCTCGGAAAGCATTCCGATAAAGCAGCCCCATAGAAGCGCAGGCGATGATAAACGGAGCGCACCCAATAGGAAGCATGCGGGTCCCGAATACCCCAAAAACGTAATGCTTACACCCAGGCCAATGGCAAAGGCCGAAAAGCCTTTTATTTTCTTTGCAGGCCTTTTCGCTCTCAGCCGGGCAGGTAAAAGTCTACCTATAAAATAGCATAGCAGGCATGCTGCCGAGCCGCCCGCGAGGGAGGCAGCCATTCCGGGGAAAATACCGAGGCAGAAGACAGCGGCTATTATCTGCCTGGGAGGGAACCAGCAGAGAAAGCGCTGTATGAAGGAAAGAAAAGCGGCATACAAAAACGGAAATGCGGATGCGTTTATGGCCCCCTGAAACGAATGAACGCTGCGCTGGGAAAAGAGCATCAGCAGACCCGTCACCAGGCTCCGGAATTCTGGGATAAGGAAAAATGACGCAGTGACCGTAGAAGCGGTTAGCAAGCAGAGCAGAACCGTTATACATCTTTTTTTAGACATATTTGTTTTCCCTTGTGCTTTAAAAACGGCCGCCATATGGCGGCCGTTAGGTGTATCTGCTTAATCACTCTACATCCTGGCAGGCGCACCAGCGATAGTAGGATTCGTCGTAGTTCATGGAGTTCTCAAAGCCGCACATTTCCAGAATGAGCTGCATGTACGCGGATCGAATACCGGCGGTGCAGTAGGTTACTATCTTATCGGTCTTGGCAATGCCGGCTTCCTCGAACATGGCGCTTATTTCATCATTGCTCTTGAGAGTGCAGTCCTCGTTGAAAAGATCGGTAAAGCGAATGTGAATCGCCCCAGGCAGATGGCCGCCCTTGGCCTCGCCATAAAGAGTGCCTCCGTCATATTCTTCGTCGGCGCGGACGTCTACTACCTTGAAACTGTCATAGTCGGCAACAAGAGCGTCGGTATTTATCACGTGAGTTTCATCTATAGCGGTAACGGTGACATCGGCCGGGGTATAAGCGGCAGCGCCCTTCACTGTGGGAACACCTGCTGCAACCAAAGCGTCATAGCCGCCGTCTACCATCTTGACATTCGGGAAACCGGCAGCGACCAGCTCCCAAAGTATACGTCCATCGTCGCCCCAGCCATTCTGCGCGGCGGCGAATAGTATTATCTCCTTATCCTGGGAAATGCCTGCGGCGCCGAGCGCAGCACTGAGGCGGTCGGTGTCGAGTATAGTACCCCACATCGGATCGCCGGCTGCTCCGTCGGAAACGGAGGCAAACTGCTGCCATATAACCGCGACGGCGCCCTCAACGGTGCCGCCCTTGGCGGCGTCTTCACCGCGGGCATCGACTATGAGGACGTTTTCATCCTTCATGTGATCCATTACATACTGGGCGTTTACAATGTACTTTCCGGTAAAAGCGGTCTTTTCCTCAGCGGGCGCTGCCTCTTGAGCCGCAGGAGCTGCGCAGGCTGACATGGACAGCACCATGACAGTTACCATAATAATGGATATGAGCTTTTTCATTGATTATCCTCCAGAATAGTTATTAATTTAACCATATAGAGTATAGCATTGAAAATATTATCAGTCAACAGGGCTGATAATCTGAAAAAACAATAACAAATCATTCATTATTCCCAATATAGATAATAAGTCAAAGAGAATGCCCTCACCGGCCAAATCATCCGGCCCTATTGTTGATCGGAATAAATCTTTTCTTTATTAACGGGCGGGCGGCAGGTGCGGCCTTCTCAAACACAAAACGTGGTTTTTCACCCTACAGCCCGTATTCTCCAGAGGGAGGAGATAAGGTAAATTGAGAACTATGTGTCAAATTTGCGGATAGAAGCGTTTATTCCTCCCAAAATATCTACAGCAGACCGTTCGCGTCGCGAACGCGCTATAGAAACGAAAAAGCCCAGACAACGTCTGGGCTTTTTCAGGTGCATATCTTTTTTGTACACCATCATGGTGCACCAAGGCAATCCAAATCCGAACCGGTATTGTTCTTTACGGCTTCTTTCACATCATCCAGGGTGATGGTTTTTGTGCCGTCCTTGTAGTTAAAGGTTATCAGCATTTTATCGTCATACAGGAATATCGCGTTGATAAAGGTGTCAATCAGCATTTTGCGGTGA